>JBOIDL010000006.1:0-48189 GCA_050740435.1 Gammaproteobacteria bacterium
GCGCAATGGTGTTTCAGGGTACCATTCTTCCGGCCATCGGCATCCTGTTGACACCCTGGGATTTGCGCCTGGAGGTAATCACGGGGGTGCTCGTCGCCTTCGTCGCGGCCCTATGGCTGAGGCTGGCGGTCGGGGTGGGGAGGCTCTACGTCTGGCAGCTCATCATTAACGGTAGCCTCTACGCTGCCTATCTCATCGCGGTCTTGGGCTAGCGTTCCTAACGGTGCCAAAACGCCGGTCATTAAACCACTGAAGCTCATGAACCAGAAAACGCATCGCGACCGTAAACTATCTGCGCGCGTGATCTGGCAGGCATCCCTGTGGCTGGGAGTTTCCGTCCTCGGGGCGAGCGCGGTAGGCGGTATCGCGCTGCATCGAGGAGAAGCGATCAACGGCCTGTGGTTCATCGTCGCCGCACTGTGCATCTATGCACTCGGTTACCGCTTCTACGGCGCCTTTATCGCCGCCAAGGTGCTGGTTTTGGATGGCACGCGCGCGACCCCGGCTGAACGGTTTAACGATGGCCGCGACTTTGTCCCCACCCATAAATGGATCGTTTTCGGGCACCACTTTGCGGCTATCGCGGGTCCGGGCCCCCTCATCGGGCCGACCCTAGCGGCGCAGTTCGGTTACCTGCCCGGCACCTTATGGATTTTGGTCGGGGCGGTGCTCGGGGGCTGCGTACAGGATTTCGTGATCTTGTTTTTCTCGACCCGGCGCGATGGCCGCTCGCTCGGACAGATGGCCCGCGATGAGCTTGGACCGGTCGGCGGAGCGGTGGCGCTCGCGGGTGTCATGGCCATCATGATTATTCTCATCGCCGTCCTCGGGCTGGTCGTCGTCAACGCGATGAAACATAGCCCGTGGGCCACCAGCACCGTCGCCGCGACGATCCCGATCGCCTTGTTGATGGGCGCTTATATGCGCGGTATCCGGCCCGGACGGGTGCTCGAAGGGACTTGCCTCGGTGTGATCTTGCTGCTGCTCGCGGTTCTGGGCGGAGGCTGGATAGATGCACAGCCCTGGCTACGCGTTTGGTTCGATTACGACGCTCCGAGCCTGGCACTCCTGGTCATCGCCTACGGCTTTGCGGCCTCGGTTCTTCCGGTCTGGCTATTGCTCGCGCCGCGCGATTACTTATCGACATTTATGAAGATCGGAACCATCGCGGCGCTGGCCGTGGCGATCGTGGTGCTCCAGCCCGAGGTCAAGATGCCTGCGCTCACGCAATTCATCGATGGCACGGGCCCCATCTTCGGGGGCAAACTGTTTCCGTTTGTCTTTATCACGATTGCCTGCGGCGCGATCTCGGGGTTTCACTCGCTTGTCGCCTCGGGAACGACGCCGAAGCTCCTCACCAACGAGCGGGATGTGCGTTTCATCGGTTACGGCGCGATGATGATGGAGTCCTTCGTCGGAATTATGGCGATGGTGGCGGCCACCGTATTGGAACCCGGGGTGTATTTCGCCATCAATAGCCCGGCGGGTGTCGTCGGGGCGCAAGCGGCTGAGGCCGTGGCCACGATCACGAGCTGGGGGTTCCCGGTGACGGTGGAACAAATGCAATCGCTGGCGGCGTCGATGGGGGAGGCGACGCTGTTCGCGCGCACCGGCGGCGCCCCGTCCTTGGCCGTAGGCATGGCCAGCATTTTTTCCAGCACCTTCGGTGGCGGTCTTCTGGCCGTGTGGTATCACTTCGCGATCATGTTCGAAGCGCTATTTATCTTGACCACCTTGGACGCGGGTACCCGTTGCGCGCGCTTCATGCTCCAAGACCTCCTGGGAAACCTCATTCCGGCCTTAGGGCGGACCAGTTGGTATCCGAGTGTCTGGCTGACGAGCGCGCTCGTGGTCGGCGGCTGGGGCTATTTCCTGTATATCGGCACGATCGATCCCTTAGGCGGAATCAACAGTCTCTGGCCGCTCTTCGGGATCTCGAATCAAATGCTGGCCGCGATCGCGCTTTGCGTCGCGACTACCATCTTGGTCAAGTCTGGACGGGCGCGGTACGCGTGGGTGACCGCGCTGCCTCTGACGTGGCTGGTCACCGTGACCAGCGCCGCGGCTTGGGAAAAGCTTTTCAGCCCCGAACCGCGGGTCGGGTTCCTCGCCCATGCGCGCGAGCTCGGTGAGCAATTGAGTCGCGGCCTGCTAGCCCCCGACACGGCAGCGCAGGCGCCGCAGCTTATCTTCAATGACCAACTGGATGCCGCCTTGACGGCGTTGTTCCTCGTCACCACCTGGGTGCTTGTGATCGAGACCTTGCGGGTCTGTCATGCGGTATTGACCGGGCGCCGGCACCCGCCGCTGACGGAGACACCCCACCTCCCACGGCGCGTGGTCGAAGACTGGGTGCGGGACTGACCGGATGGCGCGGCATCGGTGCTGCAGCGGTCGGTCGTCGCGAGAAAGAGCGATACAATAGCCTTGCTGATTAGGTAAGATTAGCCGGATGCGTTATGATCTGGCTCGACGTTGACCCCACCCTCATCGTCCTCCTCGGGGAAGGGAATGGGTGGGGGTGAGCTTGGAAGGAGATGCCGATGAGTTTAGATCCCCTTATTCTTTCGCGTCTCCAATTCGCCTTCGTCATCGCCTTTCACTTCCTGCTGCCAGCGTTCACGATTGGGTTAGCGTCCTACATCGCGGTGCTGGAAGGGCTGCTCCTGGCGACAAAGAAGCAGGTCTATCTCCGGATCTCGACCTTCTGGATCAGGATCTTCGCCGTGGCGTTCGGCATGGGTGTGGTATCGGGGATCGTCTTGCCCTACCAGCTCGGCTCCAACTGGAGCCGTTACTCGGACGCCACCGCGAACATCGTCGGCCCGCTCATGGCCTACGAGGCCTTGATGGCGTTTTTCCTGGAGGCGGGGTTCCTCGGCGTGCTGCTTTTCGGGCGCAAGCTCGTCCCGCAGTGGGCGCATTGCGTCTCCGCGCTGATGGTCGCGGTCGGGACGCTCCTCAGCGCGTTCTGGATCCTGGCGGCGAACAGTTGGATGCAGACGCCCGCCGGCTACGAGATCATCGACGGACGGTTCGTGCCGACCGACTGGCTGGCGGTTATCTTCAACCCGTCGTTCCCGTATCGGTTGCTGCATACGGTAACTGCCGCCTATCTCACCACCGCGTTCACGGTGATCGGGATCGCGGCCTGGTATCTACGCCACGGCCGCTACCTCGAGGAGGCGAAGGTCATGATCGCCATGGGCGTGATCCTCGCCTCGGTGCTGGTGCCTGCGCAGGCGTTGCTCGGCGATCTGCACGGGTTGAATACGCTCGAGCATCAGCCGCAGAAACTGGCGGCGATGGAGAGCCTGTGGGAGACGCGCGCCGGGGCGCCGGCGGTGTTGTTTGCGCTTCCCGATGAGACTGCCGAGAGGAACCGCGCCGAGCTGTCGATCCCCAAGCTCGGGAGCCTCTATCTCACCCATAGTTGGGATGGCGTGGTTCGCGGGCTCAAGGACTTCGCTCCGGCGGACCGCCCGCCGGTCGCGCCGGTGTTCTTCGGCTTCCGGGTGATGGTCGGCATGTGGGCGATCATGTTCGCGCTCACGGCCTGGGCATGGTGGCTCGCCTGGCGCAAGCGGCTCTTCGCCACCCCGGCGTTCCTGCGCGCGGCCACCTGGGCGATCCCGACCGGTTATGTCGCCGTGACCGCCGGCTGGATCACCACCGAGGTCGGCCGGCAGCCCTATGTGGTCTACGGACTCCTGCGCACCGCGGACGCGGTGACGCCGACGCTTACGGGCGGCGACGTTTTGGCGTCGCTCCTCACCTACATCGCGGTGTACACCGTCGTCTTTGGCGCCGGCGTTAACTACTTCGTGCGCCTGGTGCGGCAAGGGCTCCCGGAACCGCTCGAGAGGCAGGAGCTGCGGCCCGAACAGCGCCCGGCCCGGCCGTTGTCGGCGGCCACCGGTCGGGCTTCTGAGTGAGATCTCCCATGGCCCTCGACCTCGTACCTATCTGGACGGTCATCCTCGCCTTCGGGGTTTTCATGTATGTACTACTGGACGGCTTCGACCTCGGCGTCGGGATCCTCTTCCCCTTCGCGCCCGGGGATCGCGCGCGCGATCTGATGATGGCCTCGGTGGCGCCCATCTGGGACGGAAACGAAACCTGGCTCGTGCTCGGAGGATTGGCGCTGTTCGCGGCCTTCCCGCTCGCCTTCGCGATCATCTTCCCGGCGCTTTACTTTCCGCTCCTCGCGATGGTACTGGGCCTCGTCTTCCGCGGCGTCGCCTTCGAGCTCCGGCCAGCCACGCGCACGACCAGCAAACGCTGGGACCATGCGTTCTTCTGGGGCTCGCTCATCGCGACCTTCGCCCAGGGCTGCGTGCTTGGAAAGTTCGTGCTGGGGTTCGCGGTGAGCGGACGGCAGTATGCCGGGACGAGTTGGGACTGGGTGCACCCCTTCGTGCTCGCGGTGGGCGTCGGGCTCGTCTTCGGCTACCTCTTGCTCGGTGCGACGTGGCTGGTGATGAAGACCGAAGGCGCGCTGCAGGACTGGGCGCGCACGAAAGCGCGGGTGGGACTCTTCGGCGCGCTTGCTTTCATCGGCATGGTGAGTCTTTGGACGCCGTTCCTCGACACCCGAATCGCCGCGCGCTGGTTCTCGTGGCCTAACCTCGCCTTCCTCGCTCCGGTGCCGATCGCAACCGCAGCGATCGCCTGGTGGTTGTGGCGGTCGCTTGCGCGCGGGCGCGACGCCGCGCCGTTCCTCGCCGCGATGGGGCTGTTCGCGACCTGCTATCTCGGGCTTGCGATCAGCCTCTTCCCGTACATCGTGCCGCCGGCGATCACGCTGTGGGACGCAGCCGCCGCGCCGCAGTCGCAGGCGTTTCTGCTCATCGGTACACTGTTTCTGCTGCCGATCATCTTGATGTACACCGGCTGGTCGTACTGGGTATTCCGCGGAAAGGTGAAGACAGAGATGCATATATGACCAGGTTGTCGGGCGAGCGGCCAATTTCGGGCCGACAGAAAAGGCCTCATTTGTGACAGAAGTGAAGAACCGCCATGAACACTAGCCGAGATCCATTCCTCTCCCGTCTTCTCTGGGTTACTGTTGCCGCGGCCGCTCTGCTGCTCCTCTGGCAAGCTTTTCCCTCGATCGAGCGGACGATCTCGGGCGTGGACGCGACCCCGCGGGTGGTCACCCCGCGCGGCGATCTCGCCGCCGAGGAGAAGACAACGATCGAGCTCTTCGAGAAGGCCAAAGGCTCGGTGGTCTACATCACGACCCGCGAACGGGTGATGGACCCCTGGACTCGCAACATCTTCAGCATCCCGAAAGGCACGGGCTCGGGCTTCATCTGGGACGAGCGCGGGCACGTAGTGACCAACTACCATGTGGTGGCGAACGCCTCGGGGGCGCAGGTGAGGTTGAGCGATGGGCGTGACTATAGCGCGGGGCTGGTCGGGGCGAGTCAGGCCCACGACCTCGCGGTGCTGCGCATCGGGGTGGCCTTCAACCGCCCGCCGCCCGTGCTCCTCGGCACGAGCCAGAACCTCAAGGTCGGGCAGAAGGTGTTCGCCATCGGCAACCCCTTCGGCCTCGACTGGACCTTGACGACCGGGATCGTCTCGGCGCTCGACCGCTCCCTGCCCTCCGATCAGGGCGGCGTCATCGAGCACCTGATCCAGACCGACGCCGCCATCAACCCGGGCAACTCCGGCGGCCCCTTGCTCGATTCGGCCGGTCGGCTCATCGGGATCAACACGGCCATCTTCAGCCCCTCCGGGTCCTTTGCCGGGATAGGCTTCGCCGTGCCCGTCGACACCGTGAACCGCGTCGTGCCGGAGCTCATCGCGAGCGGCAAGTACGTGCGTCCCGCGCTCGGGATCGAAGTAGACGAGGACCTGAACCGCCAGGTGACGCAGAAGCTGGGCGTCGAAGGCGTGCTCGTGCTCAGGGTCATGCCCGGCTCGGCCGCCGAGGCAGCCGGCATGCAGGGCGCTCGCATCGATGCCGAGGGCATTACGCCCGGCGACATCATCGTCGCTTTGGATGACAAGCCAGTCGACAGCGTCGCGAAATTGCTCGGGCGGCTCGACGATTTTCGGTTGGGCGATGCGGTGCGGGTAACGGTGCTCCGCGAGGGCGGCAAGACCGACCTCACCGTGACGCTCCAGGCCGGTGGTTAGAATAGAATCTGTGCAGTCACCGAAAACCCTGTGAAACTCGTCCCTCGCGCCGCCCATCCATATCCGGCAATAATTTTTTTGTGTCGGATATTCGAAAGCAGGTATCCAGGATTTATGCCCGTTTCGTGGATGCCAGCTTCCGCTGGCATGACGGTCGTTCTTGGAATTCAAGTCGTAAACGTCTATATAAGACGCACTACTAGCCGTGTTCGCGAACTTCTTCATCGAGCGTCCGATCTTTGCCGCGGTGCTGTCGATTTTATCACCCTGGTCGGGGCCATCGCGTTGCTCGACCTGCCCATCGGGCAATACCCGAGGATCGCGCCGCCGACGGTGCGGGTGCAAACGAACTATCTCGGCGCCAACGAAGTGGTGGAAGAATCGGTTTCGACGCCGATCGAACAGCAGGTGAACGGGGCGGAAAGCATGCTCTACATGTCTTCCTTGAGATCAAACGATGCGCAGACGACGCTCACCGTCACCTTCGAGATCGAGCGCGATCAGGACATCGCGTCGGTGGACGTGCGAAACCGGGAGATGGTGCCATAGTCACTCCTCCTTAGAATAATCGCCCAATATAGCTTGGTCACAGCATTACGTGTACGTTGGTTGTAAAGTCCTCGGCACCCGTGAGGTCATTCCATCATCGCTACCCTTGTCCGTACCCTGTTAGTGTTCCTGACAGCCTGCTTTCGCGTTGCTTTGTTGTGTCAATGTGTGTATTTGGTTAGGATGTATAAGGGTTTTTATTGCTGTCCAGAAAAAATAAAAACCCGCGCCTAGCCGGGCTGATTGTGGTGGTCGTTGGGCGGTAGCTGGCCGGCCGCCGCCTTCATAGCGCCTTTCACAATTATGCTCATCATTATCCCGCCGAAATGTAAACCGCTTCTACCGCCGCGCCGCAGTCCGCATCGGCCCATGCGCTGAGGCATGATTGAGATTGGCTGAAGCATAGTGCTAATAAGGTTCCCTAATTTCTGGAGAAGAAACACGTGCCTCATAGCGTCACCCTGATCACCACGATTGCCGCCGGCTTGGGCCTTGCCCTGATTATGGGCTTTATCGCTGCACGCCTGAAGCTGCCGGTGCTGGTCGGTTACCTGATCGCCGGCATATTGCTTGGCCCCGCGACGCCGGGCTTCGTCGCCGACGTTGAGCTGTCACGTCAACTCGCCGACATCGGTGTGATGCTGCTGATGTTCGGCGTCGGCTTGCACTTTTCCTTCGATGACTTATTGGCGGTTCGCCGGATCGCCTTGCCGGGCGCAATTGCCCAGATTGCGGTTGCGACCGCGCTCGGTATGGCTGTCACAACCCTTTGGGGTTGGAGCTTTGGCGCAGGCATTGTGTTCGGTCTTGCGCTCTCGGTGGCGAGCACGGTCGTCCTCCTCAGAGCGCTGGAGAATCGCGGCATGTTAGAGTCTGTCAACGGCCGCATCGCGATCGGGTGGCTGGTGGTCGAAGACCTCGTGATGGTTCTGGTCCTGGTGTTGCTGCCACCGCTGTCCGAGTGGCTCGGTGGCCATGCAAGCGGTCTTACCGAAGGCACTTCCGATCGGGATTTGCTGCAAACGCTTGGGTTTACGCTCGGTCAAGTCGCGGTCTTTGTCGTACTCATGCTCGTTGTCGGTCGCCGCCTCTTCCCATGGTTTCTCTGGCAGGTCGCTCGTACCGGTTCGCGAGAGCTTTTTACGTTGTGCGTCGTTGCGGCCGCTGTTGGCATCGCCTATGGCTCCGCCGAACTTTTCGGCGTTTCCTTCGCACTAGGGGCCTTTTTTGCTGGGATGGTCATGAGAGAATCCGATCTGAGCTATCGGGCAGCCGAAGAGTCCTTACCGCTCAGGGATGCGTTCTCGGTTCTGTTCTTCGTATCGGTTGGAATGCTGTTCGATCCAGAGGTCCTGATCCGCCAGCCGCTACAGGTGTTCGTAACCGTCGCGATCATCGTCTTCGGCAAGTTCCTGGCCGCTTTCCTTCTCGTCCTTGCCTTTCGCTACCCACTCAACACGGCGCTTACGGTCTCGGCGAGCCTGGCCCAGATCGGTGAATTCTCATTCATCCTGACAGGTCTGGGCGTTTCCCTAGGGCTCCTGCCGGTGGAAGGCCAAAGCCTCATTCTGGCAGGGGCGCTGATCTCGATCGCACTCAATCCTCTGGTGTTCCAGGTGCTTGAGCCTGCGCAAGTCCGGATTCGATCGCGCTCGAAACTTGCCCGCGCCCTGGAGCGGTCCAACGACCCGCTCGCAGAGCTTCCGATGACTGTCGACCAGAATCGCCTCACCGGGCATATCGTACTGGTGGGCTATGGCCGCGTGGGACGGCGGATTGGTGAAGCGCTGACTGAGCGCGGCGTGCCGTTCGTCGTGGCCGAGCAGAATCGTGAGCTTGTCGAGCGGCTACGCGAACGCGGCGTGCCGGCCGTCTCCGGTGATGCCTCCGATCCGCCGGTGCTCATTCAGGCGCATATCGCGCGGGCGCGTATGTTGGTAATCGCCACTCCGGATACGTTTCACGCCCGCCAAATGATCGAGATCGCACACGCACTCAACCCGGCTGTCGAGACGGTCGTGCGTACTCATACCGAAGAAGAGGCAGGGCTTCTCCAAACGGAGAATGCCGGGAAGGTGTTTATGGGCGAGCACGAACTCGCACTTGGCATGACACGCTATGTGCTCGAGCGAATCGGGTCTGGAGCTGAGAGAACCGCAACTGACCGATTCCTCCGTGACGCTTCAGGCCGGTGATTAGGACAGAATCGGCGAGGTGAGGTATCCTGGCCCCTTTCTTACACTATTCTTGCTGCGCACTAGCCTGGGCTTATGGCGATCGAGGTCGATTTCTTGCTCATCGGCGGCGGGCTCGCCAGCGCAACCGCCGCCAAGACTCTGAGAGAGCAAGGAGCCAATGGCTCCGTGGCCATCGTCGCCGCGGAGCCGCTCCTACCGTATCATCGCCCGCCGCTCACCAAGAGCTTCTTGTTGGGCAAGCAAACGCCGGAGAGCCTTCCGGTCCTCAAAGAGGACTACTTTCGGGATCAGGACGTACAGGTCTTGCTCGATACGCGGGCCGTCAGCATCGAGCCCGAGCATAGATGCGTGCGCACCGACCGCGCCGGTGATTTCAACTACCGGAAAGTCCTCATCGCGACGGGTTGCCGCCCGCATCGAATCGAGGCCCCGGGCGCCGATCTGCCCGGGGTCTTTTATTTGCGTACGCTCGCGGATGCCGAGGACTTGAAGCAAGCCATGGCGAACGCCAAACGGGCCGCCGTGATCGGGGCGAGCTTCATCGCGATGGAGCTTGCGGCCAGCTTCGCCGAGCAGGGGATCGAAACCACGCTCATCGCCCGCGAAGACCGGCTCTATAGTCGGCTCGATTCGCCCGAGGTCTCGACCTTCTTCGCCGACTACTACCGCGACCGCGGCGTCGCCATCCTCTTTAACGAGACGGTCAAAGCCTTTACCGGGCGGGGGCACGTTCAGCGCCTGATCACGAGCTCGGGCAAGAAGATCGCTTGCGATCTGGCCGCGGTGGGTATTGGCGTCGCGCCCGATCTCGGGTTCATTGTAGGCAGCGGTATCAAGCTCGAACACGGAGTCTTGGTTAACCAATACTTGGAGACAAGCCACGTCGGCATCTACGCCGCGGGCGACGTCGCCCGCTTCTTCGACCCCATATTCCGCCGGTATCGGCGCGTCGAGCATTGGGACAACGCCGCCAAGCAGGGCCGTCTCGCCGCGCTCAACATGCTCGGACGGCGGGAAGGATACCGCGCCGTCTCCTTTTTCTACTCCAGCGTCTTCGACCTTTCGTTCAACTTCCTCGGCGACACCGCCGAGGTCAAGACGCGCGTTCTCCGCGGCGCGCCTCGAGATCTCTCCTTCGGCGTGCTCTACCTGGATCGAGAGAGCGGCCGGGCAAGCGAGGAGGTCCGGCTCCGGGCGATGTTCCTTCTCAAACGCCCGACTGAAGAAGCTCAAGCCGCCGAATCGCTGATCTTGAACCATACCAATCTTACCGACGCGGCCGAGAGGCTCGCGGATACGGCGTTCCCGCTTGCCAAGTTGTCGGTGCAGACCGTGTTGATTCTACAGGGCGGTGGCGCACTTGGGGCCTTCGAGTGCGGGGTGGTGCGGGCGCTCGAGCAGCGGGGGATCCATCCCGATCTGGTGGCCGGGATCTCCATCGGCGCCTTCAATGCCGCCGTCATTGCCGGCAATCCGAAGAACGCCACCGCCGCGCTGGAGGCGTTTTGGGAAGAGCTGTCGCTCGATACCCCGATGGCGCCCGATGAGACGCTCAGGCGCCAGCTCTCCTCCTGGCAGTCGCTGGTCTTGGGCTCGCCCAAGTTCTTTCGGCCACGGTGGTTCCTGCCCATCCTGTACCCCAACGATTGGCCCATCCACTGGACGAGCTTCTATGACCCGACGCCCGTCAAAGCCCTCCTCGAGCGCTACATCGACTTCAAACGGCTGAAGGAGAGTCCGGTCCGGTTGATGGTAGGTGCGGTAAACGTCGAGACCGCGGAGATCGAGACCTTCGACAGCTACAATCAGGAGATCACCCCGGATCACATCCTCGCGAGCGGCAGCCTGCCGCCCGGGTTCCCTTGGACCACGATCGGCGACAAGCATTATTGGGATGGGGGGATCGTGAGCAATACGCCTCTCGACCAGGTCATCGAACGCTTGGGATGCGCCGGGAAGAAGGTCTACATCGTCAATCTCTACCCCCGCAAGAAAGCGTTGCCCCGGAGCCTCGTGGAGGTGATGGACCGGCGCGAGGAGATCGGTTACTCGGAGAAGATCAGGCGGGATATCCACTTTCGGCAACTGCTGGATCGCTACCGGCAGCTGGTTGAGGAAATCATGGGCCGGGTCGACCAGCAACTCGTCGATGAGATCAAGCACAACCCACTCTACCTCCAGACGATGGGTGACGCACCCCCGCTCGCCATCACACGCATCGTCCACGAGGGCGAAGGCGGAGCACCGTCCAAGGACAACGACTTCTCACGGGCTACGATCGCGGCGCACCAGCGCGCGGGCTATCGGCTCGCCGTGGAGGCGCTTGATCAAGAAGCCGCAGAACGCGTGTGAGCTGTTTCGAGGCTATGCTTAATAGATACCCGATTGCAACGCCCAGGCAGTGAGGTAGAGTCGCTTTCCGGGGGCGGGAGCCGTTGAGAAAACCCATTGGATCTCTTATTCTTGGTTGCACGGGAGAATTAAGGCCTGCCATTCGCCATCGATTCACTGAGCCGCGATCCAGTGGTTGTCTATATCGCCAAGGGACGGCGCCCCACGCCCGCTGGTTTCAGAAACCGTGACCCCGGGACGGCACGGTAATTGACGGCTATAAGTTTTTTTTGACTCGGGTGCAGCAGTTTCAGGTGATGGTCGGTCGGCCACCATAGGAGGTGAGATTGCGGTATTCGGCGGGTTTTCGTCCATCAACAACAACTACACGCGCACGAGGTCTAGAATGCAGCCCCTGAGATGGAACCCAATTTTGTGATCCCCATTGAACTCAGCTCGACGCAGCGAAAACGCATGAAGGCTGTGCGCGACCTGGCACGCCTTAATTTTGCTCCTCGCGCGCGCGCCTACGATCAAGAAGCCGTTTTTCCGGCGGAGGATTTCACCGATCTTTTCCACGCAGGATTGCTCGCCCCGGTGGTGCCTTCTGAATACGGCGGCCTGGGCCTTGGCCCTTACCGTGGAGATGTCTTTACGCTCTGGCTGATGACCAAAGAAATCGCGAAGGCCGATCTTTCGCTGGCGCGCTGCTGGGAAGGTCATACCAATTCGCTAGTCTTGATTGACGCCATGGGGACACATGTACAAAAGGAACGCTGGTTCAGCGGTGTCGTGCGCAGGGGAGAAATATGGGTCGCCTGGAGCGGCGAACCACAGGCACGAGCGTCTTCAGAAAGGTTGCGATTCGGAACTACGACAACCAAGGTTGAAGGCGGCTACATCGTTGATGGGAGCAAGGCATTTGCCACCAGCGCGGGTGGCGCGCACTGGGCCATCCTGCTAGTGAGCACGGCCGGTCCGGGGGGAGCAAGACACAACACAGGCGCGGTTGCGTCTCAACTCTTGCTCGCTTGCGATCTATCCGATCCGTCGCTGAGCATTGATCTTTCCTGGTGGGATCCCATCGGCATGCGGGGCACTGCGAGCCATGTGGTGCGGTTCAATCGCACGTTTATCCCGGACGCTAACCTGATCGGGCGCCCCGGTCAGTATCTTCTCGATGGCTGGCAAACCTGCTTCATTCCCCATTATGCCGCCACCTTTCTAGGAGCGGCAGAAGCAGCCTACGAGTTTGCAATTGAATACGTAACCTCCCAGTCCAAAGAGGCGGATCCCTACATCCAGCAGCACATCGCCCAGAGCGCAATCAACGTAGAAGCAGGATATTTGTGGCTTCACCACGTAGCGCGCATGTGGGAAACAGGACGCCACGCCGAAGCGCAGATGGCAGGTAGCCGCGTCCGACATACCATGGAACACCTGGCGGAAGAGGCGGTGAAACGATGCATCAAGGCATGCGGCGCGCGCAGCTTGAACCGCCCCAGTCCGCTGGAACGGATTTACCGCGACCTTTCGTTCTATGTTCGTCATGACAATGATGATCACGTGCTGGCGACGATTGGGAAATCCTTGCTGGGCCAGCAACATGACCCATCGTTTCATAAACCGTGACCCTGAAGGTAATGTGCCGCTGCGGCTTGGTCACCTAGAAAGGTTGTGATGAACACAAAGCGTGAGCACACCGTGGCAATGCTCTGTGCCGTGTTGCTTGCCTGGCCTTCCGTTTCGGCCCCCGCGAGCCCTCAGGACCGCGCTGTTTCCGTCCTGTATGCGGGTTCGCTGGCAGCAGTCATGGAAAACGGTGTCGGCCCGGCCTTTGTGAAGGCCACGGATTACGGCTACCAAGGTGAGGCCCAAGGATCTTTGGGCGCGGCGCAGATGATCCGCGGCCGGCTGAGGACACCCGATGTTTTCATCAGCGCAGATCCAGCGGTGAATAAAAGCGTGCTGATGGGTTCGCAAAACGGGAGCATGCTAAAGTGGTTTATGGTTCTGGCATCCTCGCAGCTGGTGCTCGGCTACAACCCGCGCAGCAAATTCGCCGCAAAATTTAGGGCAGCAGAAGCCAACCGGATCCCGTGGTATGAGGTCCTGGAGACGCCCGGCGTGCGCTTTTGCCGGGGAGATCCAAGCATCGACCCCAAGGGGTACAGGACTCTTTTCATGTTTGGTCTGGCCGGCCAGCACTACCATCGCCCGGAGCTTCCCGGTTTATTGGGCGATGCCCGGAACCCGGCCCAGGTGTTCCCTGAGATCGTACTGATGGTCCAAGTGCAATCCGGCCAGTTTGATGCCGGAGTTTTTTACCAGCATGAGGTTGTAGCCTATAAATTGCCTTACATCAGTCTCCCGCCCGAGATCAGCCTAGGCGACCCCCGCTTTGCCGCCCGTTATGCACGCCAAACCTATACCACGTCGTCCGGCCTGCAGGTCAGCGGCTCGCCCATCCTTTTCACCATAGCGATTCCAGAGGCGGTACGTCACCGCGAGGCTGCGCTGAAGTTTGTGCGATTCCTGCTTTCTTCGGGCAATTTACTGAAGCAGTTCGGATTCGGGAACGTCGACCATCAGGTTGGCGGAGACGCGATGCAGGTTCCGGCGGGGCTGCGCGAATTCGTCTCGGGAACATTCAAACCATGAGCCGACACCTGAACCCGACGTTTATGGCCTTCGGACTACTGGGCGGCCTGCTCCTGCTCGATCTCGTGCTGCCGATCATGAACCTGCTGCTGCATGCCGACTGGTCCGGCTGGATGGCCGCGTTGAACCAACCGGATGCCCGCCAAGCCTTGAAGGTTTCTGTGACCGCCTCCGTCATCTCCACCCTCGTTATGACCTTCTTGGGCGTGCCGCTCGGCTACCTGCTGGCTCGAGCCAACCTGCCTTTCAGGAGGCTTTGGATCAGCCTGGTGTTTCTGCCGATGGTCGTGCCGGGCCTGGCTGGCGGGATTCTGCTGTTGCAGATGTTCGGCCCGTACGGAATGATCGGCCAGCCGCTGGATGCCAGGAATATCGAGTTGACCAACAACCTCGCAGGCATTGTTTTGGCCCAACTTTTTGTAGCCTCGCCGTTCGTCGTCGTCTCTGCGCTCGCGGGATTCGCAAGCGTGGACTCCAAATTGGAACAGGCAGCAGCCACGCTGGGCGATTCGCGCTGGCAAATTTTCCGGCGGATCTCTCTGCCGTTGGCTTGGCCCGGGATCGCAGCGGGGATCACGCTCGCGTGGATCCGGGCGCTAGGCGAATTCGGGGCCACACTCGTTATGGCTTACAACCCTCACTCGCTGCCGGTTTATATGTGGGTAAAGTTTCAATCGGATGGACTCGCCGGGGCGATGCCCGTAGCCTTCTGGCTGGTGCTGGCGGCTGGGGCGGTGGTGGCGGTTTCCATGTTTCTCAGTCGCCTTACAGGTCATGCGTACGTTGTCACACCTCTCGGCGTAAAACCGCACGAAGGTTAGCATGAGTTCCGTAGCAGGGTCCCATCAACGAGCGGGGGCGAGCAACGCACTCGACGTCCGCGTGCGCAAGTGTTACGCGACATGCAAAGATTCCGGTTTCGAGCTTGAAACAGAATTCAAGGTCTTGCCGGGGATCACCATCCTTCTCGGCCCGTCGGGGGCGGGAAAGTCGACGCTTCTGCGCTGCATCGCCGGCTTGTCCGATCCAGAGCAGGGTCGCATCGCCATCGGGGAGAGGGTGCTCTTCGACGCAGAGAGCCGAATAAGCGTCGGGCCGGCGCGCCGCGGCGTTGGCTTTGTTTTCCAAAACCTTGCGCTCTTTCCTCATTTAAACGTACGAGAGAATGTCGCTTACGGCCTCCGCCGGCTGGATGCGATAGAGCGCGAACGGCGAATGGCCAATATCCTGGAATCGTTTCAGATCGCGCACCTTCGCAAGCGGCTGCCGCGCGAGATTTCCGGAGGCGAACAACAGCGGGTGGCGCTGGCGCGTTCTCTAGTCCCAGAACCCTGCGTGTTGCTCCTGGATGAGCCGCTGTCTTCGTTGGACGTTCGCACCAAGACCGGGATCATCGATGACATGCGCGGATGGAACGAAGCACGGCGGATCCCCGTACTCTACGTCACCCATGATCATGAGGAGGTCTTTGCCCTGGGAGAGCGGGTGATTGCCCTCGACCAGGGGCGGATTGTTGCGGAAGGATCGCCTCTTGACGTTGTATCCACACCGCGTCGCGAAACCATGGCCCAGTTTGCCGGCTTCGAAAACCTTTTTGACGCGACGGTGGTTGGGATCCAAGAGCAGAAAGGCACTATGACCTGCCGTATAGCCGGTAGCTCTATCGAGCTTGAGGCTCCTCCGACAAGGGTTGCGCCAGGGGCAGAAGTTCGCCTCGGCATACGCGCGGGCGATATCCTGCTCGCGTCCGCGCGCCCCGAGATGGTCGGCGTCGGCAACGTGATCAATGGGCGGGTGAAGCGACTCGATCGTAGCGGCTCGAAGATCGAAGCTCGAGTGGATTGCGGCCCTGAGTTTCGGGTCCATCTACCCCCCGGCTCCATACCGCCAGCGAGGCTTCAAGCTTCCGCTGAGGTGTGGATGGTCATCCGAACTCATTCTTGTCATTTGGTTCACACAAGACCTCCCAATGCCTTGCAGCGTCTGTTTGTCTTCGTCTGCCGCGGGAATACCAGCCGCTCGCCGATGGCGCAGGCCATCTGCAATGCCGAGATCGCGCGGCGGCTAAAGGTACCGCTCGAAGCACTGGGCGTCAGTGGAGTAAAGGCCGTCAGCGCCGGCTTGTCGGCAGAGCCCGGCGCGCCGATGACCACCGGAGCGAAGCGAGCGCTGGGACAGTTAGGGGTGCCGGTCTTCGAACATCGTTCGCAGAACCTAAGCACCGAGCTTGCCGCTAAAGCCGAAGCTATCTATTGCATGACAAAACAACAGCAGCAGATGGCAATCAAAAGGTTCCCGTGGGCCGCAGCGAAGGTGTGCTGCCTGCAGCCGGACGCGGATCTCGAAGAACCAACCGGGGTCGATCCGGAAGCCTTTCTTAGCCTCGCCCGGACAATCCAGTGCCTCGTTCAGCAGCGTATGAACGTTCTTGTCGGAGCCGTGCTTCCCTAAGCAGTTTCACGGTTGTCCGCGGATGATATGGCACGCACTACCAGGATTCAGGCATACATCATTTGTTTGGCTATTATTGTTGGCCTTATCCTCCCTGGTTCATTTGGCGATCTTGTCTTTGCGGGTGGGGCGGCACGGGACCCTTTGACGGCTCAGGAGAAGGCCGGCAAACAAATCTATGTGCACGGCACCAGTCCCGGTGGACGTGAAATTCTGGCTTATTTGGGCGAATCATCGTTAGAAGTGCCGGGCAGGACGATGCCCTGCGCGAACTGCCACGGACTCGATGGACGAGGTAAGCCTGAGGGTGGCGTCGTTCCCTCGAACCTTACCTGGGAAGCGCTAACAAAGCCGTATGGAGTCACCCATCCAGGGGGACGCACGCATCCACCTTACACCGAGCGCGCGCTTGAAGTGGCGATTAAGCGCGGTCTTGATCCGGCAGGCAACAAACTGCTCAATGTCATGCCTCACTACCAACTGTCGCAACAGGACCTGGGAGATCTCGTCGCATATCTGAAGCGACTTGGCAAAGACCGCGACCCCGGACTGCGCGAGAACAGCATCACGATCGGAACTACTATTCCGGCCAGAGCCGACTTGGCGGGCATTGGCCAGGCCATCACAGCGGTGACGACGGCCTTTTTTCAAGAAGTGAATAACCGGGGCGGAATCTACGATCGCAGAATCGAATTGAAAATCGACGCAATGTCCGATACGCCCATAACAACCCGCGCGAAGGTCCAGCGTTTCATACAGGACGAACAGATCTTCGCAATGACGAGCGCTTTTACCGCCGGTGCCGACAAGGAGCTCGCCGCGCTCATGGATGATTTGGAAGTGCCGTTGGTGGGTCCGCTCACTCTCTATCCGCAGGGCGGCTTTCCTTTGAATCGTCACGTCTTCTATATTCTGTCGGGAGTGGATGGACAAGCTCGCGCGCTTGTCAACTTCGCTTGTCGGAGAATGCCGGCTAAACGAGCGGGTGTGCTGATTGTCTATTCTGACGCCGAAATGGCTAACGGTGTGGTTGCAGCCATCACGGATCAATGTCAAAAGAGCGGCTGTGGTCCACCCGAAATTTACGGCTATCCGCACGCGGATTCTGATGTCCCGGGCTTCGCCGCAAAGTTGAAACAGACCAGCAAGAGTGTCATTTTCTTCTTAGGTACGGGCAGCGAAGCCATAGCACTTATGCAAGCGGCTCATGAGCTGCGGTGGTCGCCTACCTTTTACTTGCCGGGAGTAGTTGCGGGAAATGAAATTCTTGGTGCTCCTCCAAGCTTCTCCCGGAAAATATTCTTCCCCGTTCCTTCATCGCCCGACGACCAAACCGCAATGGGAATCGAAGAATTTCGCGCCCTCGCGGCAAAACACAAGCTGCCCGCGCATCATTTGGGCGTGCAACGTTCAGTGTATAGTGCCGCGAGGATATTGATCGAGGGTTTGAAACGGGCTGGTAGAGAGTTGAGCCGGGAAAAGCTGATACAAGCTCTTGAAGGACTTTATGAGTATCCCACGGGGGTAACACCGGCAGTCACTTATGGGATCAATCGCCGCATCGGGGCAATGGGTGCATACGTGGTTACCGTCGACCTGGAAAAGAAACAGTTCCTGCCCGCGAGCGGTTGGATCGACAGCGATTGAGTCGGACCACGAACGGCTCGAGGAAGTCGCGCAGACGAAGAAGAAATCAATGCCGATCAAACTACTCGTGATCCTCGTTGCGTTGATGTCGGCGTCAGCGGCGGGGAATACAGATTCTATCTCATCACCGCGGATCCCGGATACCGCAGTCTACGATCAGAATGGCAAGCGGCTTAGTTTTTATACCGATCTGATCAAAGGCAAGACGGTTGCCATCAACTTTATTTTTACCACTTGCACTACCATCTGCCCCCCTTTGACCGCAATGTTTCGTAAGCTCCAGCAGGACCTGGGGGAACGCATCGGGCTCGAGGTACGGTTGATTTCCGTCAGCGTCGATCCTGCTACCGACACTCCCGAAAGACTGCATGACTTTGCCGCAAAGTTTAAGGCTGGACCGGGATGGACATTCGTAACCGGCGACAAAGCCGAGATTGATTCGTTACTGCAAGCGCTCGGAGCCGCGGCCGGCGACAAGAACGACCATACGCCTATGATCCTTGTCGGTAATGATGCGACCGGCTATTGGACGAGAGCTTACGGCCTCACACCACCGGCTACACTGGTTAAATTGATTACGAAAGCTGGGAGGCGCGAATAATCCGTCACGGATGCCTTTTAGGCTCAGTCGCTTTCGCTCTGGACACGGCGTCGCCCTTGACCGCATTCAGAGTTAAGGGTGGTATGTGGTTGAGTTGGACTCCCAGCGAAGGACACTGGAAGTAGACATAGTACACGCCAACTTGCGGCGGCGAAAAGCTCATTTCATAGACACCATCGCCGAGCGGCTTGGCCCATTCGCGTTGTTGCCAGATACCCGGCGCGAGAAATACCAGCACACCCATGTCCTTCAGATCTGCGTGCGGTTGGTTGGAATCTGAGTCGCTTGCCTTGAATCGCAGCTTATAGCTTGCGCCAACACGAACGCTTGTACCTTTGAAGAGCGGCTCGATCTTGAGTGCGACCGCTTTTTGCCGCGGCGAGTCGGGATTCTCCGCGACGGTGAGGTCGAAACAGTTGAACAGGCGCGGGGAATCCAGCAGAAATGCCACATCGTAGCGGCCCGCTCCGGTGAGCCGGACAGTGGTTGTATAAACTCCGGGCGGTGTCTCGCGCAAACTATTATCCAAGATGAGCACCGCTTTGGGCTCGCGCCGGTAATTCTGGAAACTACCCATCGGTGCGGCCATGCCTTCAGTGTAAAAGTAAATCATTTTGTCGCCAGGATTCGCGACCAGCACCGCACCCTCCTCCGGGGCCGGTACGATTGCATCGGCGTATGACGTGGAGGGCGATTCTTGTGGCGTCTTCTGGCCAGCGGGAAAACGAGTAACGGCCACTTCCTGAGCTTGCTTACCGAGGTCTGTTATCTTGATCATGGTGACGAACTCGCTGTCAGCGGAGCGTACATAAGCGAATTGTCTCGTAAAGGTAATCTGATCGGGGGCGAGCCCGACAGGCACAGCATGGGCCAGGCGGTTCGTAGACACATCGAAAATGGTGACCGTGCTCGCCGTTCGATTGACCACGAAGCCAAAGCGGCCATCGGGCACGATGCGTATAGTACGGAGTCCGGGTTGAGCTTTCATGCGGGCCACGATCTCGAAGCGCGACCCGTCAACCGCGACTATCGTTCCATCACCTTCATTCGCCACGTACACTGCCTTGCTAAGAGGCGAAAAAGCCAATGCCGTAGGCAGCGAGCCGACCTCAATGTCCGTGACCCCGGCGAGCTTGCGCACGTCTATTACTGACAGCGTTCCGCTTTGCTTATTGGATATGAAGGCCCAGCGATCATCGTCGCTGAAGGCGATTTCATGATGTCCCATCCCTGTCTTGAGTTGAGCCGCAACTTTCAATATTGGCGTATCGATCACAGTGACCCCGCTGTCTTTGCCTTCGGGTCCATCGTTTCCCACCCACAGGTATTTCCCATCCTGCTGCAAAGCAATGCGCGTCGGTTTCACGCCCGCATCAATGTTCGCGATCAGTTTCCAGGTGAGGGTATCGATCACGGCAACTTGATTAACGAGCGGCATGGAGACATAAAGCCTTTTCTTATCAGCGCTTATGACCCAATCCTCTCCAGTGGCGGGCAAAGAGACCAGGGTATAGAGTTTGGTTCCCCCGAAACCCGAGAGTGGATCTATGACTGAAATGTTGGATTCGCGATTCAGGGCCAGAATGAAGTAGGCGTTGAGGTCGATGTCCGGGCGCTTATCGAAGCTCGGTTGCAGAAACGATTGAACTTTTTCGCGGCACGCCCTTGGATCCGAAGCACTTTCGGTCTCGCGCTGATCGATCCACGCCGCAGGACGGAGGTTACTGAGGGCCTTACCCGCGTTAGTGTCGGTGATTTTGAACCGTATCGTCGCCTCTGTGCCTTCCAATAGTTCAGAGGCTCTTCCTTTTCTTGCTGCGAGGGGTTCAATCGTGAATTCGACCGCTACGCCCTCGCGCAAATATTCTTGTGGTTGGCGGGGCCGATCGCTTGGGGCGGACAAGCCGCTTGAGCCTGCCGGTGTCGCTAGAAGGGACACCACCATTATGAGCAGCTGGATGTATAGGGTCGCGAGACGAGATTTTGGCTCGCGGATTTGACTACGTGTGCAGGATTTGTTTTCCATAAGTCTCCATCATGAAACCAGCCGCCTAGAATACTGCCTTGACCTTTATACTCTGCAGCGACCACATCTCCTCGGCGTTAGCGTCGTACCCGTCGATTCTACATGTTAACAGGCCGAGTTTGGACAGTACCCCTGCTGTAACTCATTATTCATACAATCGAAACAAACGGGCTGAATGGTTAGCTTCTCAGCAAAAATACGTGCTTGACATAAAAAGCTGGAAGAACTACGCTTTAACTATCAAGATATAAGAACCAAGAAGATACGCTTTAACCGTCAAGGTATACAGGGCGTTTACCGGTTTTTCTCGCTGGGCTTTTTCAACGTTAATCTACTAACGAGCGGTTAACCCTCGTTAGCTTCGGTTCGGGGAGGGGGTAGGTCAAATGATCTTGAGCGCTCGTCGTAGGCGTCGGCTAGGCGAATCGGAGAAAATAGGCTTGGCCGTAAGAGTATCCTCGGCACCTTTCGTTAGTTCGCTGATTCTGTTTCTCTCATTCCTATTCATCTCTGGGCCGGCAGGTGCTCAAATAGCCCCTCGATCCGTCTGTAAGCGAACGATCACTGCCGATGTGGTGGCCCTATCACAGCCTATCATGCTGAACCGCTTGGGAGCGGCAATTCCCGATGGGTTGGTTTTCGCTCTCAAGGGTGACACGGTCGGCACAGGCGATCAAGTGCAGCTCCGGCCAGGTAAGAGGCCCCGTCCGCTCGTCTTGCGCGCGAACGTCGGCGACTGCCTGAAGATCACGTTTACGAATTCGATACCCACCACCGCGTTTTCGAACAACGAAATGCTGCCCGGGGCTAAAACGGGTACAACAGCGGTGTCTCTCCACGTGCAGGGTATGCAATGGGTAACAGGCCCACAGGACGATGGTTCGTTTGTGGGTAAAAATAATTCAAGCCTGGCAAGCGCGGCTGCGTTGCCACCCACACCTCCCCAAACACAAGTCTACAATCTTTATGCGAAGGAAGAAGGTACGTTCCTGCTATACACAATGGGGGACAGTAGCACGCAGGGTATCCAACTCCAGCGCGGGCTCTTCGGCGCTCTCAACGTACAGCCCAAGAATGCTGAGTGGTATCGCAGCCAGGTCACTCGCGAAGACTTGATGCTGGCTACAAAAAAGGGCGCCGGCGGGCGGCCGAGAATGACTCCTGGCGGGCACCCGATCATTGATTACACAGCAGTCTATCCAGTCGGCCACCCGCGGGCGAACGTGCCTATCCTCAACATGCTCAATAGCAAGCGTCAATTAGTCCATAGCGATTTGACGGCCATGATTACTGGGCCGAAAGCGGGGAGGTTCGCAGGCACCACCGGGCCGAATAAGCCGGAGCCTCCCTGCAATGCGGAAGGCAATCCAGCGCTTGGGCCTGTCAACGGCAAAGGTGATCCGCTGTTTTGCGAGAACCCGGCGGCGCCCGATAGGAAACAACCCTATCGCGAGGTGACGATTATTTACCACGAAGTTTTGGACGCGGTCACCGCGCAAGCGTTCCCAGTCTTCACCGATGCGACCATGAAACATGTGGTCGCAGCCGGAAAGGACGCTTTTGCGATCAACTATGGCACGGGTGGGATCGCGGCCGAAGTCTATGCTAATCGCATCGGTGTCGGTCCGATGGGGAGTTGTGTCGACTGCAAGTTTGAAGAGTTCTTCCTCAGCGCATGGTCGGTGGGCGACCCCGCGATGCTGGTCGATAAGCCGGCAAACTCCAACGATCTTTCAACCCAACCCTTCAACCCGGCAACCAACACGAACTTCGTTCCACCCTGCAACACCACCTCAACTTTTGAAGGCACAACTCCGCCAGCATCGCCCAATCCGACCTGCGCCAATGCAAGGACGCCAACATCAGGTTTCCCTTATACGCTTGCTGCGCTTCCTAAGGCCACGAAAGCGTTTTTCCCGGACGATCCGTCCAATGTCTATCACAGCTACATTAACGACCACATCAAGTTCAGGATCCTTCATGGCGGGACTGGCGTGACCCACGTCCACCACCAGCACGCGCACCAGTGGCTGCAATCGCCCAACAGTGATCAGAGCAGTTACCTGGACAGCCAGATGATTAGCCCGGGCGCCAGCTACACGCTGGAGATGACTTATAACGGCAGCGGCAACCGCAACAAGGTCGTGGGCGACTCGATCTTCCATTGCCATTTCTATCCCCACTTTGCCGCCGGCATGTGGTCCATGTGGCGAACCCATGACGTCTTTGAAAGCGGCTCGGAACTGAAAGACGGGATCCCGAAAAAAGGCGCACGCGCATTGCCTGACGGCGAAATCCAGGCGGGTACGCCGATACCGGCTATTGTGCCTCTACCGACGATCCCGATGGCTCCCCTGCCATCGCCAGTCTTCGTTGATAAGGGACAGGTTGTGTACGGCACGCCGGCAACGCCTGATCCAGACGGGAAGAATGTCACCGAGAACCCGGGCTTTCCTTTCTTTATTCCCGGCGTCGCAGGCGCACGCGCACCGCATCCACCGCTCGACTTCGCTCCGGACACGGTCAATGGCGGCTTCATGGATGGCGGTTTGCCGCGTCACGTTGTGACTGGCGGCTCGGTCTCCTATGAACGCCACAGCAAAACTGACTGGAGCAAGGACCTGCAAACGATGAACGCCAGGGAGCTCCCTGAAGATGGGACCCGGGTCGAGAAAGTCGCCATACAATTCCACAGCAGACGTTGTCAGCCGACCTTCTTCCCCGATGGCACCGCAGGCAGTTGCCCATCCTCCAGCAGTACGCCTCCGCAAAGCACCCTGAACACACCGCCCACAGGTTTCGTCCTCAACGGTTTGCCCCTAGGTCCTCAGTCGGGCGCGCCTTTCGCCGATCCGGCTATCGACGATAACGGGAATCCGGTCAATTTTGATCCCGTAACCAAGGTTCAATTCAAGCGCACTTACAAGGCGGCGGCGATACAAGTGAACCTCGTTTTTAACAAGAAGCCGATCGCGTGGCATTTCCCACAGGGGCGCATTCTCACCCTATGGAATGATGTGGAGCCGACTATCGACTACACCTTCGGCAAACCCGGGCGTCAGCCGGAACCTTTGTTTTTCCGCGGTAATTCCGGTGACATAATCGAGTACTGGCATACCAACCTGGTACCTAGCTACTACATCGTTGATGATTTCCAGGTACGCACGCCCACCGACGTTCTGGGCCAGCATATCCACCTGGTAAAGTTTGATGTGACCTCTTCAGACGGCGCCGGAAACGGCTTCAATTACGAAGACGGAACCTTCAGCCCGCAAGAAGTGCAGGAAGCGATCAACGCCATCAACAACAGCCCAACCAACGGCTTTGTGAATGATCCCGGAAAACCGCTGAAACCGAAGTCTCCGCCAACAGAGATTCTCGATTGCCAGCTACATCCCGAGGATCAGCGTTGCATGACTTGCGAAGAGTGGCTCGAAAAGAACCATATCGAGGTCACGCCGTGGAATCGTCCGCAGTGTCAGAGCTGGTGGGGCGCGCAAACAACTATTCAGCGCTGGTACCTGGATCCTCTGGTCGACAATTCCAATATTGACCGCACGATGCGAACTGTCTTTACACACGACCACTTCGGGCCCTCCACCCACCAGCAGGCAGGTCTCTACGCCGGTCTGCTGATTGAGCCGATAGGTTCGAGTTGGCGTGATTCTGAGACCGGCGCGCCCATGGGACGCCCGACAACTCAACCTCCCGTGCGTCCGGACGGCGGTCCCACGAGTTGGAAAGCGGACATCCTGGCGAAGCAGCGAAATAAGGACGTCAGCTATCGCGAGTTTGCTCTGGAGTTTCAGGACTTTCAGCTTGCCTATATGACTGAACCAAGAGGGGACAAGGGTCCTCCTAAGTTTCCCGATGCCACTTCTCAGCCGGATCCAAACCCGAGCAAGGGCTACATCAATTTTGCCTACTCGGTCGGCGCGCCGATTTCGGGGCCCACGCTGGTTAGCACGGCCGCGGTTGGAAGCCAGTCAGTTAACTACCTCAATGAGCCGGTTCCGTACCGTATCGGTACGGGCGATCCTTCGGAGGCTTTCAACTCCGCCGTTGTTCCGTGCCCCACTAATGCACCTCCGCCGGAGAATTGCCAACCGAATGCTAAAATGAGCGGCGATCCGATTACGCCGCTACTGCGTGCTTATCAGGGTGATAACGTGCAGATTCGTTTGCTGGTAGGAGCGCACATGTTTGCTCATCAGTTCAACCTCGAAGGCCCGACGTGGTTTGCCGAACCGTCCTGGAAGAATTCCGGTTATCGCAGCGTCCAGGCCATGGGACTCTCCGAGCACTTTGAGCTTCTCTTCAACGTGCCGTCCTCTTCGGCGCCAAGCGTCGGTCGTAAGTGTCCCGACGGAATGTCGCCAGGGAACTGCGCCGATTATCTTTACAGCCCTAGCCTCGATGAGACCGGTGTCTCAAATGGCCTGTGGGGTCTTTTCCGCGCCTACGACTCGAACAAAGTGGCAACCAAATTGGTGCCGCTTCCCAACAACCCGATTGGACCAAGCACGAGCGTAGGCTATGCAACTTGCCCGGCCGGAGCGCCGCAACAGGTGTTCAACATCAGCGCTGTAACTGCGCAGAAGGCCCTGGCAGATCGCAGTCCAATACCTGGTAGTAATCCGAAGAAAGGGCAGATAGTCTTCAACGATCGAGGGACTTCCAGCGAATTTCTGACCGCGCCACTGGGGCTCATGTATGTCCGGACAGAGGATCTGGACGCTCAGGGAAGACTCAAAGACGGTGTCCCGGTTGAACCGCTCATCCTGCGAGCCAATGCCGGAGACTGCATTCAGGTGAACTTAAAGAATGAGATTCCTGATTATTCAGACGTATTCAACCAGCGCCTCACATATGCGCCGCCGATGGACAAGCTTCCAGGGGTGGCCGTCTTCGGTGTTTCCCCATCAAGACTGGTCGGGCTGCATCCCCAGCTCCTTTCCTATGATGCGGCTAACAGCACGGGCAGCAATGTAGGCTTCAACACGAAAGCCCAGCCGACTCAGACGGCTAAATACGGCAAGACCAGAACTTATCAATGGTATGCGGGTAAGATCGAGCGGGATAAAAGTGGCAAGCTAAACTACACTCCGGTCGAGTTTGGCACACTCAACCTATTTCCGGCCGATCCGCTGTTTCATGCCCCTAGAAGTCTGTTCGGCTCCATGGTCATTGAACCAGCCCGCAGCACCTGGACCTGCGATGGAAAGGACGGCAGTGGCAATCCCATACGGGTGAGCTGCGATCCTCCGTCAAGCGCCAGCGACTTCACCCGAGCCTCGGCAACGGTAACAGACGGAGCAGGGAAGAAGTTCCGCGAGTTTGTGGTAATGATTAGCGATGCCATAAAGATCTCGGGTAACAACAGCAGTGCGGTCAACTACCGAACGGAACCGAAGAGCTTCCGCTATGCTGGCAATTCAACTCAGGATTTCTCCTGTATGTTGTCCAACCAGTTGGTCAAGGGCGATCCGAAAACACCCATTTTTTCGGCTGAGATTGGGGATAAGGTTCGCTTCCGCATGGCGCATCCGTTTGGAACCGGCACCTCTCAGGTCTTTACGGTGCACGGTCACGTTTGGCCGCGGAATCCTTATAAGAACGATTCAACGCAGATAGGTGAAAACACTCTCTCGCAGTGGTTGGGTTCGCGGGACAATCATGGTGCGACAGATCACTTCGAAGTGGTGCTTGATAAGGCTGGCGGTGAATCAGGGAAGCCTGGAGATTATCTGTACACCGTCTTTCTTCCTAGTCAGGCCAGCCTGGGAGCCTGGGGCCTCTTTAGGGTGGGCAAGCCTAACCAGGACTCGCAACCTAATGCTGCCTGTGATGTGAAGCCCGCGCTGCGTGCCCTGCGTGTTCCCGCTCCGAAGGATGCGGACCCGGACCGCGATCGCTTCATCAGGCAGCCGATCAACCAGGATGCCAAGCCCTAGTTTTCGGTCCGAGGATTAGCTGAAGGTTGTCGAGAAGCAGCGTCTCGACACGAAGGATTTGTCTTCTCGCTACTAAAGAATCGGATCGCGCTTGGGCCCAACGGCATAGTCGCAAAGGGGTTAGCAGTCGGCGTTAACGAATTTTTCTTACTCTTTCAAAAGTTAGGAGGAAAGCTATGAGAGGCGGAAGACCTGGCAAAGGTGGCGGCGGGAAACCTGGCAAAGGTAAAGGCAAAAATGGCAAAGGCGGTTACTACTACGGTAAACAGGACATAGTCACCATTCAACTGACGAGATATTGCGCTGAAGAGCTGGCCAACGCGCTGATTATCGCCCTTAACATCGGAACTGACGGAAAGAAGAAAAAAGGTAAGGGCAAGAAGAAAGATGGCGGCAAGAAGACGGGGGGCGGCAAGAAGATGGGCGGCGGTAAGCCCAAAGGCGGCGGCAAACTCAAAGGTGGCAGCAAAGCGAAAGGTGGTAGCAGGGTAAGAGGCCGATAAGCCACGGGTGGTGAGAGGCTCGAAATGTGGGTAAGTCAATTTAGATTTCGCCACCATGGGGTATGCGCCCCGTGGTGCGAAACCCCATCGCTACGGTCCCCGCGGCAAGACCGCGGGGAATGGATTCTAATATCTAAATAGATCCACGGGCATAGCTTTGATTTTCTGGTTCATCCAGGCCAGAGCGGTGCCCACCGAAGAACTCGTCAGACCGACCCAGCGATCGATTGGTCGAGCGATGGGTCCGCCGCCACACCTGGGCGGCGAATGCCGGGTTGTGTATTGGCACCTGCGTGTTTTCCACGGTTCTCCTATAGTCATAGGCAAGCTTAAATCTAGCATATGAGAAATCTTGGAAGGCCCGGTCGCATCTCCAGCCAAAAGCGCTTACTCAATCTTCTCACCAATAAGTTTTCTGACGCTCATCAAGCGGCTGACTTACTTGACGAGTTCCTGCGGCATAGAGAGTATAGCAACAGGTTCTGTCTGAGACTTCTGGCGGTAGCAAAGCAAAGGGGCGACGTTCCCTGGGATATCAGGCGGCTGGCAATACTAATGCTCGAGCATCAGATATTGAAACTTCATCCGGACAAGCTGGACCAGTTTGATTTTCTACTGGCTCAGCTAAAGCTTAAGCCCGCACCGGGATTGAGCATTGGGGTTGTTAGTTCGGTGCTGCGGGAAGGTTTCTCGACGACCGAGCTTCGCCCTTTCATTCGCGAGTTTCGCACCAAGCTTGAAAGACTGAATCGCGTCCACGATCAGATTCGAGGGAAGAGAACCTCCGGCCAGGCGTTACGTGAATTCATAGAACTGTCGCGCCGCGACTGCAAGTTGTCTCTTGCGCGCTATCTGTTTGCGCCTGAGGAGATCGTCGACGAGATAATGAGACAGTTGCGGATTACGGACGGAGTCAAAGACCGGGACACATCAGAACCTGGCCGTGTCGAAAGCGAAATGAAGCGCGCCATAAAGCTTCTGCCGGACTTGGAGGCCAAAGTGCTGAAGAGACTTTGCGACCCTTCGGATATCTACTGGGTTTCGGAAGCCACCAGCTCTGAGATCAATTCTCTTGTCGAATATCCAACCACAACTGTCGTGCTGGTCATTAAGCTGCCCGGCAGCGACATAGAATTCGAGATAAAAAGGGCCGGCCGGCAAGGTGAACATTCGCTGAACGTCGTTTACGCTCGCAATGGATACACGGTTCCTCCATCGCATCGACTTGACGGTGGCAGCATGCAGTGGCTCTTGCGTTATGAGGCCAACAAGGCCACCAAGCTCGCTCTAATTTATCGCCTTGTGCACGGGATTGAAGCCCCGATGAGTAATTACATCTCCAGGGCGAGCGTATACTCGCTGCCAGCGCGCGAGGACAAGGCGCGAACCCTCAGCTATTTCACTCGACCGGAAATATTTGGCGAAGGATTTCGTGGAATGAGAAGGGCGATGAAAGAATCCGTCGCCGCGTTTAAGTCCGAAGGCAATACAAACTTGCCTGATATGCCTGGTGACTGGGGAGTGACGGCGCAGTTTATCGGGCAGGTTCAGCCCGCGCAAGCATTTCTTAGCGGCACCAGCTCATTTCGCTTGGATAAGCTTGCCACGTATCTTTCAAGTAACGGGCCCGAGCGTTACTTCAAGAAAGGCCTTCGGGTCGCATACTCGACACACGATGCGAAAATATTCGCGGATACAATCCTTGAAGAGATACTGGGGCGATACCAGCCTCCGCGTGAACGCTATAAGAACCATGATCAGTATCTGGCGGCGGCATTTTCTGTGGCGGAGAATCGCGATCGAGCTGATCAGATCTACAAATCTTTGCTTCAACAAATCGCGAAGTTCTGGGGAACGTTATTGGCCGTCAGAGGTTACACCCGAGGCGAGTCGTTTGTTGCCAGGAATGTTGCTCTGAAAAGTCTCTGGAACAAAGGCCAATGGAACGTAAAGATCATCTTCATGGATCACGACGCTTTAGTAATTCCCAACCCGCAGAACGGACGCTTCTTCGCGCATGGTGATGTCCCAAACATGACCCTGGATGAACGTTATGTGTGGAATAGGTCGGATCCGAAGCGATTTTCGGCCAGTGAAGTTGGGTGCCTTCAGAGCATTTACAGAGTCGGGAAAGACCTCGACGCTGAAGCCCAGGCATTGGCAAGCGCCGAATTGAAAAAGGCCTATAAAAAAACCCAGCATGAGTTGTTGACCAATCCAGATTTGCAACGGCTGTTCAGTCAAGGAGTAATAGAACGCCTGCGCGATTGGGACACGCTTGTCGGCGGGTTTCTGCAAATGAACGGTGATAAGGCTATCACTAAAAAATGGGAAAGAGAAATGAAGAAGATGCTGGCAGCAAAAAAGTATCCGCAGGATGCGTTTGACGCCTATATGGCAGTGATGGAAAGGAATAAGGGGTTTCTTGTCAGACACTCGTTTCTTTTTGATTGAAACTAAAAGAATGCTAGCTTGGAACTGTAGCTCAGGAACACTCGGCTCGTCGTACGAGAAGCAGGAAGGTGCTTGTGGTGTCCAACAACCTCTCAAGACAACAGCTTAGTCAGTATGACAGAGACGGTATTGTCTTCCCTATCAAAGCGTTTTCAGTTGACGAGGTATCGTTTTTTCGGAGCGGGCTCGAGTCGATTGCAGCTGACTGCGGCGAAGCGTCACTCAAACGATTCGATAGCCTTCATCTCTTTTTCAACTGGGCCCATCGTTTGGTGGCTCATGAAGGGCTCTTAAACGCAGTGGAAGGCATCCTGGGAGATAATATTTTGATCGACGGTACGCTTGTTTTCTATAAGCCGCCACGCGATACCAGCTTCGTATCCTGGCATCAGGACAGTGTCTATTCCGGCTGGAACCTAACGCCTTCAACCTCGGCCTGGATCGCACTCACGGCGAGCCACCACGCTAACGGTTGCATGCGCATGATCCCGGGGTCGCATAAGCAGGGCTTGCTGGATCATGCCAATGTTCGAAACGATACCAATCTGTTAATGCGTGGCGAGCGAGTCAAAATGGCCGTCGATGAATCCCAGGCGGTAGATGTCGTATTGCAGCCAGGCGAGATGTCCTTTCATCAGAGCAATCTTGTGCACGGTTCGAATCCCAATACGTCTGACGAGCCGCGTATCGGATTTATTGTGCGGTTCGTCACCAATAGAATTACGAAGCAAAACAGGCCGCTGCTGCGGGTGCGCGGCGCGGCAGATTGCAGCCATTTGCGTCTTGCGCAGCCGCCGGCTGAAACGGATCAGCAAGCCGCATTTTGCGCCTGGCGAATTTATAGCGGTTCCTAAATAGTCGTATCGCGCGGCGTAGCAGGCGACGGCTGTCTGGTTCGGCTTGTGCTGAAGGTAATCGACGGCACATTGGTACAGGTGATCGTCCACGATTCGACTGGAGAATCCCACCGTGTCGGGAATGAAAATTCATGCAAATGTTCAATTGGGACAACGTATCGGTAAGGCACGAGCCGTTTACAGTTTTCTACATCCGGGACTTACTGTGGCCTCCTTTCTATCTCGAGCTGGCGGAGACGTTTCCCCTGCTTTCTCAGTTTCGTTACAGAGAGACGCTGGGAAACAAATACCTGCTCACTGAATCCGAGGGTGAATCTTATTATGACGTTATCAAGGCTTTTCCACCCTGGCAGAAATTTTATGCTGAGATCAAGAGCATCAATTTTAGAGAGCAAGTTTTGTCTTTTCTTCGCTCACATATGAGCGAAGAAATACAGGATGGTGAGTTGGCTGGTCGTTTTACCTCCCGATTCGAATTTAGCGCGCTTCCAACGAATGGTGGTTCGCAGCGTCCACACACAGACAGCCCCAGAAAGGTAGTTACTTTGGTGCTTTCACTTATGAAAGACGGAGAGTGGAACCCCGACTGGGGAGGCGGAACTTCAATTTGCACGCCGAAAGACAGAACTTTATACTCAAATTATTCTAACCAGTATCTCGATTTTGATGACGTTGAAGTGATCGAGACTTTTCCGTTCGTGCCCAACGCATGTTTGATGTTTGTGAAAACGTCCGTGTCATGGCACTGCGTTACACCCATCAATTTGGTTGACGATGCGCCGATTCGGAAAACAGTGGCCATGAGCCTTTATCATCGGGATGAGGCTTGAAATCTATTCCCCGCGGTCTTGCTGCGGGGACCTTAGCGATGGGGTTGCATACCCCGTGGTGGCGAAATCTAATGCCGACTTGCGAACCGTCTGCGTTTTCTGCGTGACACGCGTTGAGCTGTCCCCTGAGAACTCGCTATCTATATGTTTCGGAAGCGCATGTGACCAGGGATCTAGCGCTAGATTCAGCGCTAATAACCAATGAGCCGGATGAAACGGAACCCGGGCTTAGTTTCCGAGATCGTTCTCCCTGAAGGACCTTCCGATTACTTGCGAGAGGATAATCCACGTCTTCAAGAACTTCAGCGTAGATATGTGGGCCATCCCGCATCACATCACTCCCTTTGGTCTCACCGTTACCTGGCGACGGAATTGAAGCTGGATCAGTTTAGAGGGGATAATGTATATGTTCATCAAAGCAGATCTGCCAGTGAAGTCTCATACATTCTGACAGCCCGTTATGTTCAGTCCGTCGATAAACTTGGGCTATTACATACCTTAGGAGACGACGACTTGTTCGGAAACTACCTGGTCAGCGTCAATGGCGATCTGCTTGTTGGACGCGAATTACTGGATGCTGCCCTCGAGATCAATTTCCTCAACGATACGCTTGGCCTGGCAGGTCTCGATAGTCCTATAATAATCGATATCGGCGCGGGCTATGGTCGACTTGCCCATCGTCTTGTCCAAGCCATTCCCCAACTTGAAACCGTCCTCTGCACCGATGCGATTCCGGAGTCTACGTTTCTATCTGAATTCTACCTGAGGTTTCGAGGTTGCGAGTCTAAGGCCAAGGTAATCCCTTTGGATGAGGTAGAGGGGGAACTGGGCAACGAGTCGGTTGATTTAGCCATTAACGTGCACAGTTTTGGCGAATGCCCGCTCCGATCAATTAAGTGGTGGCTTGATGTGGTCAGTGCCAATCGGATCAAATACTTTTTCATAGTACCAAACGGTGAAGCTCTGGGGAGTTGGGAGCCTGACAATACAAGCATTGATTATCTTCCCTTGCTTTTTGATCGCGGGTACAAAATGGTAGTCAAGCAGCCTAACTACATGGGGGCGCCAAGGGTTCAAAAACACGGACTATACCCCTGCTATTATTATCTCTTTGAGCGAGATTGATTATTAGGTGGAACACGCGTTCGCAACCAAACCAGAGGACTTCGCGCGCGAGGCGAAGAGGTGAATAATGGAAGAAGTTCATCTGTGGCGGGGTTCAGCCGAGCAGCGAGCGCTTCGTTCTCAATTGGCCAGGTCAGGACAGTTTGCCTACTTTAACCAACAACTGGACTATCCTGATTGGAGCGATAAGACCGTGGTCGATTTCGGTGGTAATGCAGGAAATCTATTGGTGGATCCTACTTGCGTAATCCGCCCTGAAAAATACTACTGCGTCGATGTTATCCGAGAAGCATTGGAAGAGGGCTACAAGAGATTTCCTCAGGCCCATTGGATTCATTACAATCGCTACAACTGTTCCTTCAACCCCGACGGCGTCCTCGACCTACCGATTCCAGATATGGGGATCGAGTTCGACATGATCCTGGCTTATTCCGTCTTTACCCACACGACGCGCGAGGAAATGAACGATCTGGTCGAGCAATTACAGGCACGTCTCGCGCCTGGCGGCGCGCTGGCCTTTACATTCATCGATCCTCACTTCACCGCCTGGCCCGAAACCTACAAGGGAAACAACCTGAAATGGCGGTTGGAAAGGCTTCAGGAAACGAATTCCGCTATCGATGTCAATGGCTTGTTGGGACAAAGTCTCGACGCGAGCTGGTGCGCTCTTGTAGGCGGCACCGAGTTGTATATCAATAGTAATGGCGTCTGGGACAGCGAAGCTCAGACCTGCATTACCTATAACGTTTACTACACCGTGGAGTTCTTGCAACGAGAGTTCCCGCGCGCGACGATCCGTCCTCCGGTCAATGGTGAAATGCAGCATTGCTGCATTATGCGGAGGGAGCTGTGATTTATGCTCACCCCGTTTCCGGAAACTGGAAGAATCGAAGTGCCGCTCGCGCTCACCAGCGACTTGCTGAAAGGGGCCGAATGCCTCCCTCTATACGACAACAAAGAGTTCTACTCACCCGCTCTCCAGAGGCTTGTACGGGACCGCATTCGTGAAGCCTGTCCGGATCGCTTCGATTGGCTCATCGCTCAGATTCGCGAGCGCATTGTTCGGTGGCCCTACTGCGCGCTGGTGCGTGGCCTTCGTTTCGACGCGGGCAACAGGTTGTTCGTCAGCCTTAATCGGGCCTTTGGAGAATTGGTGGCGCGGCCGTATGAAAAGCCGCGAGCCCAACTCGTTCATTACATTCAGCCGGCAACCGATATTCCTTCCTCGCGAGGAGGTCGCGAAAGCGAAAGACTGCACACGGATACCGCGGACTGGGAAACACCGGTTGAACTGATTTCGATGCTGTGCGTGCGCACAGATCCGAGCGGCGGCGGTCGGTCAAGAGTCCTGGACGTTGACAGCGTGCGAGACGAAGTTAAAAACCGCTTGGGAATCGAAGCACTCACACGGCTGGAGACCGAACTTGTACCGTGGCAGTTGGCTTCCTACTGCGGGGGCGGTGTGAAATGGCGGACAGTGCTCACTGAATCGAGTATGTGTTGGCGTCGTTACACAATTAATCTCGCATTGGAATCCGGGGGTGCAAAGCTCTCGGATGAAATGCTTACTTCGCTGGGCGCCTTTGAAGATGTCATCTCTTCAACGCCTCGCACCGTCGACTTCTTGATGCTCGAAGGCGAATTACTCTTCTCAGACAATAGGCGCACAATTCATGCTCGCACGCCAATCGCCGACGGGAATGCCTCCGATCGCCTAATGATTCGTAGTTGGATCAGAGCCTCGTGAACGGAGTAGTAGATGCATTTTGCGCAGATTTGTGATCGGGTGGAAATCGACGCCGCGTCGGCCCGCGCAATCGACCGTGCCGGCTTGATTGGAGCTTGGGTTAACTCGAATCCTGATACGAAGGGTGTCGCGCGGCTGGTGGTGGCTGAGTCCGACGGGAATCTCTCGGCGCGAGCGTACGCAATTGGCCCAGATGGTTTGATCGACTGGGGAATGGCGGACGTCACTGTCTTTGGATCGTCTCCGGCGTCGCGAGTCGCCGCTGGTTTTACGTGCCGCTACGATTTCGGCTTCGCCGAAACACTACTTCAGGGAATGATCCTCAAGGGCTTGGTCGTCCTGGCCCAATTTCATAGTTTCAAGGACGATAGCAACCGCGTTGCGTTTTTTGTGCGTGAGTACTTTGCCCTGGACCACGGTCGCTTTTAGCGGCCTGCGATGCTCTCGATGCTGATTGAGAAGATCATGACCCAGACATTGGAGTTCAAACAAAGCTGTCATTTAGACCCGGCGTTATCGGATCCCGCGACGCGAACCTTGAATGCCGACATCCTGATTGGCCGGTGGGTGAATACAAACTCAGAAACGCAAGGAATAGCGGAAATCGTTATCAAACAGGATGGCGAAGGATTTAGCGTCTGCGCCGTGGGCGTTGGGGCGGAGGGTCCAATTACCTGGCCACCGACGCGGGCGAGAGTGCTGGCGAATCTGGAAGAAGAAGCAGGGCAACGCGCGGTAGCGCTGGCAACTACTTTCGATTTTGGCTTTATGAAAGCGGAGACTTACCTGCGGATTAATAAGGGTGTGCTCGTGATCGTGCTCTTCAATACGTTCCGCGATGACAGTGGCAGATCAAACTACGTTAACCGCGAATTTTATTACCGTCAGGATGATCCCAACGGTTCCTCGCGGTTTTCTTGAAGCAGCCCTTAGGATTCGCTATGACGGACCTCAGCATCGCGATTCAGCACACACCCGATCGCGCAGACCGCCGAAAATGGGTCCAGGCGATGGTCGCGCAACTGCGCGAGGAGAAAGCTGAAATCCCCTTGGCGGTTATTGAGGATACTCATCAAGAAGGCTGCTGGCCAACGTATCGCCGAGCTCTCGAGGCGGCGTGTGGTAGTTCGCATCATCTCGTTCTGCAGGACGATCTTGGACTGTGCAGAGACTTCATAGGATCGGTCAGAGAAGTGATCCGTGCGAGACCCGCTAATCTCATCGCGCTGTATACGAATTCACGCTCGGTATTCACGGCTCGACGGCGAGGCGAAACCTGGGTAGAGAAAGCGATCGTCGCAGGTCAGGCCGTCATCTGGCCAAACGAACTGATCGGCGAGTTCATCGAATGGCAAAGCGCCCATATCGCGCGCGACTTTCCCTGGGACGATGTGCGCGTCTCGATGTGGCTGATCAAGACTTCGAAAAGGGCCTTCGCGACCGTCCCGTCGCTCACTCAGCACTTAGGCTGTGGCTTCTCGACGCTGGGACTGAATGGCCGCTCCAAGGTTGCGGCCTGGTACATCGGAGTCACTAAATCAGCAATCGGCATCGACTGGTCGCGGGGGCTCAGATCGCCGCAAAAAGATGCCTCTAACATTCGCCCGGAATGGTGGCAACACTTTCACGAATAGTCTTGGCGCGTACACCAATGGAAGACTACAAAAAACAATTCGACATCTTTATCTGCGGCGGCTCCCAACACGTCTCGATGTTGATCCCGCTGCTGCGCAAACTACAGCCCTGGGGCAAAATACACCTCGGCTCGTGCGTCCTGTCGAACGCCGACTTGAATCAACTGCGAGGTCTTTACGACTTGCTGCACACACCCCGCCACAGCGAGGATCGCTATTGCAACTTTGAGCTGTTTTCCATCAGAGACATTAACCGGCTCGCCACCGCGCCTTACTTCATCAAGCTTGACGCTGACGTCCATCTCGAGCCTGATTGGATCGAATATGTTGAGGAATGCATCGCTGCTCATCCTGACGCAGTTCTTTTTGGACCCAGGAAAGGCAACAACGACATTACCTTCACGCTTTCAGGCGCGCTCGTACGGCAGCTTCTCCAGCGGGACATTCGCGTCGCGAATGCTCCCAAGGTTACCGGCGGTTTTTATGTGGGCCAGACTTCCTTTTTCAAAGAACACAAACGATTTATGGATGTCGTTCACGAGCTTACGTGGTGCTACAAAGATGGAGTCCGTTATCGGCGCAGCATAAACCCCGAATACTGGCCGCCTGCTGGTGAGGAAAGTAGTGAGCCGATAACATTAATTGGACTTAGTGAAAACTTTCGAGGCAATGAAGACGTGCTTCGAAGTCTGGTGGTTCACGCGGTAGGGGCCGGCGAGCGCTTGCACATTTTCGATAGCCGGGGAAGGATCCGAATAGATCGCAGCTGTACCCAGATGCCGGAAGTGGACCGCCACCTGACGTCAGAGCAAGCTCTACGGTAGCCGGGCGTTAGAGATTTAAGAGTAAGAGGGGACCGACAGACAACGGGCCTTCGATTCTCAGGGACAACAATTTTTCACGAGCATCGCGCATGGCGCACAAACTAGACAACCTGTACGAAGGGTTGCCCATATATGTGATCTCTACCGGAACCAGTCTCCGTGGATTTAATTTCGCACGGTTGAACGGTAAGATAACAATCGGCATTAACAGGGTAATTGAGTATTACCATCCGTCAATCTTACATTTCATTGACGTCACCGCGCACAAAACTCACGCCAAGGCGTTGCGCAGTTACAACGGTATGATCATAGCCGGAGAAGGCGCGGGCCCGACGTATTCACACGCCAATACGTTTGAGATAAAGCGCAACGTAGATACGTTTGAATTAAGCGGTAAAATGACTATGCTCTCAAGGAACGTTGGCAGATCTTTTAGCGACGGGTGGTACGGAGGTGGCGCCGGGTGCACTGCCTTGCACACGGCGATTCTGCTGGGAGGCAATCCCATCTACCTCCTGGGTTATGACTATTATGAGGACAACGGCAGCCATTTCGATAAGTACGACGAATCGCGCAACGACAAAAACTTGTACAGTATTTGTTTCGATGGGGTGAAGCATATAGCACGTCAGGATTGGATACCCAGGATCTATAACTGCAACCCCAAATCGAGGATGATTGCTTTGCCGGCGATTGATATCGAGACAGTATTGACGCACGATTCCGGAAACTTTCTTACCTCCTCTCTGCAAACGGAGAGGCGAATTAATACGCAAGCTTGCAATTAGCTGAAGTCAAAAGAAGGATTACTGTTTTGGATTTCGTGCAACTCAAACCGGAGCAGCGACAGTCGTTTGACAAGGACGGTTTTCTGGTGGTGCGCAATGCTCTTGACACGGAAACCGTTGATCGTTTGATCGAATCGGGTGATCGATTGGCGCAGTCGTTTCTCCGCAAGCCCGAGGTTCAAGGCCGGCCAGAGTACAATCACTTGGATCTGCGGCCGGGTTTACTCAGGGAAGAAGCGTTATTCGCACTGGTCACACATTCATCGACGGTGCCGCTGATCGTTCAGTTGCTCAGTCCGAATATTCACCTCCACTCAACGGCGCTCATTTACAAGAGACCGGAAAGCCCGGATGCTCCGAGCTTTCGCCGCGGGTGGCACCGTGATATTCGCATCCCCAAGGATCTCGGACACCAATGCTTGCCGCGGGTCGGCATAAAGATCTGTTACTGTTTGACTGACTTTCACCAGTCCGAGCGCGGTATGACCTTGATGGCCCGCGGCAGCCATCTTAGGACGAAACCGTTGACTATTCGCCAGGACCACATCGATCCCACGGACGTGGAGGTCTGCGATCTAAGACTGAACGCAGGCGACGCGCTGCTGTTCGAGAATCGCATCTTTCACACCGCTGCCCCGAACCGAAGTGACCGCGTATCAAGAGTTTTAATGTACGGCTATGCTTATCGTTGGATGAAGCCCGAAGTTTATCTCGATGTTCCCGATAAACGGTATCTGGAGGCTGATCCGGTTACTCGTCAGCTGTTGGGTGAATATCGAGACGTAGATACCCTACCTTGGGCATTACAGCGATGGGCCAAACGTCATGGCGTCCTTCCCGAGGCAGTGCCGTGGACCGTTGAGGTTTGAAAGGGGTGCATGGATGTCACTTGCTGACGAAGCCTTGTTTGTTGCCGGTGCGGGATCTCTCTTTAGGGAAGGGCGATCGTTCGCGTGGAATCTTATCTCCACCAGGCGAACGCAATTCTCTTATTTCGACCAACTGCTTGAACGCCCGATATGGAAGGGTCGTAAAGTTCTGGATTTCGGCGGCAATGTCGGCACCTTTCTGGTGGGTGCAGGCAACCACCTTGATCACGATGACTACTGGTGCGTTGATCTGAATCTAGATGTAGTCGAGCAAGGCCGCCGCACCTACCCGCGGGCTCATTTCGTACACTATAACCGCTATAGCCCACAGTACAATCCGACCGGGGTTCGCCATATGCCCATCCCGGACTGTGGGGTGAGGTTCGACATCATCCTGGCCTTCTCCGTCTTTACTCACACCGACCGAAGCGAGATGCTTGAGCTGGTCGGGTCATTGCGAAGCATGCTGGCGCCCGAGGGTGTTCTGGCGTTTACCTTCTGCGATCCGCGTTATGACAGATCTTTGTCCGACATCAGACTACCTGCAGGCTCTGATGTGCGAAAGAACCTTGAGCGGGAAAAGGTCAAGAACTCATCTCGTGACATCGATAACAAAGTCGAGCGGGCACGTCAATCGAATTGGTGTGTACTCATCGACGAGGAACTTTACGTGGAACCGGGAGACGAACTCGGCCATCAGAACCGCGTGGGCAAGCCTAATGAGTCTTACTGCTCCTACTTTACGGTAGAGTTCATGAGGTCGCTCTTCCCCGATGCAACCGTGCTTCCGCCGGTCAGCCCTGAATGGCAGCACTGCTGTGTCTTAAGAGTGACTAAGTAGCCGGTACTGTCGCGCGACCCGTTTTTGGTTGAACATGAGATTGTTACGTTTTCGCTTAGACATTGTTGCTGATCTATCGAATAACCCCGCAGTGGCAGCTTTGGAACGCTATGAAAACGTTGGTCTTTACAGTGCTCATGGGTGCGGCGAAATCATCGACAGGTGCGAAAGTGATGCTTGACTCGGCCAAGTATCATGACATCGAGGTTGAGATCATCGACGGCAGTTGGACAAACCACTACGACGCCAAGCTGGTGCAGTCCTGGAAGAAGCTCAAGGATCGCACTGGCTACAGTCATATTATCTTCGCCGATGGCGTCGATACGATCTTTGCAACCGGGCTGGGAGAACTTCAGCATAAATTCGGTCAGTTCAACCATCCATTTGTCACTGCCGGTGAGCACTTCTGCTGGCCCTTCCCCGAGAAGTACACCGCAACAACGCCTCTTCAGCAGCACAGATTTCGCAATCTCAACAGCGGTTTTTGGATGGCAACATGGGACGGTTTTCAAGATGTATTCTCGAAGATGTTGGCGATGAAAGACGACGGCTACAGCGAGCGGGGCAGAACGATCAGCAACGACGATCAGGGACGCTTTTACCGCGCATGGATGGAAGGCGTCATTGATGTCAGGGTCGATCATGAGTGCCGCCTGTCGCAGTGCGTGGCGGGACTGGATGGGCGTTGGTCGCCGGTGAGCGATGACATGCTGTGGGGTAAGAGGCCGCAGAACAAAATCACCAAATCATTCCCCTGTACCTTCCACTGCAATGGCCGTGGAGAAAAATGGCGGCTCAAACGCATTTACGAGATGACGACTTTGTAAGCTCACCGTAGATAGAGGAGCGCTTGCTTGCTGCGGCTTGAAGCGGACGATTCAAGAAGGTAGCGATGAATCTGAGATTCCACTGGATGCTTCCGAAGGGTGGCGAGGTAGCCGTGCATGGGCGTCAGACGGCTTACGAGGCTGCCCGTTACCGAATCATGTCGACGAGCAGCGCCTCAGCGGCGCCGCGGCCGGACATGGAGGGTTGGACCCACTTCGCCCGGCGCGCGGAGGAAGCGGGAATTGATTCAATCTTGATCTCATTCAGCCGTTATGAGCCAGATCCGCTCCTGGTTAGCTGCGCGCTGGGCCTAGCCACGAAGAACCTCAAATTCATCGCCGCTTATCGTTCCGGATTGTCGCAGCCGACAACTCTGGTGCAACAGGTCAACAGTCTCTCGGCGTTGATCGGCGGCCGCATTTCTCTAAACATCGTCGCCGGCAGCTCCAAAGAGGAGCAACGCGGCTACGGAGACTTTCTGGCGCACGATGAACGGTATGCCCGCGCCGAGGAGTTTTTGGCAGTCTGTCATTCCTTTTGGGCGGCGGACGCTGAGGTCAACTTCGACGGCAAATACTATCGCGTCGAGCATGGCAAGTTGCACACGCCTTTTCTGGCGCCGGATCGGAACGCTCCGGAAATCTATGTCTCCGGCCATTCCGAGCAATCTGAGCGTTTGGCTTGCGCGTACGGCTCGTGTTGGTTGCGCGTGGTGGACACTCCCGAGAAACTCCGGCCGCTGGTGGCGCGCGCGCGCGCGTGCGGGATCGCGGTTTGCCTTAGGCTCGCCCTCATGTGCAGGCCGATTCGGGAGGAAGCCTTCAATGCCGTGGAGGCTCTCCTGCCGGAAGACAAACGCGAAAGTACCATTAGGCTCAGAGACGACTCGCAAATGTACCGGGAGAAGGTTGCCGGCGACGGCTTCTGGCTGAACCGTTCGCTCTGGACCGGCTTAGTGCCACACTATGGACCAGTATGGACGACACTACTGGGATCGCCGCAAGAGATTGCCGCCGCCTTTCTTGCCTACAAAGAGATCGGCGTCAGCGAGTTCATCATTTCCGGATGGCCGGAGGTTGATGAAATGACGTTGTTCGGGCGAGAGGTTCTCCCGCTCGTCAGAGAGGCTGAGCGTCGCCGGGCCAAGATTGCCTGACCTTTTGGATTAGCCCCGCACGTTAGTCAGTGTCGTGAAACAGTATTAGAGACGGCCCATGAATCTCAGATTCCACTGGATGATGCCCAAAGGCGGCGAAGTAGCCATGAAAACGGCTCAGGAGACGTCGCGGGTGCTCACTACCAAAGACAGTTCTCCTGCCGCGCTACCGGACATGAACGGTTGGGTTAAATTTGCACGTAGTGCGGAGGAATCGGGAATCGAGTCGGTGCTGCTTTCTTTCAGCCGTTACGAGCCTGACACTATTCTCATCGCTTGTGCGGTCGGACGGGCGACCACGAAGCTCAAGTTCATCGTCGCCTACCGCCTGGGGCTGATGCAGCCGACGACTTTCGTGCAGCAGATCAACACCCTCTCCGGTCTGATCGGGGGACGCGTCGCCTTGAACATCGTCGCGGGCAGTTCAACAGCGGAGCAACACGGCTACGGGGACTTTCTGGAACACGACGAGAGGTATGCCCGCGCCGAGGAATTCCTGGGGATCTGTCGTTCCTTCTGGCGCAGTGATGGTGAGATTAGTTTCGAAGGTAAATACTGTCGAGTCGAGCGTGGAAAGCTCCATACGCCTTTTCTCGCGCCGGATAGAAACGCTCCAGAGATCTACGTCTCGGGACACTCCGAGCAGGCGCAGCGATTGGCTCTCACTCGTGGTTCCAGCTGGTTACGTCTGATTGATACGCCGGAGAAGCTCCGCCCTCTGGTGAGCCGTTTTCGAGAACAAGGAATCGAAGTCTCTCTCCGGCTGTGCGTAATTTGCAGGCCGACGCATGAGGAAGCAGTCAGGGCCGCCGAGGCTATGCTGCCGGACGAAGAGATCGGCAAGCAGGAGCGCGCGATTCTCAGTACAAGCGATTCGCAGACGCTGAAGCAAGCCCTAGCCGCCGCGGACGATGTCGGTTGGTTGAACCGCCACCTGTGGGCGGGGCTGGTGCCCTATTACGGATCGTCGGCCATGACGCTACTGGGGTCTCCGGAAGACCTTGCAAAGAGCTTCCTTGAGTACAAGCGCATTGGCGTGACGCAGTTCATCATCTCGGGTTGGCCGAAGCTCGACGAGATGCTTATCTTCGGGCGCGAAGTCCTGCCACTTGTCAGGAATGCAGAACGACACTAGAGGAAGCTGCGGATGGCAGAAAAATCATGGCCGGCGAGGGAAGCACCCAGAGCCTTCAATCGGGAAATGTACCACGACCACCCGGAAAACGTATTTTACGGCACTGATGACGGCTGTCAGGACGGATCTTTCGGTGAGTTTACAGAGTTCCGAGCCCACTACGAAAATGTGGCCCCGCGCAGGCGTGAAAATATTCATATGATTAGCGTGGTCGGGGGCCTGTACGGTCTCAACCTGATTCCGCTTTGGCGACCGAAGCAGCTTACGATCTTCGACATCAATCCCACCGCAATCATCTATTTTCGCATCATCCGCCGTGTGATTACGACGAGTCGGAACGTCGAGCAGTTTCTCGGCCGGCTCACGGCCGGAGACTACGACGTCGAGACCGAGGAAGAACAATTCGTGCGAGAGAACATCTGCATGAAGCAAAAGGGCACTCTGCCTCGTTCACGCGGCTCCACCAAACGTCCCTACGAACAGAGCTGGCAGTATGCTTTCGAGAACTTCGAATTGATCAAACAGATCTTGTCCGAGGTCCCTCTTCAAATTCGTAGCGAACCCATGGAGAGCGGCAGCTTCCGCGAGTGGATACGCGGCCAGGACAACCTCTGGATCTATTGTTCGAATATCACGGAATTCCACTACTTCGATTTGGAGTTCTCGGATCCCGCCAACGTGGTCCTGCTGCAAATCATCTATCCCGGCCGGACGCAACTCCTGGATCTAGCTCCGTTGAGCGGAGGGCCTGTTAAGGTCAAATGCGAAATCCCGCTAAAAGCGGAGCGGATGGATAGATAGGTCTAGAGGTTCGCCTATATTCCCTGTGAAAGGAGCATGTCAGATGGTCAACAAGATCCGCATCGCTACCAACGCCGCCCCCCCTGCAACCGGCACATACTCGCAGGCCATTCGCACAGGTGATCTCGTTTTCGTGACTGCCCAGACAGGCCGAAACGCCGAAACCGGCAAGCTTGAGGAGGACCTTGAGGCTCAAACCAGGCAGATGCTGTCGAATATCGACGCCATTCTGAACGCGGCAGGGTGCTCTCCTGCGGATATCGTCAAGTCTACGCTGCTGCTCGCGGACATCAAGGATTTCAAAGCCGTGGATGCGATCTACGCCGCTTGGCTTCCCGGTCTCGGTGTCACAGCGTTACCGGCCCGCACGGCGTTCGCAGCGGCGTCCCTTCCGGCTGGAGCGCTGGTTATGCTCGAAGTGGTCGCCGCCTATCCGGTTGTCTGAACCAGACTTTCCGCCTATTCGAAGCCATCTTGAAACTCTAGACGCTACATCCCTCATTTATTTGTCTTGCCCGGTCACTAGTCTTGTGCCTCTCCCAGACCAGCTTTTGTCCTCTTCTCCTAATCTCATCCAATTCTTCGTGATTCCTTTCGTCCAGAACATACTGGATTCTCTCTTCCAGCGTCTCTTTCGACACAGAAAGGTAATGCCGGTTCTCCATAAACCCCAGTTCCCTCAATGGGCCACTCACCGCATCATCGGCAAACAAAAGCGCACCGGTGGCGGGAATCTCGAAGTACTTGGCGACCACATAGTTAAATGTGAGGCTGTCCGTAAAAGCTGCCCGATACCTATTAATTGTTTTAGCATACCCGCCGCCAATATTCTGATCGTTTTCGTAGTCATATCCGGTGTAATATCCTGGGTGGCCATGGTAGGCAATAGAGTGGGAGCCCTGCGCATGCAATGCTTTCATTTGTTGACGCAGAGGGTAATGACGGCTTATTGCACCGCTAAGCAAGATGGAATTTTCGGGACAACGATTGTATGGAAGCATAAAATCTGGCGAGGCTGAATGAGGAATCCATACTACTTTCTTTGTGCCGGAGAATTCGGGGTAAAACCTAGCCCAAATATACCCATAGGTAGACAGAATCGTGTCACATAAGGCGAAGCCTACTAACTTTCTTTGTCTCAACTGCTCATCCCACCAGTGCAGATCGTCGGCCAGAATGAATTTATGACAATCCAGGCGATAGATTTCTATCGCACATGCAGACAGCAACTCGTAGCTCTCCCAGAATAATATGCTTCCCGGTAGTTCCCCGAACTCGTCGATGAGCTTGTCCCTTATGGTCCCTGCACCATTCCATAATTTACAGATTTCGATGTGCCGCCACCCATGAGTTGAGATAAGATCCCTCATGATGTAGTAAAACTCGCGGCTGACATACGTTTTCAACGCTTCTAAGTGAGATACGATTAGCTTCATCGCGCGGAGTGACCTCAGAAAATTGGGTTTTCGCACCCTTTGTCTCCATGCATCTTGCCCGTGAAGGGCGCCCTCCTTGTGGTGGACTTATTGACTTTAGATAGCGATGAGAGATAAAAACATAGGGCAATATTCTTCTCTTTTTAAGCTGGAATGGGCCCAATGTCTATAAAGAAAGCGCGAGAGTCTCTAACGGGAGTTGAACGACGTAATTCCGAGAGTGGCCTAGATAGATCCAAAGAGGTATTCGTCAAGAGAGACTTCTTGACGAAGGGGGAATTGCGGGGTTTAACGAAGTATGTGTTGACGCACGAAGGAAACTTCACGCCGAGCACCGTAATACCGTACGGTGTGCCGGATGCAGCAACCGATCCTTCCTACCGAAAGTCCCGTGTTTTGTATAATCTCGGAGAATATGGGTCATTGGTTCAAGATCGCCTGCTTGCTATTCTTCCTGAGGTTTTAAGAGCTTTCAGTCGGGAACCATTCCCCATATCGCACATAGATACTCAGATCACTGCCAGCAATGATGGTGATTTTTTTAAGGTGCACCGTGACAACAGTTCTACGGAACCGTTCGATATCCCTCTCCGGGAATTCTCATATGTCCACTATTTCCATTCTGAGCCCAAGGCTTTTAGCGGAGGGCAGCTCAGAATCTATGATTCGGAGGATGGCGAAGTTCAGAATCCCGAAAAAAAACGTACTAAGACAATCATGCCGCGCCAAAACATCCTCGTGTTCTTTCCCAGTTCATACGACCACGAGGTTCTTCCGGTAAGATGTCCAACACGCGAATTTGTGAATAGTCGTTTCACTGTCAATGGGTGGCTCATTAGAGAAGCAACTACAAGCAGCGAAGATAATCCCCCTGACAACGAAGAGAATCCTCCTGACATGGGGTGGCTGATCGACGCAGTAAAAGGGCTACGTGTTACGCTGCCCCGCCCGATCCAAAAAGTGTACCTCACGCTCGAAGAGGCATCCGAGTTTTCGGGTTTATCGTTTGAGTACCTCGAACGACTCGTACAAGAGCAAAAAGTAAATGCCGTCGACGATGGCGGCTGGAAGATTCGCCGCATAGACCTTGAGCGCCTTTGATCTTTCCAACCGATTGTTCTACGGGAGCAAAATGTATGAATGCCTCAGAGCGTGTCGTTCTAAGCTCAATCAGATGTCAGCAAATGTTTGAAGAAACTGGATATGTGGTAGTCAAACAGTTCATCCCCCGACTCATGTGCGAATACCTTTCCGAAAACATAAGAGTGTTGGAAGCAAGTTCGTATCTCAACTACGGTGACACACAGGTTGAAAAGGCGTTCTCGGCCGCGTCGCCTGCCATCACAGAGACGCTGCTCGAGATTGTGACCCCAATCCTATCGAAAACGATCAATTGCGAGTTGTACCCAACCTATTCTTATTTGCGCATCTATGTTAAAGGCGCGCAGCTTGCCAAGCACGTGGACCGGCCCTCGTGTGAGGTTAGCGCAACTTTGCCCATCAGTTACGACTGCCCAGGTATTTGGCCGCTCTATATCGAGACCGGCGACTACGTAACCAGAATCGAACTTGAACCAGGTGACGCTCTAATCTACAAAGGAATCGAGATACCCCATTGGAGAGAGGCTTTCGAGGGTGAGCGCCAGGTGCAGGTGTTTCTACACTATGTCAAAAAGAATGGTGATTACCGAGAGTTTAAATTCGATAAGAGACCTCATTTGGGCCACCAAACAGTTGGGCAAGGTTGTTAATGGGCCTACCATGCTTTAGACGCCCGCTCCCAATCGAGCGCCTTCACCCGGCCAGCAATGTCCCTGGCCGGTCCATTTTATGCCGGAGGTTCCGATGCCGAAACGCTCACTGATGCTCGCAGGAGGAGGCGTAAAAATCGCTTTCCAAGCCGGTGTATTACAGGTGTGGCTCGACGAGGCAGGCATTGAATTCGATCACGGGGATGGCGTGAGCGCAGCCTGCTTCAATCTCGCCATGTGGACACAGGGAATGAGCGGCAGACAGATCGCCGACAACTGGCGTAACCTCGACCCGATCGCGGGGGTCGATATCAACTGGTCACAGCTCGCGCGGCTGATCTATGCCGAGTCACTTTTCGAGCTCGACGCCTACCGTCAGAAGGTCTTCCCAGCCTGGGGCCTCGACTGGGAGAAAATCCGCGGGAGCCGGCGCGAAGCGACTTTCAACGTCTACAACTTCTCGAAGCACGAGCTGCGCCCCGTCACGGCGCCCGAGATGACGGAGGACTTTCTCGTCGCCACCGCCTCGCTGCCGATGTGGTTTCCGCCGGTGCATATCGACGGCGATACTTATATCGACGCCGTGTTTAACACCGCGAGCAACATTGAGGAGGCGATCCGGCGCGGCGCCGACGAGTTGTGGATTATCTGGACCACGAGTCAGCGCGGCGAATGGTTCGACGGCTTCGTCGGCAACTTCTTCGGCATTTTTGAGGCCACCGCGAACGGAGGCTACAAGCAGGTCCTGACGCGCATCGAGCGCAGCAACGACGCTATCGCACGTGGCGCGCAGGGCGAGTTCGGCCGGCCCATTGCTGTGCGCGAGCTGAAAGCGGAGGTGCCGCTCCACTACCTCCTCAACTTCAGCAAGGATCGCACTGCGGAGGCGGTTAACCGCGGGGTGGAAGCCGGGCGCGCATGGTGCGACGCTAACGGAGTAAGCTATCGCCGCGGGGACGCCTATCCCTCCGAGGTCCATACTGCCCAGACCAGCCTGCGGTTTAGCGAAGAAGCCACAGGCTATGTCGGGTTCGGCGCCGCCGACTACCGCGACGGTTTTGACCAGGGGCGCGCCGATGAGAGCCGCGTGGAATTGCACATGAGCATCCGCGTCGACGGCGTGAACCGTTTTATTACGATGCCGGAGCACCAGGCGGCGATCGAGGGCGTCGTCCTGTGCGAGCGCCTCGGCGGAAGGCGGCCGATCAGTCGCGGGACCTTCAACATATTCGTCGACGACGGGGATCCGGCCCGAAAAAAGGTGACCTATCGCGTTTTTTTTGACGATGCGCAGGGCAACACGCTGACGCTGAGCGGGTTCAAGGATCTCCATGATGATGCCCGCGTCGATGTCCTGAGCGACACCACGGTGCTGTTTACGAAGATCTACCGTGGCATGGTGCTGGGCGATGAGGAGGGAAGCGCTGAGGTGGTCGCGAGCGGGATCCTGCGCGTCGGCATGATCGCCTTTCTCAAACAGCTCGCGACCTTTCGCGCCGAAGGTCCGACGCTCGCGGACCGCACCTCCGCCCTCACTCGCTTCGGTGTCTTTTATTTCGGAAGACTGTGGGACGTCTATGCGCGCCGTCTGCTATCATCGGGACCCTTCTGAACGCGGGTTCGTTGTTAAAGAGCCACGGAGTCACTTGGCCGTGACCATGCCGTGACTTACAAGGACTGTGATCGAGCACCTCACACGGGGGATAAAACTACTGGCGGAATCGGAAGGTGGGGGGAAGACCGCCCGAAAGGGCGATCGCGTCGTTTTCAACCTGAGGATATTCCTGAACCGAGGCGACGAGGTGCCCCTCAACGAGATCCAATCGCGGTCATTGCCTGAATACATGATCAGGGTCGAGAAAGGCTGCAGATTCATTGACCACACCATCACATTGGGGAAGCGGCAGGCGATGGCGGCGGTGGAGTACGCGCTCATCGGAATGAAGGAAGGGGGGTATCGGAAAGTGCGTGCTAGTTCCCATTTGGCGTATCGAGACAAAGGAGTTCCGGATCTAATACCCCCGAACGCCGTATTGGTGCTAGAG
>JBOIDL010000007.1:0-43691 GCA_050740435.1 Gammaproteobacteria bacterium
AATGCGTAAGCTCGTCCATATCTGCTTTGGAGTCCTAAAACATCAACGACCTTACCAACCACAATCCGTTTAAATACCCCTTGACAACAAAGACGGTATCTACATCTCTTTATCGCGCCAGTCCGAGTTGAATGAAATGTTAGGCCGACGGTTATCCCCCATGTAAACAATCGTAGGATGTGCCGACCGAAGGAGGCGCATCAATCGCGGGACATCGCTCGACAGATGCGCTTCGTACCTCAGCGCATCCTACTCGGGCTAACCCGCCGTTTTGCCGTAGCGAAGCGAAGGCAAAACGGTCGGTGCAGCGCCTTGTTCGATTTCACTTGCCCTTCTTTTTCTCGACGTAAGCGACCGAGCCACCGAGCAGATACTTGAAGCCAAGCTGACAACCTTGGATTTGCGGATTGCCGGGGCCGCCTGCGGAGAACGGCGAGGTTTGTCTGGGCATGATGGGGTTGTAATCAAGTAGTGCGTCTTCCGACTTCACAAGCTCACCACCTTTTGTGCGGAATTCTCCTACCGCAACCACGTTTTCAAGCTTGCGCGTCGAGACGTTTTTGACCTCGCCTCGGACGAACACATAACCGTGCTCTTTGTCGCAGCGCCACGACTGAACCTCAAGTGGCGGGGTCTGCGGCTCTGGTGCGGCGTAGGTGCTGCTTGAGCTTGAGGTTGTGCTCGTGGAGCCGCTCCCGCCGCCACCGCTCAGGGCTGCATAGATAACGTAGCCAACGAAGAGCACCAGCAAGATACCCCCGATACCGACTGACTTCGGTTGCGGTGCGCCGCAATGCGGGCATTGCTTGGCTTGAGAGCTGACGTCTTTACCACACTCCTTGCACTTCTTGATTGCCACGCTAAGCCCCCTGTGAAATGCAACGCCCCACATGACCGGCTGGCGCAAAGCGGGCGAAAGCCCGCTTGTAGACGGTCCGGTCGATGTGGTTGTTAGCCGACAAGTGCTTCAGTACGGAACGTCTCGTCCACATGCTGCACATTTCGCGGAGAGTAGCTCCGAGGAGTGCATTGGGAACGCGTGAATTCGGTTGTCGTCGTGGTGGAGGACGACTTTCACCGCGGCCGTGGGACCAAGAAACTGGCCACCCTGTAGTGCGATTCCGGTCTGGCGAGACGCGACCCAGACCACGTTGTTGCGATTTGCGTCGTCGATTTGCACGTGACCAGACGCGACGGTAGTTACCAAGAAGTCGCGATACGTGCTTGAGGCGGGCGACGTAAATACGGTATTGAAGTTGGCCGCCGAAGCTGGAATCGTGTGCTTCAGGTATTTTTCGAGTTGGTACTGTGTAGCTGTCAACGCAACGGGAGCCGCCGGCCTCAGTTCGCCAAGTGAGATAGCGCAGTTGTGGCAGAGGTACTGCATGGCGCGGCCTCATTGTCGGCTAACGGAGCGCAAAGTTGAGCGGTGCCCCTTGACGAGGGAGGAAAGCGAAGCTTTCCGACTGAGTCATAGGGGCGTAGCCGCAGATCGGTGTCCGCTCCAGCGAGTTGATAGCCGGCGCTGCGCTATCTAGAATTCGACCCAGTTTATACATATAGAAACAGTTTATACTTTTGTAAACTTGTTTATATACATAGTAACCTTAGCGCGAGCGCGTTTATAGATACGTCAACCCCGCCTCACGCCTGGTTGCTCATGACGAATCGGATGATTCAATTTCCGAGGCCGAGTTTAATTACCGTCTCATAAGGGAGCTTCCAAAGCTTTACTTGCGGTTGCCATTGGCCGCCAGCCATTTTGGGCTTCTTCTCAACCTTGCGATAGTGGATCTTAATGAGTGCGATTAATTACCGACGAACCACGCGCAGAGCGCCGGGCGTGAAGGCCACCGCGCGGCTGGTCCTGTTTCTCGATGTTCACGGCCACGTATAAATAAGCCCATCCAACCTAGGACTTCCTCAAGGTCGCGATGGGCGGATCGCGAAGTGAAGATCGCGTGGCGAGGACGCCTACGAGCGCGACAGAGATCCCGCCCGCAAAGAGGCCGATCGGCACCAGCCAAGGGTTGAAGCGGTAGTCGAAATCGAATACCGCGACGGCCAAGATATAGGCGACCAGCGTGGCGCCGGCGGCGCCGAGCAGCCCCGCCACCAGGCCCAAGGCGAGAAATTCGGCCGTGAGCCCCTGCACGATCCTTAGGCTGCTCGCGCCAAGGGTTTTCAGTAGCGCGCTCTCGGCCCGACGCTCATCGTGGGTCGATTGAATGGTGGCGATGAGGACCAGGATGGCTGCGATCACGGTGAACACGAATACTGATTGCATCGACAGGCTGGCGCGGTCGATGATCCCGCGCACATTGTCCATGAGCGCGGCGACGTCGATGACCGTAACGCCGGGGAAGCGTTCGACGATGAGGTGCAGCAAGAGCTTCTCACCAGGCGGCAGATAGAAGCTGGTCATGTAGGTGGCGGGGAGTCGATCGAGCAGCCCGGGGGGCGCGACCACGAAAAAATTGGCCGTGAACGACTCCCAGTCCACGGTACGCAGGTTGCTCACCCGAGCGCTGACCCGTTGATCGGCAATCTGATAGGTCAGCCGGTCCCCGAGGCGGATCCCGAGATCTTCCGCGATCCCGGTCTCCACCGAGAACTGGTCGGTCACCGCGGCATGGCTCTCCCACCAGCGGCCGGCGACGATGCGGTTGTCGGCTTTGGGAACCGCGGCCCAAGAAAGGTTGAAATCCCGCTGCGCGAGCCGGCGCACGTTCGGATCGCGATAGTCGCGCGCTTTCACCGGCCGACCGTTGATGGCGGCGAGCCGCCCGCGCACCATCGGATAGAGCGCGGGTTCAACCTGTCCCTTGGTTTTGAGGAAGTCTTTGAACGCTTCGACTTCATGCGGTTGAATGTTAACGATGAAGTGGTTGGGCGCTTGGGGTTTGAGGCTGGCACGCCAATCCGCAACCAGGTCTGACTGCACCAGGGAGAGGAGCAGCATCACCATGATCCCAAGCCCGATGGCGACGATCTGGACGACGCTGCCACCCGCGCGGCGAGTGATATTCGCGAGCCCAAAGCGCCAGGCGATGCCGACCCGGGTACGCAGCCGCGCCAGAGCGCGGACCAGCAACCACGCCGCGCCCGCCAGCACGGCGACGGTTCCGAGCGCGCCTCCTAAGACGTAGAGAGTTAGCCTCACATTGCCCGCTTGCCAAGGCGCGAGCGCGGCCACCGCGAGGATCGCCGCGCAGTAAACCCCGGCGCCCGGCGCTCTCAGACGCCCGAGATCGCGCCGCAGCACTCGCCCCGGCGGTACGTCCTTGAGCGCGATGAGCGGTGGCAGGGCAAACCCGAGAAGCGCGATGAGGCCCGTGAGCCCAGCCGAGACCAACGGCCAGAGCGAGGGTAGAGGTAGCGGCCCCGGGGCGAAGAATGACAGGACCTCGGCCAGCAGCGCTTGGGAGGCATAGCCAAGAGCGCCGCCCGCGAGACTCGCCAGAATACCCAGGATCCCGAGCTCGACGGCGAAGACCCGCAGCACCAAGCCTTGGGTGGCTCCGAGGCAGCGCATCACGGCGGCGCCGTCGAGGTGCCGCGTCGCGAAGCGGCGCGCCGACATCGCGATCGCCACCCCGGCGAGGATGACGCTCGTGAGCGCGGCAAGGCTCAGGAACTGCTCCGAACGCTCGAGCGTCGAGCGCAGCTCTCTGCGGGCATCGCGCACCGCGACAAAGCGGCCGCGCTCACCGAGCAGAGGTTCAGCCCAGTCGCGCCAAGCCCGTAGCTTCTCTTTGTCACCCGCAACCAATAGCCTGTAGGTGACGCGGCTGCCGGCCGAGACGAGCCCCGTCCCCGCCACGTCGCCGAGATGCATCATGAGCCGCGGAGCGATATTGAAAACCTGGCCGCCGCGGTCCGGCTCGAGGGTGAGGATGGCGGTGACGGCAAGCTCGGATTTTCCAATCACGAGCGTGTCGCCGCGCTTGAGACCGAGGAGCGGCAGCAACGGACCCTCTACCCACACGCTCCCCGCGTCCGGTCCGCTCGCGGCGTGCGATGCGGAACCGGAGGGATCGAGGGCGGTCTCGAGCCGGCCGCGCAAGGGATAGGCCGCATCGACGGCCTTGACCTCGACCAGCTTCAGCTTGTCTCCCTTCGCCACGACGCTACGGAACACGACGGTGTGACTGGTGGCGAGGCCGAATTCAGCCGCTCGCCGGTCCACCGCGACCGGCAAGGGATAGGGGGATTCGACCGCGAGGTCCGCGGCCAAGAGCGCGCTCGCCTGGATTTCGATCGCCACCCGCACGCGGTCGATAAAAAACCCCACCGTGGTCACGCTGCCGACGGCGAGGCATAACGCGAGCGTCGCCAAACGCAACTCCCCCGAGCGGGTATCGCGCTTGAATTGCCGCCAGGCCATCCTGAACATGCGCTACACCTCCTCGGATCTCATCAGTCGGCCCATCTCGAGGCTCAGACGCTGTTCGCAATGGTCCGCGAGCGTCTCCTCATGCGTCACCAGAACCAGGGTCGTCCCGGCTTCCTCGCGGAGTGCGAAGAGGAGATTTCCGACCGCCGCGCCGGTCTTGCGATCGAGATTCCCCGTAGGCTCATCGGCGAAAAGAACGCGCGGCCGCGGTGCGAAGGCGCGTGCGATCGCGACCCGCTGTTGCTCGCCCCCGGACAGTTGATGCGGGTAATGCCCCAAGCGTTGGCCAAGTCCGACGCGATCGAGCGCCGAGCGCGCGGCGCCGGCGGGGTCCCGCTGAAAGGCGAGCTCGAGCGGCAACATCACATTCTCCAAGGCCGTGAGGCTCGGCAGCAAATGAAACGCTTGAAAGACGAAGCCCACGCGATGCGCGCGCCAGCGCGAGCGGCCGTCTTCGTCTAGGGTGTTGAGGTCGGTGCCGTCGAGCACGACACGCCCTGCGGTCGGCGTGTCGAGACCGGCGAGCAAACCGAGCAGCGTTGATTTGCCGGACCCCGAAGCGCCGACCACCGCAAGGGTCTCGGAACGCCGCATGGAAAAACTGATATCATCGAGTATGGTAAGAAGCCCTTCGGGGCTCGCGATCTGTTTTGACAGACCTTCGGCCCGAATGATGATGTTGTTCAATGGTGCACCGTGGTTGGCTTTGGCTGCGCTGTATCTGTGGGCCATGGCGGCCCCCGCACAGGCGCCCGCGATTCTCGTTGTGGGCGACAGTTTAAGCGCCGCTTATGGTATCGACGTTGACCAGGGGTGGGTTGCGAAGTTGCAGCAACGCATAACGGAACGGGGCCACTCCTACCGGGTAGTGAACGCCAGTATCAGCGGCGAGACCACGGGCGGCGCATTGACCCGGCTCGCGAAGCTCTTAACGCAACATAGGCCCGCCATCGTCATCATCGAACTCGGCGCCAACGACGGTCTGCGCGGATTAGCGCTTGAGCATCTGCGGGAAAACCTGGCCGCGATCATTGAAACATCGCGCGCGCACGATGCCAAGGTGTTATTGATACCGATGCGCCTGCCGGAGAACTACGGCCAGGCGTTTACCCAGCGGTTCCGCGCTGTGTACGAGGATCTCGCCAAGGAGTACGCATTGCCGGCTAGCCCCTTTATACTACAGGGGTTGGCCGAGAATCCGCGGTTCATGCAAGAAGACGGAATACATCCCAAGCGCGAGGCTCAGGCCTTAATGCTCGATAATATCTGGCCAAGCTTGCGACCGCTGCTGTAATCGATCGACATCGCTACGCAACATGCCCGGCACGACCCCGATGAAGTACTGTAGCAACTGCGGCACCGCCCTCACTCGCAAGATCCCGCTCGGTGATAATCGGCCGCGCTATATGTGTGAAGCCTGCGGTAGTATTCATTACCAGAATCCCAAGGTTGTCGCGGGATGTATCGTTGAATGGGGAAATCAGGTGTTGCTCTGCCGCCGCGCCATCGAACCCCGCTATGGGCTCTGGACGCTGCCGGCGGGCTTTATGGAGAATGACGAGACCTCGCTCGAAGCGGCGATCCGGGAGACGCACGAAGAAGCCAACGCGCGGGTGGAGGTACTCGGTCTGTTCGCGCTTTTCAATCTCCCCCACCTCAACCAGGTCTACCTGATGTTCCGCTCGCGCATGCTCGATCTGGACTTTTTCCCGGGCAGCGAAAGCCTTGAGGTTGATCTCTTCGATGAGCCCGGCGTGCCGTGGGATCGGCTGGCCTTCCCCACCATTTCGCACACGCTCCGTTTCTATTACCAAGACCGGCGCAGCGGCGTTTTCAGATTTCACGTGGGCGACATCGTCAAACACGGAGCCGAGGCTATGTTCGTGCTGCGCCGCCCGGCTCCCGACGCCGCCGCTGGCGATTGGGCGTCTGCGAGCGCCGGCATGGAACGCTGAATACACCTTCGGGAGATCACGATGATAAGACCGCATGGCTCTGAAACCCTGACGCCGTTGTTCGTGTACGATGTAGCGCGCCATCACGAGCTGCAACGTGAGGCCGAGGGCATGCCATCGCTGCTCTTGAACTCGGCGGCAGCCGCCAACGCCGTCATGCTCGGAGCGGGTTACTTTACGCCCTTGGCGGGCTACATGAACGCCGCCGACGCGATGAGCGTCGCGGAACGCATGCACACAGTCGCGGGATTGTTTTGGCCGGTACCCTGTCTGAACCTCACCCGGGACGTGAGCCCCATCGAAGGCGCGCGGCGCATTGCCCTGCGCGACCCCAATGTCGACGGCCATCCGGTCCTCGCGATCCAAGAGATCGCCGCCATCGAGGAGCTCACGCTGGAGCAACAGCGGTTTATCTGCGAGAAAGTATTCCGGACCGTGGATCCCTCGCATCCCGGCGCCGCCACGTTCGGCGCGCTCGGGCGGTTTGCCGTCTCGGGCCCCATCGAGGTGCTGAATTTCAGTTATTTTCACACCGATTTTCCCGATACCTTCCGTACCGCGATCGAGATCCGCAACGAGATTCAGGAACATGGCTGGGAGACGGTGGTGGCGTTCCAGACCCGCAATCCGATGCATCGCGCCCATGAGCAATTATGCAAGATGGCGCGGGAAGCCGTGGCTGCCGACGGTGTGCTCATCCACATGCTGCTCGGGAAGCTGAAAGATGGCGACATCCCGGCCCCGGTGCGCGATGCCGCTATACGCAAGATGGTGGAGTTGTACTTCCCGGCGAACAGCGTCATGGTCACGGGCTACGGTTTCGATATGCTCTATGCGGGACCGCGCGAAGCCGTGCTGCACGCAATCTTCCGCCAGAACGCCGGCTGCTCGCACCTTATTGTCGGACGCGATCACGCCGGTGTCGGCAAGTTCTACGGGCCTTTCGACGCGCAAAAGATCTTCGACGATGAAGTTCCTCCGGATGCCCTACGGATCAAGATCTTCGGCGCCGATAATACCGCCTATTCCAAGAAACTGAAGCGTGTGGTCATGATGCGCGATGCCCCTGACCACACCGAAGCGGACTTCGTGCAGCTCTCCGGGACCAAGGTGCGGGAGATGCTGGCGGCGGGACAAGCTCTACCGCAGGAGTTCGCACGCCCCGAGGTCGCGGCGATTCTAATGCGCTACTACCAAGCCGAAGCGTTGCGGGATTAATTTTGGGTGCCTCAGAGGTTGTGAAGAAATCGTCGCGAACGAAGGGAAGTCGCGTTCCTCCGGAGCACAGGACCGTTTCGCCGGGAGCGAAACCGAGCGCAAGCCCCGAAGGGGCGAGTCCCAAGGATGGGACGAGCAACCGGAGTGTATATTGAAATACATGAGGATTCCGAGCACCGCCGGAACGCGAGGTTCCGAGCGGAGTAGATTTTTTCACAACCTCTCACCGCCTCATCGAATCAAAGAATTCAGGATTGGTCTTGGTAGCCTTGAGCCGCTCCAATAGAAACTCCATGGCCGCCACCTCGTCCATAGGATTGAGGAGCTTGCGCAGGATCCACATCTTTTGCAGCTCATCACTGTCGGTGAGCAATTCTTCCCGGCGTGTCCCCGAGCGGTTGATATTGATCGCCGGGAAGATGCGTTTCTCGTAGATCCTGCGGTCGAGATGGATCTCCATGTTCCCGGTGCCTTTGAATTCCTCGTAGATCACATCGTCCATGCGCGAGCCGGTGTCGATGAGAGCGGTAGCGATAATCGTCAAGCTTCCGCCTTCCTCGATCTTTCTGGCGGCCCCGAAAAAGCGCTTGGGTTTTTGCAAGGCGTTGGCGTCCACGCCGCCGGTCAACACCTTGCCCGAGGCCGGCACGACGGTATTGTACGCGCGCGCCAGGCGCGTGATCGAGTCGAGCAAAATCACCACATCGATTTTGTGCTCGACTAAACGCTTGGCTTTCTCGATGACCATTTCCGCCACTTGCACGTGGCGGGTAGCGGGTTCATCGAAGGTGCTCGAGATGACTTCACCCTTCACGGAGCGCTCCATCTCCGTGACTTCCTCCGGACGCTCGTCGATGAGTAGCACCATGAGGTAGCAGTCCGGATGATTGAGCGCAAGCGAGTGCGCGATACTTTGCAACATCACAGTCTTGCCCGCTTTAGGCGGTGATACGATGAGACCTCGCTGGCCCCGTCCGATCGGCGCCACGAGATCGATGACACGCGGCGTCAGGTCCTCGGTGGTGCCGTTGCCGATCTCGAGCTTGAGCCGTTCGTGCGCGAACAGCGGGGTGAGGTTCTCGAACAGGACCTTATTCTTGGCCGCCTCCGGGGGTTCGAAGTTAATCTCGTTGACCTTGAGGAGCGCGAAGTAGCGTTCGCCGTCCTTCGGCGGCCGGATTTTCCCCGAGATCGTGTCGCCGGTGCGCAGGTTGAATCGCCGGATCTGACTCGGCGAGACGTAAATATCGTCGGGACCCGCGAGGTAGGAGCTATCGCCGGAGCGCAGGAACCCGAAGCCGTCCTGGAGGATCTCCAACACGCCGTTACCGGAGATATCCTCGCCTTTCTTAGCGTGCGCCTTGAGGATCCCGAAGATGACGTCTTGCTTGCGCGAGCGCGCCACGCCTTCGAGACCCATGCCTTCGCCGATCTCGATGAGTTCCGATACGGGTTTTAGCTTAAGCTCTGTTAGATTCATAACCCCTGGTGTGAGCGGGAAGCGATGAACGTGAATCGCCCCCCGGTGGTGTTGCAACGAAAAGCTAGCGTTAGGAAGGAGCGCTTAGAGGTGCGCCTAGCTGCAAATAGTAACGTAGCACGCAGATAATATGCCGTCTAGCCCTGCATAGGCATTCCTCAAAAGACCGGATGTTGTAAGACCGGCGCTAAATGTGACTGCTGATAAAGGCCGCCAACTGAGATTTCGATAACGCACCAACCTTCGTGGCCTCGACGTTCCCCTCCTTAAACATCATCAAGGTGGGAATTCCGCGAATACCGTACTTGGGCGGCGTCAGCGGATTTTCGTCGATATTGAGCTTGGCCACCTTGAGCTTGGATTTGTACTCTTCGGAGATCTCATCGAGGATCGGGGCGATCATCCGGCAGGGCGCGCACCATTGTGCCCAATAATCCACCAATACCGGCACATCGGACCTTAACACTTCTTCGTCGAAGCTCGTATCGGTTACATGGACGACATTCGCGCTCATGGGTTCTCTATTATATTGCGCCATCAGGCGATGGGCTACAATGACATTTTTAGGCTAATTGGCGCTGATTGCAAGACCAGGAATATTACTAGCACGATGGAGAAAACGCATCTCACGCATCTTACGTTCGCCGAACTTGGGCTTTCCCAGAGCCTGCTCGACGGGTTAAACGGCGCCGGGTTCACATGTTGTACGCCGATCCAAGCGCAAACTCTGCCGCTGGCGCTCGACGGACAGGATGTGGCGGGGCAGGCGCAGACAGGCACCGGCAAGACCATTGCTTTCTTGCTCGCGGCGATGCACAGGCTTTTGTGCGTCAGTCCCGCGCCGAATCGCAAGCCGAATCAGCCGCGCGCGGTGGTTGTGGCGCCTACGCGCGAGTTGGTCCTCCAAATTTACCAAGATGCCTTGCTCATCAGCCGCTTTACCGCGCTCCGCACCGCCTTGGTCTACGGCGGAGTCGATTACGAAAAGCAGCGAGCGGCGCTCGGGGAAAAGCCGGATCTGCTCATCGCCACGCCCGGCCGCCTGATCGATTACCACAAGCAGCGGGCCGTCGATTTTCGCGCCGTCGAGGTCACGGTGCTCGATGAAGCCGATGCGATGTTTGATTTCGGCTTTATCCGCGATATTAGATTTTTGTTGCGGCGCATGCCACCGCCACCCGAGCGACTCACACTGCTGTTCTCGGCCACATTGTCGTGGCGGGTCCACGAGCTGGCCTACGAGCACATGAACAACCCTCATATCGTCGTCATCGACCCGGACAAGGTCACCGTCGACCAGGTGACGCAGCGGCTCTACCATATCGAGAGCAAGGACAAGCTGGCGTTGCTGTTGGGGCTATTGCAGCAGATCAAATCGCCGCGCGTCTTGGTCTTCGTCAATACCAAGCGCGCTGCCGAGACGGTATCGATTACTCTCAATGCCAACGGGCTTGCGGGAAAGGCTCTATCGGGTGACGTACCGCAGAAACAGCGCCAAGCGCTGCTTGGCCGCTTCGCGCGCGGCGAGCTGTCGACTCTGGTCGCCACCGACGTGGCCGCGCGCGGATTACACATTCCCGAGGTCAGTCATGTCATTAATTTCGATCTGCCGCAAAATGCCGAAGATTACGTCCACCGGATCGGGCGTACGGCGCGGGGGGGTATCAGCGGGGATGCGATCAGCTTCGCTTGCGAAGAGTATGTCTATTCCTTACCCGAGATTGAAGCCTTTATCGGCCACAAGATCCCAGTGGCGCGCGTCGACGCTCAGATATTGGCGCCTTCCATGACCAAAATGCCGCGCAGCCGGCGCCCGCGGGCCCGCCGCCCCTCTGGGGTCCGGCGAACGGCTCCAGCCAGCCGCTGAGGCGCACGCCCGGCGGAGTGAGCCACTCGGGCCCGTCCATCGAAGTTGCTCCGCATGAAATCCTTCCGCCGCACTGCCGGATTTATTCTCATGTTATTGCTTGTCTTAACCGATTCAGGTTGCGGCCAAAAGGGTCCCCTGTATTTGCCCGAGAAACCGGAAAAGATCGAACAGGATGGACGCATTTAGCTACCGCGGTAGTGAACTTTATGCGGAGGACGTGCCTTTGGCCGAGATTGGCGCGCGCTTTGGCACTCCATGCTACGTCTACTCGCGCGCGGCGATCGAAACCGCCTGGCACGCGTTCGATCACTCCCTCCATTCACATCCGCACCTCATCTGCTATGCGGTCAAGGCCAATTCCAATCTTGCGATCTTGAATCTCCTGGCACGCCTGGGCTCGGGATTCGACATCGTTTCCGGCGGCGAGTTGGAACGGGTGTTAAGCGCGCGGGGCGATCCCGCCCGCATCGTGTTTGCCGGGGTGGGTAAACGCGCGGATGAAATGCGCCGGGCGCTCGAGGTGGGGATCCATTGTTTTAACGTCGAATCGGTCGCGGAGCTGGAACGCTTGAATCAGGTGGCCGCGTCCATGAACCGCCACGCTCCGATCGCGTTTCGCGTCAATCCCGATATAGCCGCCGCTACGCACCCTTACATTTCAACCGGACAGAGTGCTCACAAATTCGGCGTTGCCGCTGATGAGGCCGTCGCGGCCTATCGGCGGGCGGCTGCGTTAGAGCACCTGGAAATACGCGGGATCGCGTATCATATCGGATCGCAGATCACCTCCATGGAACCGCTGCTGCGGGCCTTGGAGCGTCTATTGATTCTCGCCGATGGGCTCGCAAGCGAGGGTATAGCGCTGCAGCATCTGGACCTCGGCGGCGGGTTGGGCGTGCGCTACCGCGATGAATCTCCGCCGGGGCCCGGGGACTATGGGCAGGCGATCGCCTCACGGCTCCGCGACCGCAAATACGCCGTGATCATCGAGCCGGGCCGGGCGGTAGCCGGCCCCGCGGGGGTGTTGCTCACGCGCGTGGAGTACCTCAAGCGCGTCGGCGATAAGCACTTTGCCGTGGTGGATGCGGCCATGAACGATCTCATTCGGCCCGCCCTATACGACGCCTGGCAAGAGATCAGTCCGGTAGAAAAGCGCGCGCGCGCCGAAGCGATCTACGACATCGTGGGACCCGTTTGCGAGACCGGCGATTTCCTCGGGCGTGACCGTTCGCTCGCCATCGCGCCCGGAGATCTGCTCGCCGTTCGCACCGCCGGGGCCTATGGTTTCAGCATGAGCTCGACCTACAACTCCCGCCCCCGCGCCGCCGAAATCCTGGTGGACGGAGCTCATTCGCACCTCGCTCGCAAGCGGGAGATCATCGCTGACTTGATGGCGGGTGAATGCATCCCGCCGCTTTCGCTTTCCTAAGCAAGCTCTGCAAAAGTGTCGCGAGCAAGCCTGGATGCGCGAAGCCGCGGAGCGAGTCGCGAGACATATCACGTAGATAGGCGAGCGACGAGCGAGCACGCGACAAAGCAGACGGGCTGCGCAGTAACTTTTGCAGAGCTTCGCTAATGGACCGCATCCCGGAACCCGAGCTTATGGACGACGAGGCGCAGGCGCGCGCCTACGCGGAGGCCGATTTCTCCGAGCCGCACGCGAGCTTCGTGGATTATTTTAAGCTCGCGTTTCCGCATAGCCCCACGGACGGCACGGCGGTCGATTTAGGATGTGGCCCGGCGGATGTCACCGCTCGTTTCGCGTGCGCCTTTCCGCGATTGACGATCGACGGCGTCGATGGCGCCGAGGCGATGCTCAAGTATGGGCAAGCGCGCTTGCGGCAAGACGGCTTGACCGGTCGCGTCCGTCTGGTCCATCAGCGGCTCCCGTGCCGGACAGGACTGCGCGCCGCCTATGACATCGTGATTTCAAATAGCTTGTTGCACCACTTAAGCGACCCGCTGATTCTATGGGATACGGCCAATGCTTTAACCCGTAGCGGCGGGCGCGTGTTTGTGATGGACCTCTGCCGGCCTGAGAACCGCGCGCGGGCCGAAGGCCTCGTCGATCAATACGCGGCGGGAGAACCGCCAATCTTGCAACGCGATTTTCTCAATTCGCTCTTGGCCGCCTACGAACCGGAGGAAGTGCGCGCCCACATCGACCGTGCCGGCCTGCGTGGCTTCACCGTCAAGCCCGTTTCCGATCGACATTGGATCGCCTATGGCTGGCGCTGAGAGCTTGTGAATAAATCTACTGCGCAGCCCGCCCGCATCGTTGCGCGGTGCTCGGAATCCTCATGTATTTCCACATACACTGCGGTTCCTGCGCGCCGTGCGCCTCGCGGGCGGGCGTGCTCGCTACGATTTCTTCACAAGGTCTAGGCTGTGGATTCATGCGCCCCGTCGGGGAGCATGATGTTGTAACAGCGCACTACTCCGGTGCATTCTGATGTCTATAGGGGCCGAGCCTTCCGCTCGAACCGAGAGTCGTCGGAAAAGAACAAATATCATGTCATAATGCGCGCCGCCGTGGTCTGGAGGGGGAGGCCCATGTCCGCAGATAAGGTTTTGACACTCATAAAAGAACAAGAAGTCAAATTCGTCGACCTGCGTTTTACCGATACCCGCGGTAAGGAACAGCATGTGTCCATACCCGCGAAGCTTGTCGATGCTGGTTTTTTCCAGGACGGTAAAATGTTTGACGGATCATCGATCGCCGGTTGGAAGGGTATTAACGAATCCGACATGACGTTGATGCCCGAGGCAGAGACGGCGGTCATCGATCCGTTCTTCGATGAAACCACGCTCGTCATCCGTTGCGATGTCATCGAGCCCTTGACCGGACAGGGTTACGCACGCTGCCCGCGCTCTCTGGCCAAACGCGCCGAAGTTTACATGAAGTCAATCGGGATCGCGGATGCCGCCTATTTTGGACCCGAACCGGAGTTCTTCGTGTTCGATGATGTGCGCTGGGGGGCGGATATTTCCGGCGCCTTCTACAAGATCGATTCGGAAGAGTCTTCTTGGAATTCGGAGAAGGTCTTCTCCGAGGGCAACATCGGTCATCGCCCAGGCGTCAAGGGCGGTTACTTCCCGGTGCCGCCCGTCGATTCTTTGCAGGATGTGCGCTCATCGATGTGCCTCATGCTGGAAAAGATGGGAGTAACGCCCGAGGTGCATCACCATGAGGTGGCCACGGCCGGCCAGTGCGAGATCGGCACGCGCTTCAATACGATGGTGCGGCGCGCCGACGAGTTGCAGATCTTGAAATACGTGGTCCACAACGTCGCGCATGGGTATGGAAAAACCGCGACGTTTATGCCGAAACCCTTGGTCGGCGACAACGGTAACGGCATGCACGTGCACCAATCCCTGGCGAAAGGCGGCAAGAATCTCTTTGCGGGCGACGGGTATGCCGGGCTCTCGGAGATAGCGCTTTTCTATACCGGCGGGATCATCAAACACGCCCATGCGTTGAATGCGATCACCAATGCTTCGACCAACAGCTACAAACGGCTCGTTCCCGGCTTCGAGGCGCCGGTCATGCTCGCCTATTCGGCCCGAAACCGGTCGGCTTCGATACGCATCCCTTACGACGTCAGCCCCAAAGGCCGGCGTCTCGAGATACGCTTTCCGGATTCCACCGCCAACCCCTATCTGGCATTTACGGCGATGCTCATGGCCGGGTTGGACGGTATCGCCAACAAGCTCCACCCCGGAGAACCGATGGACAAGGACCTCTACGATCTCCCGCCCGAGGAAGAGGCCGAGATCCCGAAGGTTTGCCACGCGTTCGACCAAGCACTGGCGGCGCTCGACACCGATCGCGGGTTCCTAAAGGCCGGCGGCGTGTTCACCGACGATGTGATCGATGCCTACATTAAGCTCAAAATGGACGAGGTAACGCGCCTGCGCATGACCACCCATCCCGTCGAGTTCGATATGTACTATAGTGTCTAAGCGAGCCGATGCTAAGATGGCACAAGAAGGGCCTTTATCCGGGTCCTTCCTTTTTTAAACAACGGGCATAACCAACGCTTTTCTTGACGTCATGCCGGCGAAAGCCGGTATCCAGGATGAACTGCTATGCCAGCACTGGACCCCGGCTCTGCGTCCTCGGCGCGCCAAGCAGGGCCGCCTTCGGCCCCGGCCAGCCTTCGGCTGGCGCTCGTACGAGCCCCTGGCCCTGGCTTTCGCCGGGGTGACGGTTGACACCGGGCGTCTTGCATCGTTAAGAAATCATGCGCGTGCTCGGTATACCGAGCATCGCCGAAAGCGCCGCAACGCAGTATCGGAGCTGACTAAAGACGCATTTTTAAAGGTTCCCAAAAGCCGACTTGCGGCTTGGGAACAAGTTGGCTACCCTGTAAGCATGCGCCTGCTCATCCTCTGCTGCCTGCTTGTCATCACTAGCATGGCCCACGCGGCGGTCTATAAGTGGACCGATGCGGAAGGCAACGTACAATTTTCCGATCAACCGCATCCGGGCGCGGAAGAGGTCAAAGGGATCAAGCTACAGACCTATGAAGCTCCCCCAGTGAAGGAGTCCGAATCGCCTAAGGAAGCGCCGCAAGAGAAGTTCGCCGGTTACAAGAAAGTAGAAATACTCGCGCCGGCCAATGACGAGACAATTTGGGACAATATTGGCAATATCAGCGTCAAAGTGGGGCTGGCGCCCGAACTGCAAGTCGCTCGCGGGCATAAAGTCGTGCTGTCGGTTGATGGAAATCCGTCTGAGGGTGCTGCGGCGACTGACTTCACCCTCCCGAACATGGAGCGTGGCACGCACAGCATTCAGGTGACCGTCGTCGATGAGAGCGGCGCCCAACTGTCTACCTCGTCCACCGTGACCTTTCATTTAAAGAAACACTCCGTCCTGCTCGGCAATTAAAAGGCGCCGTGCGGCGCGCGCCGTTCCTTTCTAGAAATTGGTCTGGAAGTTGCCGAGCGCCTATGGTTAGCCAGAAAACCTGCGTCGTTTTATCGGATCTGGGATAGATTCTTGGGTAAATGTTGTTAAGCACTCGACTCTAGCAGTGGGGGGTGCACTATAATGGTGCGTAGTCACGCGGGATCTCCGACAAGGTCCGCGACGGGGGGTTGGATTGTAGAGAATCTATCCACCGCGATACTCCTATTTGACAGCAAGCTGCGGCTCCAACTCGTCAACTCGGCAGGCGAAAACCTTTTATCCGCAAGCGTCAAGAAAATGGCTGGCCAACGGGTCGATCAGATATTTGGAAACGACGCGTTACCCAAGGCGTTGCAACACGCGCTCGACACCGGCCAGGTGGTCACCGAATGGGATCTCGAAATCGTATCCGCCAATCACGTAACGCAATGTGTTGATTGCACGCTGACCCCCTGCGGTAATGACCGTGGGGAGACCGGCGTTCTCGTCGAGATGTCCAGCAGCGACGGACTACGCCGCATACTCCGCGATGAAGCGGCGCTCGGGCAGCAAAACGTTTTGCGCACGCTAGTCAAAGAGATGGCGCACGAAATTAAGAACCCGCTGGGCGGCATCCGTGGCGCGGCGCAGCTCCTTGAATGTGAATTGGCCTCGCCGGCCCACAAGGAATACACCCGGCTCATCGTCGGTGAGGTGGACCGGTTGCGTAAGTTGATGGACCGGATGCTGGTGCCGAACGCGGACCCGCGTGTGACGGCGGTCAATATTCACGAGGTGTTAGAACACGTGAGCTCGCTGTTGGAGGCGGGCGCGGACCCGGCGCTGACCATCGTCCGCGATTACGACCCGAGCCTGCCCGATCTTCTGGCCGATCGCGACTATTTGATTCAAGCCTTCTTGAATATCGCCCAGAATGCCGCGCAAGCGGTCTCCTATCAGGGGACGGTCAGCTTTCGTACGCGCGCGCAACGGCAATGCACCATCGGGCTCAAACGCCACCGTTTGGTCATTCGCGTGGATATTATCGATGACGGTCCGGGTGTGCCTGCGGAAATCGCCGAAGACATTTTTTTTCCGATGATCAGCGGCCGATCAAACGGGACCGGCCTTGGACTCTCGATTGCGCGTTCGCTGGTGCATGGCCACGGCGGGCAAATTGTTTATTCTTCCAAACCGGGCGAAACCATATTCAGCGTATGGTTACCGGTTGAGAACGGAACATGAGCGAACAAGAATATATTTGGGTGGTGGATGACGACCGCGCCATCCGCTGGGTATTGGAAAAGGCGCTCACCCGGGCCAGTATGCGGATTCGGTGTTTCGATAACGCCGATACTGCCTTGCACAGTCTCGAACGCGAGGTTCCCGATGCCATCGTCTCGGATATTCGCATGCCGGGGACGGATGGCTTCAGTTTGTTGGAAAGAGTCCGCCACAATTATCCCGGCCTGCCGGTCATCGTAATGACCGCCTATGCCGATCTCGACCGCGCCGTGGCGGCCTTCCAAGGCGGCGCCTTCGAATACCTCGCGAAACCCTTCGACGTTGAGGAAGCGGTCGCGATTATTCGCCGCGCGGTGCGCGGACGGGCCAATAAATCACGCGAGGATGTCGGGTTCGAGCCGGTGCAGGCCTCGGAGATTATTGGCTCCGCCCCGGCGATGCAGGAGGTTTTTCGCGCCATCGGCCGCTTGTCACGCTCGAATATCACCGTACTTCTTACTGGCGAATCGGGCACCGGCAAGGAACTCATCGCGTGCGCGTTGCACCGCCATAGCCCACGGGCGGATAAGACCTTTATCGCGCTCAATACGGCCGCGATCCCAAGAGAGCTCCTCGAGTCCGATCTCTTCGGGCATGAACGGGGAGCATTTACAGGCGCCGCGACCCAGCGGCAGGGCCGCTTTGAACAAGCGCATGGCGGCACCCTGTTTCTCGATGAGATCGGGGACATGCCGGCCGAGTTGCAAACGCGCTTTTTGCGGGTGCTGGCGGATGGGCAGTTTTATCGCGTGGGCGGTCACGAGTCCATTAAGGTCGATGTGCGCGTGATCGCCGCTACCCACCAGGACCTGGAGCAGCGGGTCAAGGAAGGCACGTTTCGCGAGGACCTGTTTCATCGGCTCAACGTCATACGCTTGCGCGTCCCGCCGCTGCGAGAGCGCAAGACCGATATCGGAATACTGGCCGACCACTTCCTCACCACGGCCGCCCATGATTTGGATGTCGATTCCAAGGTCCTACACCCCGATGCCTTGTCCGTGATGAGCGCGTATTCCTGGCCGGGAAACGTCCGCCAGCTCGAGAACGTCTGCCGCTGGCTCACGGTCATGGCCGCGGCCCAGGAGATCCATGTGGACGATTTGCCACCCGAGCTCAAGGAGTCCACCCTGGAGGGTGGCGCCGAGGACTGGGAAGGGACGCTACGCCGCTGGGCCGAACGCCATTTGGCCATGGGCGAATACAATTTAGTCCCGAAAGCCTTGGAGACGTTCGAACGGGCGATGATCGAGACGGCTTTATCCAAAACCGCCGGACGGCGCCAAGACGCGGCCAAGCTCCTGGGCTGGGGGCGCAACACTCTGACGCGGAAGATCCAAGCACTAGGGATGGAATAGGTACTCCGCGCTCTGCATGCGAAGGGCGTGTCAGCGGGAATCGAGTCCCATGACCCGGTCGCATCGGCATCACGCCGATTCGGCCATACGCCGTAGGCTTACATGGTCGATCTTGCCGCTACCGAGCAGCGGCACGGCGTCGAGGTGCACGACCCGTCGCGGGATCGCCAGCTCGGGCTGCCCGCAGCGGCGCGCCTCTTCCTGCAGGCGCTCGCGCGTAAGCGCCCCATCCGTGGAGAAGAGCACGATCACCTCCCCGCGCTTGGCATCGGGCTGCACCGCGGCGGCGTGCTGGCTCTGCGGAGACACCGTGGCCGCGATGTTCTCGACCACCTCGAGCGAAACCATCTCGCCCGCCACTTTGGCGAAACGCTTCAAACGCCCGGTGATCTTCACGAAACCCTCGGCGTCGATCTCGACGATGTCACCGGTGTCATACCAACCCTCTCCGGCCTCCGACCGGGGCGGTTCGATGATCCCCGGTCTCGGATCACGGTTATAACCGCTCATCAGGTTCGGGCCGCGCACGTGGAGTTGGCCACCGCGCTCGATGCCGGGCACCGGGTGGAGAACGGCGTCGATGCCGGGCAAGAGTTGGCCGACGGTCCCGCTGCGATACGCCATGAGGGTGTTCAGCGCCAGGACCGGCGCGGTTTCCGTGGCGCCGTAGCCTTCCAAAATCCGGATCCCGAATTTCTCGAACCAGGCCAGCCGCACCGGCTCGCTGAGCCGCTCGGCGCCCGCGATCACGTAGCGCAGCCGGAAAAAATCGTAAGGGTGGGCAAAGCGGGCATAGTGATTTAAGAAGGTCGGGGTCCCGAACAAGACCGTGCAGGCGCGGTCGTAGATAAGCTCCGGGATCACGCGGTAGTGGAGCGGTGTCGGATAAATAAAGATGCGCGTGCCGGTCAACAGCGGCAACAAAGCGCCCATCGTCAATCCAAAGGAATGGAACATGGGCAGGGCATTGAAAATCTTATCTTCGCCTCCCAGATCGATGACGGCCCGGACCTGAGCGATATTCGATAGCAGGGCGCGATTAGAAAGCACGACGCCCTTGGGTTTGGCTTCGGACCCCGAGGTAAACAAAACGACGGCGGGATCCTCGGCGCCGGCGACGGCGCCCACCCAACGCGGGAACCACAGAGCATAGCCGACGAGCCACAAACGATCCGCGAGACCGAACGCGCGCCGGAGATCCTCGAGATAGACCACCTTCACATCCCGCAGCGCTGCGACGACACCTCCGAGGCGCGCCGTCTCGATAAAGGCTCTTGAGGTCAAGACGGTTCGGATCGCGGCGATCTCGCACGCGTTTTTTAGCCCCTCGGCGCCGGCGGTATAGTTGAGCATCGCGGGGACACGGCGAAACGCGCTCATGCCGAACACCAGGGCGACGGTAGAGACGACATTCGGCAACAGGATACCGACGTTTTCTCCCGCTCCCGTGATGCGGGCGCACAAACGGCCCAGCGTGAGCGTATGCATCAAGAACTTACCGTAGTTGTATTCGATGCCCTTGATGTCTTCCGCGATCAAGTGACGCCGGCCGAAGATCTCGACGGCATCGATGAGCCCGGCGTAGAGCGTATGGATGGGATGAGACCTGAAGATCATCCCTTGCATGAGCTTACGCATACTCTCGCCCGCTTTGCGGCGCCGCTGTTTGGCGCTGGCGCCTTCGGGAACCTCGAGGTGTACCGGGTCGAGGATCGACACCGTGACCCGCGGTAGCAGCCGCCTCGGATGACGTCCGGAGACGCGGCTGAAATAGGAGCGGACCGGACCGTCCAAGCGCACCGGAATAATCGTGGCGCCGGTACGCGCGGCGGCGAAGGCCGGACCGTCGTAGACTTTCATCAGGCTCCCGGTAATGGTGATCCTGCCCTCTGGAAAGATCAGCATTGGCCGGCCCGCTTCCAGCAGTCGCACCACCCTTTTCATGGCCAAAGGGCTGGTAGGGTCCACGGTGAGAAAGTCGACGAGGTTTAACGCCAGCCGGAACCACGGATTCTCCGCCACGTGGGTGTGTATGACGAACACCGGATCCAAGGGCAGAAACAAGGCCAAGATCAAGCCGTCCAGAAACGATTGATGGTTGGCGACGATAAGCAGTCGCTGTGCGCCTAGAGCGCTGATCTTCCCTGTTACCTCGACCCGAAACAGCAGCCCGACCACCCGCCGCAACATCGGGCGCAGAACCGATTTGAGTAGCTTAGTGCTCACGATCCCACCTCAGTTAAAACCGAGCCACGGCGGCATTCCGATGCGCGCGTAGCAACCCATTAAATACTATATTCCGCCGCCCGCGCAACGCTTGGTGGGAGGCCGCACGGGTTGAAATTGGAACCGAGATCGCGCATATAAGGTCGCACAGGGCGATCATCCTTAATCAAGATATTTCGCCTGCGGGGTATTAGTGAACCAATGAAAGATAGAGATTCCTCCCGGCTCCCGGAAAAATCCTCGCGCGGAGACATCGACAATTTTCTGCGCCAAGTTACCGGTCTCCCGACGCTCAAGCCTGTTGGGCAGCGCGGACGACTGATCTTTGCCATGGATGCCACTGCGAGCCGGGAACCCACCTGGGATCAAGCCTGCCGCATCCAGGCACGGATGTTCGCCGAAACCGCCTCTCTCGGCGGGTTGGATATCCAGTTATGCTATTACCGCGGCTTCCAGGAGTTCGAGGCGACGGCCTGGCTGCGGGAGCCGAATGCTTTATTGCGGCACATGACGGCCGTACGTTGCCTGGGGGGTTACACCCAGATCGACAAGGTTCTAAGCCACGCTGTCCAGGAAGGCCGCGGCACGCGCGTGCATGCCCTGGTCTTCGTGGGCGATTGCATGGAGGAAGACAGCGACCGCTTGTGCCACCGCGCCGGAGAGCTGGGGATCCTCGGCATTCCCGCATTCGTATTTCAAGAGGGCGACGATCCGGTCGCGGAGCGCGCGTTCCGACAGATCGCGCGCCTCTCGAACGGAGCCTACTGCCGTTTCGACTCGAGCAGTCCGGGGCAACTGCGCGACCTGCTGAGCGCCGTCGCCGTGTATGCCGCCGGCGGGCGCACCGCGCTGGAGGATTTTAGCCGCAAGCGCGGCGGCATCGTCCCGCAACTCTCCCACCAAGTTCGCAAAGGTTAGCGTCCGTGCGTCTTGTGCTCCTCGCGCTCGTCGCGACCCTCGTTGCGATCGTCGCGTGGCGTTGGTTTCTTCGCACCCCGCCCGCGGTCATCGCCAAGCATCTGCGCCAAGTCCTCCTCGCCCTCGGGGCCGTGGCGTTATTATTCTTGGCGGGCACCGGACACCTGAATTGGCTGTTGGCGCTACTCGGTGCGTTGCTGGCGGTGGCCATCCGGCTTATGCCCTTGCTCCACTTCGCCCCGCTACTACAGCGCCTGTGGCGGCAAATCCGCCCCCAAGGCGGCGTTCGCGGTGACCCCCATCGATCGACGGTCGATGCCCGCTATGTGCGCATGTGGCTGGAACACGGTAGCGGTGAAATCGACGGCGAGGTCTTGGCAGGACCTTTCGCGGGCAAAAGGCTGAGCGCATTAGATCTCCCGGATCTCGTGAATATTTACCGTCATTGCCGGGCCAACGATGCGGACTCGGCCGCGTTACTGCAAAGCTACCTCGAGCGGGTCTATGGCGAGGAATGGAAGACGACGGCGAACACTGAGGCGGGCCGTGAATCGCAGCCCGGCCGCGCGTCCATGACACCCGAGGAAGCCTACGCGGTCCTGGCCTTAGCGCCCGGGGCGAGCAAAGATCAGATCATCGCCGCCCATCGGCGGCTTATTCTGCGCTTCCATCCCGACCGTGGCGGGTCCGACTATTTGGCCGCCAAGATCAATCAAGCGAAAGACCTTTTGATCAAGAAACCTAGCGCATGATGCGCCGCGCGATATGGAAAGATCCCGCTCCGATTCAGCGAGCTTAGCCGTTTGTTATTAACCCGACTTAGCGGATTCGGGGGTAGGGAATGCCGAAGTAGTTGAAGTTCCTTGAGGGCACAGCCTTAGGTCTGCACTACGCAGCGGTCGCTGAGGCCGCTTGAACCGTACGGATTTTTGGCGGCGGCTGTCCTGGCAATTTGAGGTTCAGGCGCTCCAATAGCAACTGTCGGGCTCAGGCTGCGGGTAACGTATGAGCGTCAATTCGCGTCCATCAGTCGTTGGTACGTGCCCGTCAACCATCTGCACGGCGGCAAATTTCTCCAACACGCTGGGTGTGGTCAAACCCGGCGCGCGTCGACCGAGCGTGACATGCGAGCACTAGGCGAGGAAGGCGATAAAGATGTGCGCCTCGATGCGCTCGATGTGTTGATGGAAGATCGGCCGGAGCGCGTCCAGGACAATCGGGTTTTGGACGCGAATGACGGCGTTTTGTCCGAAGGTCAGGATAAAAAGGCGGGTTAACTGGTCCACCCTTCCCGCGCGCAGACTGCCGATTGGCGCTATTTTTATGATTTCTCCATCGATAAGCTCCACTCGATCGTCCTCGTGAAAATATGCCCGCCTCGCTCATGCGGCGGTAATCATCAACCGTCAGGCGGTATCGCTGGTATAAGGTTTGAGCACTGCTAGACATGGAGCTGGATGCGTTGGCTAGACTCAATTTAGCATAATGCCGCCGTGCGACCGCGGCAAACACGTGCGCCTGATATCGGCGTAGGTCCTCAACCAAGGAAGGCCTTAAGGATCAGAGAAAGCGACCCCCCGATGATGAGTGCCTGAAGCAGATTGATCTTTCCATCGATGCGCTCGAAGCGTGCCGCCATCTGGAGCTCCAGTACCACGGCCGCGTCGAGGACCGAGGAAACTATTCGTGGCCTGGGCTACGCGGGCTTGAAGTATGATGCGTGATGCGCCATGCTGCATCATGCGCACCACCCTCAATCTCGATGATGATGTTCTGCAAGTGGCCCGCGCTCTATCGCAGCGGAGGGGACAACCGATAGGCGCGGTGATTTCAGAATTGATCCGCCGTGGCCTCGGGCCGTCGCAATCGGTGGAGGTGAGAAACGGCATTCGCCTCTTCCCCGTCCGCGAGGGTGCCGGGACGGTTACCCCCGAGGTAGTGAAGGCACTTCTGGAAGAGACGGATTGAACCGCTATCTGCTGGACGTAAACACGCTGCTGGCACTGCTTGACCCGCGGCACCTGTTCCACGAGGCGGCCCACGCTTGGGCCGAGCGCACCCCCGACGTACGGTGGTTGACTTGCCCGCTGGTCCAGAACGGCGTCATGCGCGTCGCCAGCCAGAGTACCTATCCCAACCGTCTCGGCACGGCCAGCGCCGTGCGCGAGGTTTTGTAGGCTTTCTGCGCCGACCCGCGCCACGAGTTCTGCCCCGACGACATCTCTGCTCGATGCCGCCCATCTCGCTCGCCCGGACCTCCTCACCCCCTCCCGAGTGACGGATCGCTATCTGATAGCCCTAGCTCACCATCACCGAGCGCGGCTGGCAACCTTCGACCGACGCATGCCCGCCGAGGCTGTCCGCGACGAACCTGCTGTAATTGCCTTGCTCGACGTGTGACGAGAAAGCATGAGGTCGGAACCGACCCCGGGTTCCGACAAGACAGCATCCAAACACCCCAAAGCGCCGACGGATCTCGCAAGGCCCATCAATTGCTCGAAGCCGTTCACCCGTGCCCCATGCATCGGCATCGCAAAAACGGGTTCCGACCTACACGAGCTGTGGCGTGTCCGGTGAGGTCACAGCAGCTTGACCAGTATGCCTACTAACAAGGAAATCTGTGCGGGAGCAAGTCCCACCATCCGTTGATCACACCAAATTGAGCTCGGCGAGATCCACCTCGGTCGCAAACTGCGTGGCGACCGATTCCGAAAGCGCTTCTCCCATTCTCATCCCGGAAAAAACGATTTCAATAGCAACGCCATGATCCCGCCCAATACCAACCCAATCATCCATTTCAACAGTAACAAGTCGCCTTTAAGCGGGGCCAGCTCAATCTGCAAATCTTTTTTGGTGACTAACTCGGCGTCGCTCTGCGCATCACGAAAAGCTTCGGCGCTGGTCATGACGGCAGTATAACACGGACAAAAAAGCCCCTCCGAGGAGGGGCTTTGAGTATTTACTGATTCCCGGATTTCGCCTCATCCGGGCTACGCTAGCTTCGTCCACGCTACGCTGGCTTAGAAAAAGGATTGAGGATTAGCGCGACGACGCCCCCGATGAGTATGGTAAGCATGAGCTTTATGGGCTTGAATTCTCCATCGTGCTCGATCAATTTACGCTCAATGCGCTCGACATCGGCATGGGAAGCGAGACTCGATTCCAGCGCTTCGGCGAAGACATCACGCTGGGGCCTCCGCGAGGGCCTTGGCCTGGGCCTCCGGGAACCCCGCAGCTTTGAGCCGTTCGACAAATTTCAGAGTATCGAAGTAGCTGTTGCCATATGTGCATTGTACCACGGTCGCGTCGAGGACCGAGGAAACGATTCGTGGCGTGGGTGGAGAAAAGCGGAACGAGAATCGAAAGTCAGGGCGTGCGCCGTGGCCAAGAGAGGACCCGCTACGTCGCGGCACGAGGGTCAAGATCCGCACCCGTATTGGCCGCCGACTGCCCGCCAGCGCGAGATCGCCACTCTGCTTCAGAGACGTGCTGCCCTGGTCAAACATGCGATTGGCCTCGAACAAAGCTTGAGCGGCGCGGGGTTCCTGAAACGCGAAGCCCGCCGTGCTCTCGCCGCCCTCCGTGACCTGGTCACCGCCGTCGAACGGCAGCTCAAGGCGCCGTTGGCCAAAAACCGCGCGCTCGAAGAGCGCCGCCAGCGTCTGCAATCCATCGCCGGCGTCGCCCCCCTCATTAGCATCGCGCTCGCCCAGCGCTTCGACCGCATCGCCTACCCCAACAGCGACGCATAGTGTCTCGAAATGTGGCGGGCTCGGGCCAGTGAATCGACGGATATATCTCCATTCATCATCACCGGCTCGCGTGGATTGACACACCGCAGCTCTAGGAGTACTTTCCCTTTCGAGAGAAAAAGGCGTCTAAAATTTTTATTTGCCCTCGGGATTCCGAGCCGTGTGCGCCGACAAGTTCCGCGAATTCGTCCAGCCTGCTGCCGAACGGCTTCAGCTACCCCACCACCAGCACCATGGCGTTCTTCCGCAGCGCCTAACATGAGCGTGCTGCTGTTCAGCGCGGCAGTCATCGTGTTCCTGATTGGACTAGTGTCGGAACAGATCAAAAACTTGACTTACCGGCGCGATGGCTGATCCGTCACCGCCACGGCCTGGAGCATTGCTCGTCACGCGCGACCTGCCACCGCTGGGGGCATGTAGAGGTTGAACCAGCGGCTTATCGAAGCCTTGGCCACGGAATACGACCTGGGCGAACGCCCGCTTTTGCTCTCGGTAGGTCGCCTGACAACGAGGAAGGGCTTGCCCGAATTCGTGTCGGAGGCGTTGCCGCGAATCCTCCGCCTCCTGCCCGAGACCCTGCTGGTGGTTATCGGCGCCGATGCGCGCGACGCGTTGCAGGACTCGCGCGAGTCGCAGAGGGAGCGCCTGCTTGCCGCTGCGGAGCGTGCAGGTGTCGCGCATGCGGTAAGACCGTGACCCGACGCCGGCTCCTGGTCCTGGCCTCGACGTATCCGCGCTGGCGGGACGATCCAGAGCCCGGCTTCGTGCACGAGTTGGCCAAACGGCTCGCCGGCACGTTCGAGGTCACCGTGCTCGGGCCGCACGCGCCCGGCGCGGCGGCGCGGGAATCGCTCGACGGCGTCGATGTCGTCCGTTATCGTTATGCGCCCCGCCGGCTGGAAACGCTGGTGAATGACGGCGGCATCGTCACCAACCTCAAGCGGCAGCCGTGGAAATGGCTGCTGGTGCCGGGCTTCCTGTTCGGCTTGCTAGGGCGCACGTGGCGCCTTGTGCGCGTCTGGCGACCCCACGTCATCCATGCCCACTGGTTGCTGCCGCAAGGGCTGGTCGTCGCGATGCTGGCACGCATCGATCCCGCAGTGCCGCCCTTCCTGGTCACCTCGCATGGCGCCGACCTGTTCGCACTGCGGTCGAAGTCGCTGCAGGCACTGAAGCGATTCGTGCTTCGTCGTGCCGCGGCCGTCACCGTGGTCAGTAGCGCCATGCGGGATGAGTTGCGCCACATGGGAGGCGACGCAGGCAAGGTCGACGTGCAACCCATGGGCGTTGACCTCGGCGAACGGTTCACGCCGGATGCAAGAGTGGCGCGCTCGCATGACGAGCTTCTCTTTGTCGGCCGTCTGGTGGAAAAAAAGGGATTGAGACATCTCATCGATGCGATGCCAACGATCCTTAAGACGCATCCCAGTGCTTTCTTGACCGTCGCCGGGTTCGGCCCGGAGGAAGATGAGCGGCGCGCGCAGGCCGCGCGCCTCGGCCTGCACGACAAAGTGCGCTTCCTCGGCGCGGTGCGCCAAGAAGAACTACCGACGCTGTATCGCCGAGCGGCCGTTTTCGTCGCACCTTTCGTGGAGGCGGCATCTGGCGACCGGGAAGGCTTCGGCCTCGTGACCGTTGAAGCGACGGGCTGCGGTTGTCCGGTTGTAGTGAGCGACCTGCCGGCGGTGCGCGACGTGTTCGCCGAGGGTGGCGTGTCTCTCGTGCGTCCAGGTGACCCGAATGCGCTGGCGTCGGCCTGCATCGAGGTATTCCAGGCTGAGTCCGCGCAATCACGGGAACGATTGGAGCGCTGCTGCAACCGGTTGCTGGCGCGGTTCGATTGGAACTCGCGCGCGTCTGCCTACGCCTCTTTGCTGCGTCGGCTGGTGCCGTAAAGAAAACTCAACGCGCTGATTGCTTTCACCAGCGCCTTGCGGAGCGGATAGGGAAGCCAGTCGCTCGCGAGCCAAGGGTCGATCCGGGGCGCCACGCGCAATGCCAGCGGCCCGAGCACGCACGCTATCAGTCGCAGCAACGGATGCAGGTCGGTATCGATTGCCGCGTATCCCAACATGCGGTAGGCCTCCGGATGGCGTTGCCGGAACTGTAGCGCTGTTGTGCGTCCCGCCTCGGCCATCTTGTGCGCGATCACGCCGAGCCGGACGACGTCGCGGTGTGAGACCCTTGCATCCTCGACCCAGGCCAAGGGCCCGACCTCGGCCATGCGGGCAAGCAGGTCGCGATCCTCGAACCCGTAACCGACGTAACTTGCGTCAAAGCCGAGGACAGTGCCGAACGCCGCCTTGCGCGTGCCGAGATTCTGCGTCGACCCACAGGGGTAGCCGTTTGCCTGTTGGTCTGCCCGACGACGCGAGCTGTCGCTTTGGTAGCGATGCCAGAAGCCGCTGTCTTCGCCTTCGACCGCACCTGCCGTGGCGACCGCACCATCCCGGAGCGCCCGGATATGCGCGTTGGCCCATCCGGTCGTTTGCGGCACGCAATCGCAATCCAGGAACAGCACGAACTCACCCTGTGCTGCGGCTGCCCCGGCATTGCGTGCGGCAGCTCGGCCTTGGCTGTGCTCCCGTCGCAGGATGCGGATGTCCAGGACGGGGAAGTTCATATCCCCTGGCGGCCGGATGGCCGGACAGGAGCCGTCGTCTACGACGATCACTTCCAGCCGCTGTCCGTCCTCAAGTGCCTGGCCGGCGAGCGCGGAGAACACGTCATGCAGGACTGGCGGCGGATCGCGGGCAGGGATCACCACAGAAGCGGCAGGGGATGGCATCGGGCTTTCCTTCCCTCAGTCATGGGATTCGTTCCGTGGCGCCGGCGGCTGGATATCTCGCCATCCGCGCAAGGCCAGGAGCGTTTGTGAGACAGGCAGCATGCTGCGGCCACGCACGGCGCGCGCGCATGCACGAAGCAGCAGCGCGCAGAACCTCAGAGCCGGGATCATCAGCTTCGCCGCGAGGCTACCGGTCGCGAGCTGGCGGGTGAGCAACGAATGGCTGCGCGCCATGTGGTACTCGTAGAAAGGGCTGCCAAGGACGCTACTGCCGCTCCCGGCGTGGTCGATCACCACGCCATCGTCGATCGCGATGTCCAAGCCCATTCCGCGCAGCTTCCAGGCAAGGGCGACGTCCTCGCCGTACATGAAGAAGGCCGGGTCGAAGAGCGGATCGGGCATCCGCGCCGCGTCAATCAGCAAACAGCAGCCGGACGCGTAGGCGAATGTGCCTTGCCATGGCCTGGAGACCTGCAAAGCCAACCATCGATGGTGGTAGCGCAAGCCAGCGGTGCGACCGTGCGTCAGCAGCAACGGCGCCGCGGCCACTACGCCGGGTGCGGATGACAGCGTCCTGAGGAGAGATGGAATCGCGTTCGCTGGCAGCACTGCGTCATTGTTCAACAGCAGATAGTGGCTGTAGTTATCGCCGGCACGCAGATGCCGGATGGCAGCATTGACCCCGGCGGCGAATCCGAGATTGACGGGGCTCACGACCAGCTCGATGGGTGGCGAATCCGGCCGGAGCGCCGCGATCGGCGCTGCCAATTCCGCGGTGGACGATCCGCCGCCGACGGAGTTGTCCCAGACTAGCACCTGCGCGACATCGGCGGCAGGGATGGAGCGCAGGCAGGCCATGGTGTGCGCCGCGTTCCGGTAGTTCAGTACCACCACCGCGATGCGCGCAGGCTCGACCGCAGCCGGAAAGGCAGGAGCGCTCATCCGTTGCGGGCCTCGCGCGCGACGTGTTCCCGGGCCATGCGTTCGCCGTCCTGCAAGGCACGATGGAGCAAACGGAATCGCTGCAGGCGGTTGTGCCGGATCGCCAGGAACAAAGCGCTCGCCAGGAACGCCGTCCGGTTGACCCAATACACGAACAGATTACCGGGATAGAACACCGACCCGAGATAGCAGCGGTTGCGGGCTTCGTAGTAAGCCTTGCGATCGTCCAAGTGCGCGATGCGGCGGACCATGTTGCCCATCTTGCCGCCTATGGCATTCCAGACCGGCTCACTGTCGCGGACGACCGCGTCTGGACAAAGCTTGATCGTCCCGCCGGCGCGTGTGAACTGGAGCGTCAGCACCGTGTCGTCGCCGTACAGGAAAAGCTTTTCATCCGGCAGCCCTAGCAGCCGCAGTGACTGGCGCGGTATCAGCAGGCCTCCATAAGGTGCTGCGCTCAGGAAAATTCCTCCCATCGTGGTGATTGCGCGCGCACGAACAGGGCCGAGCAAGTTGAGCAGGTGCACGCCCACGCATACTCCGGGTCGTGGTTCGAAGGCACGAGTGCCCGGCTTCAGCAACGCCGGAAACTCGGGCAGGTCGGCGCGGTAGGCCATCAGCAAGGTGTGCGTGGGGTCGAATCCCCGCATCCGGGTCTCGGCAAACAATGTATCGATGCACCCGGACTCCGGTATGGAATCATCGTCCAGCAGCCAGAGGAGATCGCCCGTGCCTTCCTTCTCGAACCACTGCAACAGCATGGAATACCCGCCAGCCGAGCCCAGGCTTTCGTGGGTCATGCGGAGCCGCAACTTGCCATGCTGACGGCCCAGCGTTTCCGCGAGTTGCGCAGCGTCTTGCGGCGCACCGTTCCAGAACAGCAGGATTTCGAGCACGCTGGGATGGCTCTCGAGCTGCGCCAGCAATCCCACGAACCTCGCCTTGGCGCCGTAACCCAGGATGCCGACGCTGATGGTCATGCGAGGGTTTCCGAAAAAACAGGCCGTACCGGCTTCTCTGTGTACGTTCTCCACTCGGTCAGCATGTCGATAGCATCAATGCACCGCCGATAGAGGAAGCGGAAGAGCGCATTCGACAGCACGACTGGGGACGCCCTGAAACGGAGCTTGGGCAATGAGCCGGGCGGACGATGCAGGAACCAGTGGCGGGCTTCCTCGATAGCCTCTGCATCTCCAAGCCTGATCGCCATGTGGAGGACGTGCTTCATGGCGTTCCGGTGCGCGGTTGATTCCACGTCACCGGGCAAGCCGAAAGCTCGACAGAAATCCGATGCCATGCGCATGGAGTCCCGAGCACGGACGATTTCGGCAGCGAAACCCTGGTTGGTAGCCGAACCGGGCGTCTTTCGATACGTCGCCAGCACACGGTCGATATAACCGACCCTGCAGTAGGCACCGATGAAAAGGCAAAGCGGCCAGTCCACGATCTTGTAGCTGTCGACGGGCAAGGATGACGCGAGGTATCTGCGCACATGTTCGGCCCTCGCCAGCAGCGTGCAGGTCTGGATGAAATTGGCAGCCAGAAGATCATGCAGCACCTCGCCGTCAGGAATGCGTCCGCGACGATGGGCCTGAAAACGGGGCAACGACCGCCATTGCCCCCAACGACGCACGATGTGGGAAAACTCGCTGTGCACGGCACCGCAGGCTGGATCCAACTGCAGGAATCCGACCTGAAGCGCGAGCTTGTCAGGGGTGTTCCAGTAATCGTCGCCTTCACAATAGGCCAGATATTGGCCTCGGCTCGCATCGACCAGCCGCCGGTGATTCCGGTGCATGCCCACGTTTCCGTCCGCGGTGATCACCCGGATGACGGAACGATGCGCGCGCTGATAGCGCAGCGCGACCTCGCGAGTGTTGTCCGAGGAGCAGTCCTCGCCGATCAGCAGTTCAATCGGGAAATCGGCCTGCTGCATCAGCACGCTATCGATTGCCTCGGCCAGGTACGGGCCATGGTTGTAGGCCGGCATCAGCACGCTGACCAACGGCGCCTGCGGGAGTCGCGCGGGATCGCTGATCTCACGGTGACACGCATCCACCCTGGCGCCGGCTGTCGTCATGCCGCGGAATCATTCCGTTGGTGATGGCGCGGCACAAGCGCGCGCACCTCCGCCACGGCCTTCAGCCCTGCCGTCCAGGCGAACGCCGAAAACACCACGATGCCCAGTCCCGCCAGGGCGAACAGTTCGGTCACCGCGCCGGCGTGCCACCAGCGCCCGATCGCGTACACGATGGCCGCCATCGGCAGGGCCACGGCCATCGCCGGGAAGAAGTCGCGCAGTTGCGTCGCCGCGCCATAGCCGAAAAGACGGCGCGAGTAGTGGGCATTGATCGCGAACGCGATCAGCCCGGTCGCCACCTGGCTCCAGGCGACGCCCATCACTCCTAACAGGCTGCCCACGACCAGCAGGCAGATGCCGATGAGCTTCTTGGGCAGCTCCAGTTTAAGCACCAGCCGGGAATGCCCCTGCGCCAACAGCATGTTGAGATTGAGTACGTGCAGGGGCCACAGTACCCCCGCCAGGCACAGCACCTGCAGGATGGGAACGGCGGGCAGCCATTTCGGCCCGAACACCGCCTCGACGAACGGCTCGGCGACGGCGGCAAGCCCGAGCATCATCGGCACGTTCAACAGCATGACGGCGCGGACGGCAAGCTCCGCGCCACGCCGTATCTGCGCGCGATCCGCTGCCGCCGCAGAGAACATCGGCAGTGCCACGCGCGAAAGCATGGCCGACAGCCCGGCGACCGGCAGCTGCTGGGTGCCATCGGCGCGGCTGTAGAAGCCGAGTTCGCGCACGCCGTGGAGCTTGCCGATCAGCAGGTTGTAGCCGCGCGTGTACACCATGTCGGACAGGTTGGCGGCCAGCAGGTAGCCGCCGAAACCGAACAGTCGGCCCATGGACGCGACACTGAAGACTCGCTTCGGCCGCCAGCCGGTCAACCACCACAGCATCGCCGTGTTCACCGCGGCCATGGTGACCACCTGTGCGGCCAGGGCCCACACCCCGGAGCCGTTCCAGGCCATGGCGACGGCCACGAGGCCCGAGACCAGGGTGGCGACCGCGCCGGCGCGCAGTTGCGTACGGAAATCCAGCCGCCTGGTGAGCATCGCCGCGTGCACGCCGCCCGCGGCACCGGCGACCACGGCGAGCGCCAGCGACGCCATCAACGGCACCAGCAGCGGCTCGGAAAAATAACCGGCAATCGCCGGCGCGCTGGCCACCAGCACGCAGGCAGCGAGAAACCCGGCGCCGAGCTGCCACCAGAACACGGTCGACTCGTCGACCGGCGTGATGTCCTGCTGTTGAACCAAGGCGCTGCCGAAGCCGCTATCGACGACGACACCGGCCACGCCGGTGAACAGGTAGAGCAGCGCGATCGTCCCGAACTCCTCCGGGCCGAGCAGGCGCGCAAGCGCAATCGAAACCGCGAACTGCAACCCTTGGCGGATGAGGATATCGGCGCCGCTCCACGCGGTCGCCGCCGCCGCCCGATGCTTCAGCATCGGGCGGGGAACGCGGACGTCGCAGCGGTGTCCTTCACTTGGTCGCCTCGACGATGAGTTCGTCGTGGAAAGGGCGGCACTCCAGCGAGCGCAGTTCGGGATGTTCGCTGGTGCGCCAGCCCTCGCGCTGCATCTGCCGGAACCCGGCCGCGCGCAGCACGGCTTCGAGCTCGTCCGCGTCGTAGACGAATGCGTGCCCCCACAGGCGCATACCTTCGTTAACCATTTGACATGGGGTTGCCGGATTCCAGCCGACATCGCGAAACGCGGATACGCTGCCAGCCTGGTATGAGGCGATCAGTTTCCTAAGGTCGGGTGTGCTCAGCCGGATTATCCCGCCCGGCCGCAGCACACGCAGACACTCCGCTAGCAGGCGTCGGGCACGGTCGAGCGAGATGTGTTCGATGAAGTGTTCACTGTAGATGAACTCGATGCTGTCGGAGCGCACGGGTAGTGGCCTGGACAGATTATGAGAAACGACGTTCCGCGAGCCGGCGAGGTCGATGTTCGACCAGCCCGCCAGGACATTACTGCCGCAGCCGAGATGCAACCTCGTACTCTTGGCCAGGCGCATTCGCGCTGGGAACGGAACATGCGCGGATCGCAACAGGCGGCGGACCAAGCTTATCATGGAAAGTTGGACTAGGCGAAGGATTGGTCGCGTGGGTTCCGCAAGGTCTCGCGTCATGCGGCGCGGCACACAGAGAATAGGGAGCCGGAGAGGTCAGGATACTCGAGCCCCATCTTGTACAGGCCGTCGATCTGGGTCTCGCCCAGAACGCCCTGTGCTATCAGGGTGTTCATCTGAAAATCGGCCAGCGGCTTCAGCATCAGTCCGCCTTGTCCGACCTGCGTCAGCCCCGCCGCTTCTATGTCGCGGTTGAGCAGGATCCTGTCGTAGACGCGGCGATGTCCGTGATTGACATCGTTCGGCGTCAGTGCGTAAAGATCGTCGATTAGGCCCATGTGCCGGGCAAGCTGACGAGACATCGCACGCGCGTTGGGCACGACCAGGAACAGGAGGCCATCCCTATCCAGCAGGCCGCGCGCAGTCCGGAGCAGTCCCACGGCGTCTGCTACATGTTCGAGCACGTAGGTGGCGAAGATGCAGTCGAAACGGTGATCAGGGGTGAAGTTCTCGAACAGGACGTGAGTGAACGACACGTTAGGCAGTTGTCTCGCCTGCGCCATCTGGATGAACGTGCTCGAGCCATCCACGACGGTGAGGTGATCCACCTGCGAGGAGATCAGCGAGGTCATATAGCCGTCGCAGCAACCGAACTCGAGGGCTCTGCTGCCCGGTCGAATGTAGGGGGCGAAGGCCCTGATCGCGAGGGACTTGATGGTGCGGTCTTGCGGGCTTTCGCTCGTCACGTAGGTGTGGGTGACGCTTTCAAGAAAGCGCATCTCGTCTGGAATCGGATTGGTCATGGCAATGGTCGGTCCAGGGGTTCGGCCTGATCGTTCAGGAGTTCGATCATGCTTGCGTCGAACGTGGGAATGCCGCATTCGGCGACGACGGTCATGCGCTCCGAAAAACTGTCGTCGATGAAGATCGCGAGGGGGTCATCGATATAGCGCGATTTCGGGGCATCGTCTTGGACGTGGATGATCTCGTCGAATAGGCCGGACAGCTTGTACTTGTTCAGTGTCCGATTCAGATCGCCACGATGCCGAGTGATAAGGGTGACGCGCTTTCCCTGGTTGATGCAAGCGAAAATGAGCTTGACGATGTCGAGATTGATGGCTCCGTTGCAGATGAGTGTGTCGTCGAGGTCCAAGTAAAGCGACGCGAAGCGGACTTCGTGGAAGTAGCGGTTGCGCAACGCACGGTCCATCTCGACTCGCCCTGTATTCGTCGCAATCTGGACATCGATACCTTCGTGTTCGAGGATGCTCAGCAGAGGGAAATTGACCCCCGACACGCGGTGTGCAGCCATTGACCCGGCGATGCGCGGTGCGACTTCAAGCAGAGTCAGCGTGCCCGTCGCGTCGCGCTTGAGCTGGAAGAACCACCCCCCCCGCAGGTCTAATTCGTTGCTAATGGCTTCCGCCATCGCCCGGACCTCAGGAAGGTCCTCGGTGATAGTGTTGACGGAAATTCCATTGCGCGTGCGCCTGCGGCGCCTGGCGCCGGCGAACAGCAACCCGCGCCTCTGGCTTGTGAAGCAGTCAACGGTGTACTCGTCACCAGGCAGGTACTCGCAAATGAGCGGGTCGGGAGTGTTGCGTAGCGCGTGGGCCAGTTGCTGCACGTCGTCGATTATGCTCACGCCTTGGGAACCTTGGCTCCGGTCGGGCTTGACCAGTACAGGAAATGCATCGACCTCGGCCGCCGTCGAGTACAGGCGCGAAACGGGGACGATGCCTGCAAGTCGCCGGTATGTCGCCGTCTTCGAGCGCGTCGTCGAACAGGCGTCCGCCGGCGAAGAAATGACGGCAGCCGGAAGTTGTTCGCGGACCTGGCTTAGCGCCAGAACCACATCGTCATGAGCGGGAAATACATAATCGATGCCGAGCTCGGCGCACAACACGGCCAGACGCTTGAGCCAGCCATCGTGATGGACACTCGGGACAATGTGATATTCGGGATAGGCAAGGCGCGCGTGGTTGGAAACGTCCTCGCCAGCGCCGAAGAGCGTGATGTTTCGGCAATGGCCAAGCGCGGCGAGGATCTCGAGGCCGATTTCGGTGCCGGCGGGAAACACTAGCACGCGACGTTCCCGTTCGCGACTTGCCGGGGGGTTGCCGGAAACTCGACTGGGCGTCCCGGTCACGGTCCCACCCGCGCTCGGATGATGTCGCAGACCGTACTGATCGCTTGTGGTGTCATGAGGGTACCGGTTGGCAGCACGATCACTCGTCCCGCCACCCGTTCGGTGGTCGCCAGCACCAGTCCAGCATGTGGGAAGAGGTCGCGGTACGGCTTCATCCGATGGCATCCGGGCCAGAAGTACTTGCGCGCCAGGACATTCTCAGCGTGCAAAGCACGGACAATTGCATCGCGGCGAAGCCGGCTTTCTTCAGCCATTTCAACGACGGCATACTGGTAGTTGTTGCGTTCGCTCTCGTTGTACGGCAGGACGCTCAAGCCGGGCAGGTCTGCCAGTGCTTCGCGGTAGGCGTGGTAGTTGCGCCGGTTGGCCGCGATCACCTCGTCGACGTGGTCGAGGTTGGCCAGACCCATCGCGGCGCAGACTTCCACCATCTTGCCGTTGGTGCCGGGGTGGATGACGTTGTCGTAGCCGGCGAAGCCAAAGTTGCGCATCAATCGCATGGCGCCGGCCAATTCGTCCTCGTTGGTGACGACGGCGCCGCCCTCGAAGGTGTTGAAGAATTTGGTGGCGTGGAAGCTCAGCACCTCGGCGCGGCCAAAGCCGCCGATCATCCGTCCAGTATGCGAACAGCCGAAGGCGTGCGCCGCGTCGAACAGCAACTGCAGTCCATGCTCGTCGGCGATCGCCTGCAACTCGTCCACCGGCGCGCCGCGGCCCCACAAATGCACGCCGATGATGCCGGTCGTGCGCGGCGTGATCATGCGGCGCACCGCGGCCGGGTCGAGATTGTGCGTAGCCGGGTCGATGTCGGCGAACACCGGGGTGATGCCCTGCCAATGGAGGGCATGCGCAGTGGCGATGAAGGTGTAGGACGGGACGATGACCTCGCCGGTGAGCGCCAGCGCGCGGATCGCGATCTCCAGCGCGATGGTGCCGTTGCACATCGCCACGCAATGCCCGACACCGAGGTGCTCGGCGATGCGCTGCTCGAACTCCTGCACCAACGGCCCATTGTTGCTGAACCAGTGGCGGTCGAACATCTCGTTGGCCAACCGTAGAAAGGTCTCCCGGCTGCCGATGCTAGGGCGACCGACATGTAGCGGCTCGGCGAAGGCCGGCGGGGCGCCGTGGATGGCGAGGTCACTGGCGGAGCGGATCTGCTTCATGGCGCTAGCGGCACCGTCATTAAGTTGGCGAAATTGATTTGCTCCGCTGCGATACATGATCGATGTTGCTAATGCGCGTCCGAAATACCGCCTCAACGATCCTCGGTCTTTTGAAATAACAACATGGTTATCTGTTCCGAGACCAAACCGATGAGAAATATCGACAGGGAGGAAACTAACAATAGGGCGCTCATGTTTGTGAAGCGTCCGGATGTCATATAGGTATAGAGGTAATAGCTCAAACCGGTCACGAAAATCACACCGCTGATGGGTAGGAAAATCTTTAGCGGCGAATAGAGCGTCGTGATACGAAATAGGATCATCAGAAACTTCACGCCGTCCTTAATCGGCCGGATATGACTCCTCCCGACTCGCTTCTGCGCCTCGATAGGAACATAGGCGACCGGATAACCCGAACGGAAAAAAGCCATCGTAGATGTAGCCGGATAGGAGAACCCGTTCGGTAAAAGGTGTAAAAACTCCTTGAAGCGCTCTGCCCTCGCTATCCTGAACCCCGAGGTTAGATCGTCGACCCGTTGATCTACGACAAACGTTGCGAAACGGTTGTACGACGTATTCGCTAACCAACGCCCCCAATTCGCTTGTGAGGAGCGGCTGCGCGCACCGACGACCATATCGAAGCCTTCATCCATCTTACTCAACAGCTTTCTTATCCACGACGGATCATGCTGGCCGTCCGCGTCCATGAAAACGAGTATCTCCCCCCTCGCTGCCCGGGACCCAGCTTTTATTGCTGCCCCATTCCCCAACGGATACGGGTGGCTAATCACGCGCACTTGACAGTCGTTGCAGACCGAGATCGTGCCATCCGTAGAACCGTCATTGACGACGATGATTTCCTGATCGCCAAACTCCCTCTGCATTTTTGGCAAAAGCACCCGCAAGCCTGCCGCTTCATTTCGCGCAGGCAGGATGATACTAAGAGAATAGGTCTTATTTTCGCTGGGGCATAGCTCGTTCTTCCCTAAGCTGTCGGACAAATGACGGCCTACACCCAACCAATTCCTGGTACCTAAGTATCCACGTTGCAACACCCGCATGATTCTGTCTCCAATATAGTTACGGTCATTTCGTAATGACGTTCATTCTGATCGCCCATGAGCTTCCTCTTTCAGGGCAAGCTGCAGGTCCTCACGCCACCTGGCGACACCGGTGCGGTATCTCCCGGGAAGGTCCTCACGTTCGAGGAGATCTAGTTCATTCAGTGCGGTCACCAAATAGCCACCTCTCGTCAGGTCGTTGATGAGCTCAAGCCGTATCCAAAATTGCCGTGGAGTAAGCTTCATTGCGCGTTTTGTCAGCACGATCGCCGTGTCGTAGTCCTTGCGTTGTTCTGCATAGAACCTCGCCAGACTACGCAGAATGCTGCTCACGTGAATGTCTAGAATATTGGCATTACTTAAGGCAGCATCCAACACCGCGAGATAATAGTCGTCGCTGAACGTGCAAACACCCTTGACCTTGCAGTCGGTGAACGCCTGCAGACCATAAACCGTGCCGGCATCTATCCGCCCGCCAGATAATCGGCGCTGCAGCTCGGAGGGTAGCTCGGGCGGCGGTGCCTTCCCCTGTTCGTGATACATCAGCAGCCGCGTCATGACTGCGTTGGCACTGTCCGGTGCCAGCACCGCGGCTCTTAGGAAGTACTCTTCAGCCAAGCGCGCGAACCTGTCTTTTTCATTTCTGTCTGTGACGCTGTTCGCATAGCCAATAAACCTGGTGCCTGCAACAAAATTCGCGCGTGGCGATTCCGGATGGTGGCGGGCGTCCAGGAGCGCTGCGCCTGGCGCGTCGGACCAGACGTATGTTCGCATGTGTGTCGCCCAGGCAAGCATCGCGATGCTTGCCAGGATCATTGCGCCAACCAGACGTTGCTTGGCCCGCGCCATGCCTGAGACTATTCGTTCGAGCCCTGTAACGCACGCGAAAATGATCCCGAAGGCCGGGAGGTAATTTCGATGCTCATAGACCAGTTCCAATGGGAGGATAGTGGACTCCAGCGCGTGTCCCCCGAGGAACCAGAATAGGCCCAATCCAAACCACGGATGTCTGGCTTTGGACAGCCACCCCAAAATCACCAGAGTCACAAGCATTAACATCGACAGCAGCGTGGTCGGTGGAGAAAGGAGGGATTTGGAGATTGCGAATCCGTCGTGGTAGAGCGTCAGCTGCGACAGGTCCGGTACCAGAATCATTCTAAGATACCATACGAGCGCTCGCGACTCGGTCAGCAGCCTTTCCGTCAGCGAAAATGGTCTACCTTGATACCCACCGAGCGCCAAATCCGGATGCCGCCATAGAATATAGATCATAAGCAGACCCACTCCTACCGCGAAAGTAGCGTGCAGCATCGAAACGAACAAACGTTCGATACGCCGTTGCGCCTGGAACCGAAACACGAATACCTCTACGACCAGCAGATATACAGGAAGGAGCGCCCCGGTTTCCTTGGACAGCGCCGCCAACAACCCGAACGCGGCGACACCGACCCAAGCGTACCAACGGCCGGCGTTTTGCTGTTGGCGGTTTCGTTCAGTCACGTAGATCCAGACGGCCAGTGCGGTGAACAGCGCCGAAAGACTGGTCATGCGTTGGACGATGTAGGAGACCGCCGTGACATTGATGGGATGCAACAGCCACAGCACCGCAATGGTCCACGCGACGATAGGCACCGGGAAACTCGAGGCAGGTAAGCCGCGTGAGCTCCGCAGCAGGGCACTAGCCAGCAGATACAGGGTGATCCCGGTCAACCCATGTATCAGGAGGTTCACGATTTTCATTGGGAAGGGATTGAGCCCGGTGAGCGCCACCTGCAGCGCGAAGCTGAACATGGCGACTGGCCTGCCCAGAGGTCCGCTGAACCCGCTCAGGGTCGCGTGCCAGAGTTCATCGGGAGTCAGGGTAGCAGAGGTCAGCTCCAGATTCTTGACAATGTTGGAGTCGTCATCGAATTCGAAACCGCCCGACAACCCCGGCCAGTAGGCCCAAGTCACCAGAGCGATCAAGGCCAGCCATAACCACGGCATGGATCGACATGAAACAGGCATCACCCCTCCGAAGAAGCGGAAGCCCTTCCGAGGAGGGCTTTGGGATTTGAACATTCCCGGACTCCGCTGCGCTTCATCCGGGCCATGCTGGCTAAAAAATAAACGCCGCCCGGAGGCGGCGTTTCCTGACAAACTGCGAGTTAGCGGCAGTTAGCCGGCAAGTATTTGTCCTGAATGGTAGAACTTGTACATTGCCATGCTACCGTGCCAGTTGATGCAGCATACGTCGGCGTCAGAAGGAAATTGCCGGTAATACCTCCACCAATGTTGGCAGCGTTCGGGACGACAGTGATGACACCAGCGGCCCCAACGGCCAAGGAAGTGACATACTGCGTCGCATTGCTCGAACATCCGGCTGCAGTGGTGGTCGTGGGCAATGCACCATTAGATTGGGCAAACTCGGACACTGAGGTCTTGCATGCCGAGGCCGCAACGGCCACTTCCGTAACCTTCGACCGCACCGTATAGTCCTGATACGCCGGGATCGCGATCGCGGCCAAGATACCGATGATCGCGACCACGATCATCAACTCAATCAATGTAAAACCTTGTTGATACTTCTTCATTAGAAAATCTCCTGATGACTTAACAATGGGTGGTTAAACGACCCTGAACACATAGCGCATTTACGCTGACACCTGCGCCCTACGACCGGGCCTCTTCCTTGCCGACCGCGGTTATCTCCGGTGGCTGAGCGCTACAGTGCAGCAGGTATGCCAGGTGCCGCGAAGGGCGATGCGACGCTGGTTCGCCTGACACGGGTCAAGGATTCAACACCAAAGCTACGCGCCGGACATGACCAATTTCGTCCATTTTTGACGCGCCGCGTGCGCCTTCGATCGATCGCGATCTTACTCCGCGACAAATTTCTGCCGTGGCTACCGCCGGCATGTCAATCAGGGCGTTCGAGGTTAGCAATACGGCTGACCAATGGAAATCGTTCTGGATGGGAAAGTGACTCCACCGCAAGGTCTATATCCAAATCCGGCCAATAGAGGTGATGCGGTGAGGGTAACTCTACGTGCAGCAACTCACCAATCGCGGCCTCTTTAAACCACGGAAACTGTTCGAAGAGGACAAAGACTTCCTGATCGCGAATAAATAACCAAAAACCATGCTTCGAAACGTTCGTGACCTCAACTTCCGAAATGTCTGTTCCAAGCTGTGCGGATATCATGTTCGTGCTCCGTAATCAGGCGCAATGCCTCGGCAAGCTCTTTTGGCTGAAGCCCGAAGTTCTGCGCGAGCTTCATCTGCGGTTCCAACCAGAATTTCGCCTCCCCCTTTTTGTCCCTGGACATGAACGTGTATCCGAGGTTCTTCACGCGAAAAGAAATAGAAACGAAACCCGGCTTCTCGAAACACCGTGGGGCTCATGGGAGATCGATGGGCGCGAGGTCGAGCGGTTTTCGGAAAGTTAACGCTCGCCCGGGGACACGAGTTCGGCATTCGCGACGCTCACGATTCCCTCGATCTCGAGCAGCAATGCGCGGCGGCAAGTATCGCCTCGCAGGAACAGGCAGCGCGGTACCAATCCGAGCCGATCGGCAAGCGCCCTTTCGATGGACGGAAGGTGTTCAGGACGGCGCATGTACACCTTCAAGAGCGCCGCATTGGACGTGGGGTCCCCCCCATGCCACACCGGGTGCGCAACGAGCGCCGATGCGATCACCGCTTCGATGTTGTCTAGTGTCTCGACGGTCTGTCGATAGGGATCGCCCGCATGGCGGCTGGCATGGCCGACAATGCTGGCCGTCCCGGCGATGAAGAGGCGGTTGCCCGACTCGGACAAGAGTAAGCTCGCACGGGCGAAGGAGGGACTCTTGGGGCCGTAGCGGCGCGGGTAGTGATAGGCTTTCACTTGACGCGGGTTCTCGATCTGAACACCCTCCCGCCGGCTGGCCAAGAAATAAATCTGTACCGGTGCCGGCCCGGTGCCCACCGCCGTCGCCGCGGGGAGGCCGTGGTGGAATTCCACCCGCTCCTCCATGAGTGCCTGATGCCGCCCAATACAAAATTGCTGATAGCGCTCCAAGCCGTCTAAGATCTCATTGATCCCCGGCAGATAGTTCCACATGCGTAGCAAGTGGGCATAACCCGCGCGGCGAGTGTGCATCAAGATGCGGCGATAGGCCGCATGGACGAGCCCCGAGAGCGTGGACCCCGCCGATTCTTGCTCCTCGAAATAACCGAACAGGATCTCTTTGTTGGCGGCGAGCCAAAGACCATCGTGATGGAAATATTGGACCGGAATCCCGCTGGTCCAAAGCTCGGTGAGTGGGGCCGCTTGGAGTTGTGGCAGCTTGAGGCGCACGAGCGGCCAGGGATCCGTCGTTTCAGGCGCTCGGTAATCACCGAAATCTATCCGGGCGAGAGGAAAGCGGCTTTGTAGCAGCGTCTGCACGCCTTCGTTCCCCACGTAGCCGACATGCAGAACCTCGCTGGCCGCGGGTTCTGGACGTCGAACCAACGGCACACGACTGGCCGCTCCAAGCTCGTCGTCGGGTAACACACTCGCCTTTCTTGGTCCTGGCAGTTTATCTTCCTCCCCTTAGGCCGCCTTGGGGGCCGGGACGCCTTCCATGCGCTGCCGGAAGGCCGCCCAATTGCGCCGGATATCCTTGAGTGAGACCAGATAGTAGCTCAACTTAAACAGCAGAATAGGCAAGGCCGCGCGGCGATTCTGGAACACGTCGCCGGCCAGGATGGACAACACCGCTTCCTCCATTTTAAAGAAACTGTTCGGCGACATGAAAAGCTCCCGGAAGGCCGGCTGGGTGAAGCGGTAAATGAACCACGAGAAGGTCCCGACACCGCGGCGCACGCTGCGTTCGAACCTGCGCAACCGGGCCGGATATTCGGGGCTTGCGCGCAGGTAGGCATCCACCGCCCGTGCGCCGAGCGTGGCGCTATTGAGCGCTAGATGGACCCCGCTCGAGAACACCGGATCGATAAAGGCAAAGGCGTCCCCCACCATGATATAGCCCTCGCCCGTCATCGCGGTGCGCTGATAGGAGTAGTTGCCGGTCGCCTGCGCCGGCATGGCGAGTTTGGCGTGTTGCATGCGCTCCGCAAGCGGCGGGCAAAGCGCAATCGTGTCCCATAAGAATTGGTCCGGATCGGTCTGACGGCTCTGGAGATAGGCGGGCCAGCACACCGCGCCGACACTCGTGATCCCATCCTTGAAGGGAATGACCCAGAACCAGCCGTGCTCGAACCAGGCGATGCTGATGTTGCCTTCGTCGCGCCCGCCAAGCCGGCGCACTCCCTCGAAGTGGCTGAAGATCGCCGCGCTGTTATGGCGCCGGTTGCGCCTTTTGCCCCCTAACTGGCCGGAGAGGAAGGTGTCACGGCCGGTCGCGTCCACGACGAAGCGCGCCTCCCAGGTTCTGGCCTGTCCTTGCGCGTCCTGCGCGTGGACGAGCGAGGTCCGTCCGGGACGAAATTCCACCTGCCGCGCCCGGACACCGGTATGGGTACGCGCGCCTTTGGCTGCACAGTTTGCAAACAGGATGCGATCGAAATCCGCGCGCCGCACCTGATAGGCGTATGGCTGGGCGCCACCCAGGGCGCGGCCGAAATAGACCGTGCGTGAGCGGCCATGGTGGTGGGATACGAGCTCGGCTCCGTATTTTCGCAGGCCGATCTTTTCTACCTCGGCCAAAACCCCTAGGCGCTCCAACATGGGCAGGGTTTGCGGCAGCAGGGATTCGCCGATGTGGAAGCGCGGGTGCTGGTCTTTCTCCAGCACCTCCACGTGCCAGCCTTGTTCGGCCAGCAGGGCGGACACCGCTGAACCGGCGGGACCGCCGCCTATGACCAGCACCTCGCAACGGCTTAGATTCGTAGTTGAGTTACCGACAGCATGGGTCATATGTTCCTCCCGAGGACAGGGAAGCAGGCCCGACAGCGTTTTTTGAAGATTCGGCCTGCGCGCCACCAGGGTTCACCTTCCAGTTGCATAAATTCTGGGGTAAGCGGCGGGAAATGGCGTCGGACATAGGGTTTAGTGAGTGTTTTGCTTTTCGCTGGATCTCACCGCTGGTGAAGTCCAGCCCTTCGGGACTCTATCTG
>JBOIDL010000008.1:0-42315 GCA_050740435.1 Gammaproteobacteria bacterium
AGGAGGTCTAGCGTCTCGCATGCCCCTCTGCTTAGTTTCCGCTTCATGGTGCCACGCCGTCCGCTGGCCTTCGTAACTAGTTGAATAGGGGAAAGTATATTTTTACAACTGTCGAAGATGGGTCAAGCCTTATGCAAGCCAAACAACTTGACGAAATGGTAAAGAAATATGGCGCGCATACGTGAGTATCTCGTGGAAGTGTTTTGGAGCGATGGCGATGAGGGTTATATCGCCGTCGCGCCCGATCTGCCCGGCTGTTCGGCATTCGGCGAGACACCGGAAGAGGCGGTCCATGAGATCCAGGACGCAATGCTTTCGTGGCTGGAAGCTTGCGCGCATATGGGCCGACCCCTACCAGAACCGCTCGCCAAGCCACAACGAGCGGCGGCATGACGGTTGGTCGTTTCGCGAGGGTGAACACGCCGTCGCTGCCCTTCCCTGCAAGCCCGCACGGGCGCGTGGGTGTGAAGATCGTCGATGACCGCGGCATCGAGAGTCTGAAAATTATTTCAATGGAGTGAGCCATTGATGTATTTCCAGCATATTAGTTTACGAAACTGGCGCAACTTTAAGACGGCTAAAGTCAATCTGTGTCCGCGAGTATTCCTGATCGGACCCAACGCGTCGGGCAAGTCGAATCTGCTAGATGTATTCCGGTTCCTCCGCGATATTGCAGGTAAAGGTCTGCAGCAGGCGATCCGCTCGCGCGTCAGCCTTTCGGCTGTACGGTGCCTGGGCGCGACGAAATACTCCAAGATTGACATCGACGTCGTCGTTGCCGAAGACGAGCATCGATGGTGTTATCGACTGGTGCTAAGTCAGGACAAAAACAGGGTTCCTCGTGTCGTCGAAGAAAAGGTCTCGCGAGACGACAGTTCCATTCTCGATCGCCCCAGCGACCCCGATCGCGATGATCCGGATCGTCTGCGCCAGACGGCCCTAGAGCAAGTCTCGCTCAATCGAGAATTCCGACCCTTGGCATCGTTCTTCGGAACTGTCAACTATCAGCATCTAGTTCCCCAAGTGATCCGCGATCCCGTTAGCTTTACTGCGACGCAGGTGGAAAACGATCCTTTCGGCCGGGATTTTCTGCTTCGCGTTTGGAAAACCAATGACAAGACGCGAAACAGTAGGTTAGGAAAAATTCATAAAGCACTGCAGGCTGCCGTGCCCCAACTGGATTCTCTGAAAGTCGAGCAGGACGATACCGGACGCCCGCACCTCGTTGCGGGCTGGCGAAACTGGCGTAAGACGCCGGCGGGGCAACGAGAAGACCAGTTCTCTGACGGTACGCTCCGCCTGCTTGGCTTGCTGTGGAGTTGCTTTGAAGGAAGCGGACCATTATTGCTCGAAGAACCCGAACTTTCACTTCACCCAGCCGTAGTCCGAGAACTGCCGAGGATGATCAACCGCATCAATAAGGCGAGGAAGGAAGCGCGTCAGTTCATTATCTCGACGCATTCAGAAGACTTGCTTTCCGATCCATCCATCGGTCCAGACGAAGTACTTCGGCTCGATCCAGGCGAGTATGAGACTCAAATCGTTGTAGCATCAGAAGGTGACCGCAAAGCGATGGCGGAAGGCGGGCTGACGGTTGCTGATGTGCTGCTTCCTCAGGCCGCGCCAAAAGACGCTGTACAGCTTTCGTTGGCGTTCGACTGATGATTGTTGACATCCTAGTTGAAGGGCCGACCGATGAAATCGCCCTGACTCGCATTCTCAGCGTCTGCAGTTTGAACAAGGGGACAACTTTTGGACGCAAAGGCATTTCGGAGGTACGTAGGCTCGCACCCGGCCTCGCGAGGCGGGCGGTAGGAAGTGGCATACCGCTGCTTGTGCTGATTGATTTCATCGGCTCGGAGGAAGATTGCATCGCCCATATCCCCCATGGGCTGGCACCACATGGAGGCAACCAAACTTTGGTCAGGGTTGCGGTTAAAGAGCTTGAAAGCTGGCTCCTAGCGGACTCGGATGCGCTGCGAAGTTTCTTCGCCGTAGGATCTGCGCATGTCCCCGATAATCCGGAAGCGATTCCCAATCCTAAACAAGCGTTCTTCGAAATCGCCCGGAGAGCTCGGACAAGAAGGATTCGAGAAGGGTTGATCAGAGAGCGACAAGGTGCTCTGACGCCGGGCCCGGATTACCTAAACCTAATGGAGGAGTTCCTCAGCGGCCACTGGAGTCCTAGTCGGGCTCGGCCGCAGGCGCCCAGTTTAAACCGGTGCATGATACGGCTGGCGGCGCTGACATGAGCGCGATCGACCGGCCCATTATCAACTCGCCGTATCGCTCGATCTGGACTGAGGCACGGTGCCGGTATTGACGCTGCAGGCGGCGGGCGTCATCCACAAGTACCGGCCCGATCTACTAATCCGGTTGGCGAACGGGACTTATCTCATCCTTGAGATCAAAGGCGAAGATACGCCGAAGGACCAGACGAAGCAGCGATACATGGCCGAGTGGGTAGATGCAGTGAATGCCGACGGGCGATTCGGGCAATGGCAATCTGCCACGTGCCGTGATCCCTCCAGCTTTGCCTGAGATCATCGCGGATGCACTCATCTAGTGGTGTAACCACGAGACAGCGTGCACAACATTTCTCGGCATATGATGTAGTTACTTATACGATTCGAGAGAGGCCATCACCAGCAACTACGTAGACTCCGCTAGCAAAACCTCGCAATCGCAGCTATCGCGCTTTGAGATCGATCCGGTATAATTCGTGTCCGGATGGCGGCGATCGGCTGCCATCCCAGGAAATGACGTGTTAGCGCAATACCTACCGGTACTCATCTTCATCATCGTGGCCTTGGTCTTCGGCGCCGTCGCGCTCTGCGTCGGCTTCGCGCTCGGGCCCCGCCGCGCTGACGAGGAAAAGCTTTCGCCCTATGAATGCGGGTTCGAGCCCTTCGAGGACGCCAGGATGAAGTTCGACGTCCGTTATTACTTGGTAGCGATCCTGTTCATCATTTTCGATTTGGAGATCGCGTTTCTCTTCCCCTGGGCCGTGGCGCTCAAGGATATCGGGCTGCTCGGTTTTTCCGCGATGATGATCTTCCTGGCCGTGCTCGTCGTCGGGTTTATCTATGAGTGGAAGAAGGGGGCGCTGGAATGGGAATAGAAGCGCTTGGCGACAAGGGGATCGTGACAACCTCGGTGGATAATCTGATCAACTGGGCGCGCACCGGATCGCTCTGGCCGATGACCTTCGGGCTCGCCTGCTGCGCGGTCGAGATGATGCACGCCGGGGCCGCGCGCTACGATCTGGACCGTTTCGGGGTGGTGTTCCGGCCGAGCCCGCGGCAATCCGATGTCATGATCGTCGCCGGCACCCTGGTGAACAAGATGGCCCCGGCGCTGCGCAAGGTTTACGATCAGATGGCGGAGCCGCGCTGGGTGATCTCGATGGGATCGTGCGCCAACGGCGGCGGGTACTATCACTATTCCTACGCGGTGGTGCGCGGTTGTGACCGCATCGTCCCCGTCGACGTCTATGTGCCCGGATGTCCCCCGACGGCCGAGGCGCTGCTGTTCGGGGTCATTCAGCTTCAAAACAAGATCCGGCGCACCAATACGATTGCCCGCTAAGAACCCTGAATGTCGAATCCGATCGAACAGCTCACGGCGCGCCTTAAAGAACGATTCAGCGATAAACTCAGTTCCTGCGTGGTGGCCTTAGGGCAGATCACGATCGAGGTCCGCGCCGCCGATGTGCTGGAGATCTGCAAGGCGCTCAGGGACGAGCCGGGGTTTGCGTTCGAGCAACTGATCGATGTGTGCGGCGTGGACTACTCCGCCTACGGGCAGGCGGACTGGTGCACCGAGGATGCGAGCCGCTCCGGTTTCAGCCGCGGCGTCGACGCCAATGCGTATCGAGAGGCCCTCGGCGAACGGACCCGGTTCGCGGCCGTCTACCACCTCCTTTCGGTCAGCCGCAATCAACGGCTGCGCCTGCGCGCCTATGCGCCCGGCGATCCGCCGCGGGTCGATTCCGTGGTGGAAATTTGGCCCGCGGCAAACTGGTTCGAGCGCGAGGCCTTCGATTTCTTCGGGATCCTCTTCGAGGGGCACCCGGACCTGCGGCGGATCTTGACAGACTACGGCTTCATCGGTCATCCCTTTCGTAAGGATTTCCCGCTCGAAGGCAATGTCGAGGTCCGCTACGATCCGGAGAAGGGCCGGGTCGTCTACCAACCGGTTACGATCGAGAACCGCGTGCTGGTCCCGCGGGTGATCCGGCGCGACTATCCCGTGCCGCGAACCAGTGAGAGTTTGTGAAAAACCGTCGCGAGTGCAGTAGGTTTTTCAATGCCTGAAATCCGCAACATGACCTTGAACTTCGGGCCGCAGCATCCCGCGGCCCACGGTGTCTTGCGCCTGGTGCTGGAGATGGACGGCGAGGTCATCGAGCGCGCCGATCCGCATATCGGTTTGCTGCATCGTGGCACCGAGAAGCTTGCCGAGAGCAAACCTTACAACCAGAGCATCGGCTACATGGACCGGCTCGATTACGTGTCCATGATGTGCAACGAGCACGCCTACGTGCTGGCGATCGAGCGCTTGCTCGGCGTCGAGCCGCCGCCGCGGGCGCAATACATCCGCGTGCTGTTCGATGAGATCACGCGCATCCTCAATCATTTGATGTGGCTGGGCGCCCACGGCCTCGATATCGGAGCCATGACGGTGTTCCTCTATTGTTTCCGCGAGCGCGAGGATCTCATGGATTGCTACGAAGCCGTCTCCGGGACGCGCATGCACGCCACCTATTACCGTCCTGGCGGCGTCTACCGCGATCTGCCGGAGCGTATGCCGCGCTACGAGGCCTCCAAATGGCGGAGCCCGGAAGACGTCGAGCGCTTGAACGAGGCGCGGCGAGGAAGCTTGTTGGATTTTATCGATGACTTCGCGGCCCGTTTTCCGGTTTGCATCGATGAGTATGAGACGCTGCTCACGGACAATCGGATCTGGAAACAGAGGACCGTCGGGATCGCCGCCGTCTCTCCGGAGCGGGCCCTCGCCCTCGGCTTCACGGGGCCCATGCTGCGCGGATCGGGCGTCGAGTGGGATTTACGCAAGAAGCAGCCCTATGCGGTATACGAGCGCCTGGACTTCGACATCCCGGTCGGCGTTAACGGGGATTGCTACGATCGCTACCTGGTGCGCGTCGAGGAGATGCGCCAATCCGCCGGTATTATTAAACAATGCGTCGCGTGGCTACGGAAAAATCCAGGGCCGGTCACCATCGAGGACTATAAGCTGGTCTCGCCGCGCCGCGAGGACATGAAGGGCGATATGGAGTCCTTGATCCATCACTTCAAGCTCTTTACCGAGGGCTATTGCGTCCCGGAAGGCGAGATCTATGCGGCGGTGGAGCATCCCAAAGGGGAGTTCGGGATCTATCTCATCTCCGATGGCGCCAATAAACCCTACCGCGTCAAGGTCCGGGCCTCGGGGTTTGCGCACCTTGCGGGCATCGACGAGCTGGTCAAGGGGCATATGCTGGCGGACGTGGTGACGACGATCGGGACCTTGGACATCGTCTTCGGGGAAGTCGATCGGTGAGCGGGGACGACCCAGGGGTGATCTCCGCCCACGCACGCGCGCATATCGACGCGTCGGTCGCGAAGTATCCGCAAGAGCGCAAGCAATCGGCGGTGCTGGCGGCCTTGAGCGAGGTCCAGCATGAAAACGGGGGTTATCTGACTACCGAGTTGATGGATGCCGTGGCCGCCTATCTCGGGATGGCGCGCATCGCGGTCTATGAGGTGGCGAGCTTCTATTCGATGTTCGAGACCAGACCCGTCGGCCGTCACAGTGTTTCGGTATGCACGAATATCTCTTGCATGCTGCGCGGAGCGGATGACATTGTCGCGCACATCGAGCGGCGGTGTGGGATCAAGACCGGTGAAAGCACCTCGGATGGCCGCATTTATCTCAAACAAGAAGAAGAATGTCTGGCGGCCTGCTGTGGCGGTCCCATGATGATGGTGGACCACAAATTCTACGAACACCTGACGAACGACAAAGTCGACAAAATATTGGACGATCTCACGTGAGCTTGCCGTTCTTCAACCAGGTTTGTTACCGCACCCTCGAATTTGCGCAACCGTGGAGCTTCGAGAACTACCGGCAGATCGGCGGCTACGAGGCGTGGAAACAAATCTTGCGGGAGAAGATCTCCCCGCAAGACATTATCGAAGAGGTCAAAGCCTCCGGGCTGCGCGGCCGCGGGGGCGCCGGGTTTCCCACCGGACTCAAGTGGAGCTTCATGCCCAAGAACCCGAGCGGTCCGCATTATATCGTCTGTAACTCCGATGAGAGCGAGCCGGGAACCTGCAAGGATCGCGACATCCTCCGGTACAACCCGCACGCGCTCATCGAGGGGATGGCGATCGCCGGCTACGCGATCGGGGCGAAGGTCGGCTACAACTATATGCGCGGAGAATTCATGGACGAGCCTTGCGCGCGCTTCGATCAGGCGCTCAAGGTGGCGTATGATGCGGGCTTCCTGGGGAAGAATATCCTCGCCTCAGGGGTCGATTTCGATCTCTACAATCATCTCGGCGCCGGGGCCTATATTTGTGGCGAGGAGACGGCGTTGCTCGAGTCACTCGAGGGCAAGAAGGGCATGCCGCGCTTCAAACCGCCGTTCCCCGCGGGGTATGGCCTCTACGGCCGGCCCACCACGATCAACAACACCGAATCGTTGGCATCGGTGCCGAGCATCCTTCTGAACGGTAGCCAATGGTTCGCTGACATCGGCAAACCCAACAACGGCGGCACCAAGTGTTTCTCCGTGAGCGGCCACGTCGAACGCCCCGGTAACTTCGAGATCCCCATGGGCACGCCGTTCCCGGTGCTGCTCGATCTCGCCGGAGGCGTGTGGCGGGGACGCCGGCTAAAGGCGGTGATCCCGGGGGGGTCCTCGGTGCCGGTGCTGCCAGGAGAGATCATGCTGGGGCTCACGATGGACTATGACGCGATCGCGAAGGCCGGATCGATGCTGGGCTCCGGGGCGGTCATCGTGATGGACGAGACCACCTGCATGGTCAAGGTGCTGCGGCGCATAGCACGGTTTTACTACGCCGAGTCCTGCGGCCAGTGCACGCCTTGCCGCGAAGGAACAGGCTGGCTGTACCGCATGTTGACTCGCATCATCGAAGGCAAGGGCCGGATCGAGGATCTCGCCCGGCTCGATGATGTGGCCAAGAAGATCGAAGGCCGAACCATCTGCGCACTGGGCGATGCCGCCGCGATGCCGGTACGAAGTTTCATCAAACATTTCCAGCATGAGTTCGAGTACTATGTCGAGCATGGAAGCAGCATGGCCGAGAGCCTGCCGGGCAAAGCCGCCTAGGGAAGCTCTGCAAACGTGTGCGAGCAAGCCTAGATGCGCGAAGCCGCGGAGCGAGTCGCGAGACATATTAGGGAACCTCTGATTAAGTCCCCTCTCCCCCAGGGAGAGGGTTAGGGTGAGGGGGTAACTCATTGATTTTAATCCCCTCACCCCTGCCCTCTCCCGGAAGGAGAGGGAGAAACGCGGGACTTGTTCAGACCTTCCTTAGGTAGTTATATTGCCAACATGACTGAGGAACTTTCCATGACCGAAGAAGCAATGAACAAGGCCTTCAACGCTATTTACGACGAAGCCGCACGTCTTCTATCGCTTGTGCCAGCCAATGCGCATGACCTTAGCGGAGGGCTTCAGCTGATCATGTCGCTTGCTCGCTACAAGCATGACGTTCGATCTGTCGAGGAGATCAAGAAAGCTCGGGGCGAATAGCACGGCAATCTAACTATGTGTTCAAGCGGACCCGCCAACCGTAGTCGCTTCCATATGGCCTGTCGTGCGGGCCGCTTACACGGCGATAGGCTGCACTGGAACGGTTGCCCAATGCAGGTATCCACATTATGCAACCCATATTTGATTTTGAAAGGAGACCAGTCATGGGCGGTAAGAACCACCAACCAACACGTCAGAGAATAACTGCTGTTTCAGCATGGCTTAGTCAACGCATCGGGGAAGGCGTGGCGCTCGTTCAGACGTCAAACAACCACCTTGAAGATGCCATCATGCTCGGGATGGGGAAGCTTCACGTACAAGACCTTGTCCCGTCACTTTCGGGCACCCCTACGGAACACCTACTAAAGGCAATTGACGCGCTTGGCCGCTCTCAAGTGACGCTCACCCAGATCCAAGTCGGTTTCGGTCGCCTCTCCGATGTGGCACGTATCGAGAGCTACTCAGGAAATCCCCTTGCGTCGCAGCTTAAGTCCTACGACCTTCGCAGCAAGTTCGAGGGTGCGTTGGTCCGGCCATTCGCGAACATTGGGATATGGGAGGAACTGGAGGAACGGATTACGACCGACAATATCCTCAAGACCCTAGAGTGGGAGCGTTCACAGTTTGAAATGTTAAACCAGCCTACTTTTGATCTAATCGCGGTTATGGAAGACTGCCGCCGTATATCAGAACAGGAAGGTGGGCACACGTTCGTAGATGCCGTAGAACACAATCGGCTCCCTCTACGCCAATACTTTGCTCAGGTGTTTTCTCTTTGGAACCACCTGGACGCCATGTTCCTATACAGCGCATTAATGATGACCGAGCTTTTCTATCGGGCTAATTCCTTTCCTAGTCTTCTCGATTTTGAGCCGGCACAAATCTCGAGTAATGCAGCCTAACAACCGCTTTGAGGGACGCGGCATAAAGCGCCGCGCCCCTCAAGCGGAGCGATAGGCGAGCGACGAGCGAGCACGCGACAAAGCAGATGGGCTGCGCAGTAACTTTTGCAGAGCTTCCCTAGGGAGAAATGATGAGCCCGGATCTGGTCACGATCGAAGTCGATGGCAAGTCCCTGCAAGCGCGCAAGGGGGCCATGCTGATCGAAGTGACCGATGCCGCGGACATCTATGTCCCGCGGTTTTGCTACCACAAGAAACTCACCATCGCCGCCAACTGCCGGATGTGTCTGGTCGAGGTCGAGAAAGCGCCCAAACCGCTGCCGGCCTGCGCGACACCGATCATAGACGGCATGAAGGTGTGGACGCGCTCGCCGCGCGCCCAGGAGGCCCAGAAGTCGACGATGGAGTTTCTGCTCATTAATCACCCCCTCGATTGCCCGATCTGCGACCAGGGCGGGGAATGCGAGCTGCAAGATCTCGCCATGGGCTACGGCGCGGGTATCTCGCGTTACAGCGAGCGCAAGCGAGTGGTGCAGGATAAGAACCTCGGCGCGCTTATCCAGACCGACATGACGCGCTGCATTCACTGCACGCGCTGCGTGCGCTTCGGGGATGAGGTGGCCGGCGTGCGGGAGCTCGGCGCCACGGGACGCAGCGAAGAGATGCAGATCGGCACCTACATCGAGCAGGCTATGGTCTCGGAGCTGTCGGGGAATGTGATCGATCTCTGCCCGGTCGGCGCTCTGACCTCCAAGCCCTTCCGCTATACCGCGCGGGCTTGGGAGCTACGCCAGCGCGAAGGCATCGCCCCGCACGACTCGATCGGATCGAATCTTTATTTACACGTCTCGGACAACCGGGTGCGGCGCGTCGTGCCGCGCGAAAACGAGGCGATCAATGAGGTGTGGCTCTCCGACCGCGATCGCTATAGCTACCTCGGGCTTTACAGCCCGGATCGGCTGACGGCGCCGATGATTCGAACCGGAGGCAAGTGGCGCGAGGTCGGTTGGGATGCGGCCTTGGACTTCGCCGCTAAGGGCTTGCGTGCCGCGGTGGATAAGCACGGCGCCGGGCAGCTCGGAGCGTTGACCAGCGCGACCGCGACGACCGAAGAATGTTATCTCTTGCAGAAGTGTCTGCGAGGCCTCGGCAGCAATAACATCGACCACCGTTTGGTACACAGCGATTTCAAGGACCAGGATCGGGCGCCGCTCTATCCGGGCCTGGGCCAAAGCCTCGCGGAGCTCGAACGCTGCGACGCCGTGCTCTTGATCGGTTCCAATGTGCGCAAGGAGCAACCGCTGGCCAATCATCGCTTGCGTAAGGCGGCGCAGCGCGGGGCGTTTATTGCTGTAATTAATCCTGTCGATTTCGATTTCAACTACGCCATCGGCGCGCAGCTCATCGTGAGGCCCGCGCGGATGGTCGCGGCGCTCGCGGGCGTCGCCAAGGCTCTCGTCGGAGGCTCGAAGAAATCGGTCGATACCAAGGTGGCCGACATGCTCGCCGGCGTCAAGGCCGATGACACCCAGCGGGCGATCGCAAAACGCTTGCGGGCCTCCGCGGCAGGAACGGTATTGTTGGGCAACCTCGCCGCCGCGCACCCGTGCGCCAGCGCCTTGCGGGCGCTCGCCGCTACTGTCAGTGATCTCTGCGGAGCGACGCTCGGCTACTTGGCGGAACACGCGAATACGTGTGGGGCCTGGATCGCGGGAGCCGTGCCCCACCGCGGTCCGTTCGGGCAGCCGATCGCGCACGCGGGCTTGGACGCGCAGGCGATGTTGGACCCCGGATTGCGCGCCTATGTGTTGTTGGGAATTGAGCCGGAGCTCGATTGTTACCGTCCTGCCCTAGCGATGCACGCCCTGCGGCGCGCGGAGTTCGTGGTGTCGCTGAGCGCCTATCGCACGCCGCGCATCGAAGCGTATGCCCATGCCATGCTGCCGGTTGCGATCTATGCGGAGAACACCGGGATCCTGGTGAATGCAAGCGGCGATTGGCAAACCTTCGGCGCCGTGGTGCCGCCGCCCGCCGAATCGCGGCCGGCGTGGAAGGTTTTGCGGGTGCTGGGGAACCGATTGGGTCTCGCCGGCTTCGACTATGCCTCAACGGATGAGATCGCGAACGAGCTGCGTAAGCACTCTAAAGAAGCAGGGACCGGCGCCGTTGATCGAGGCGAGTCCAATCTAAGCCTCGATGGGCACGCGGCCGCGGAACTCGATCTGATCGCCTATGTGCCTGCGTACCGCGTTGATGCGCTCGTGCGGCGTGCCACGGCGCTGCAAGAGACACCGGACGCCGGTGATCGGCGCCTGCACATTAACCCTACGGTGGCGCGGCGCTTCGAACTTTCCGAAGGGGCCAACGTCAGGCTGCAAAGGGGCGAGGGGGCCGTCGAGTTGCCGGTGACGCTGGATGCGCGGGTGCCGGATGACTGCGTGCTCATTTACACCGCGCAGCCGGCGTTCGAAACGTTCGACGCCGGCACGGCACCGTTGTCATTGCAGCGCCTTTAACGACGGCGATGCTGGAAACAACAGTTGCGGCGGTTGAGATCACGGGCGGCGCCGGATCGGTCCCCTGGATCATCGTCAAGATCGTCGCCATTATCCTGCCGCTTCTACTCGGGGTGGCATACCTGACCTTCGCGGAGCGGAAGATCATCGGCTACATCCAGGTCCGGATCGGTCCCAATCGCGTCGGGCCCCGGGGCTGGCTCCAGCCGATCGCCGATGTTGTCAAGCTGGTACTAAAAGAGATCATCATCCCGACCGGGGCCGATCGGTTTTTGTATTTAGCGGCGCCGATCCTGGCCCTGGCGCCGGCCTTGGCTGCCTGGGCGGTGGTGCCGTTCGCCGCTGAGACGGTGCTCGCCGACATCAACGCCGGGCTCCTCTATATCCTGGCGCTGTCGTCGATGGGCGTGTATGGGATCATCATCGCCGGCTGGGCCTCGAACTCCAAGTACGCCTTCTTGGGCGCGATGCGTTCGGCAGCGCAGATGGTCTCCTATGAAATCGCGATGGGCTTCGCGCTGGTAGGCGTATTGATCGCGGCCGGAAGCTTGAATCTCAGCGACATAGTGCGGGCGCAGGACGGCGGCATTTTGACGTGGTTTTGGCTGCCGTTATTGCCGTTATTCGTGATTTATTTTATCTCCGGCGTCGCGGAGACCAATCGCGCGCCTTTCGACATCGCCGAAGGCGAATCCGAAATCGTGGCCGGGTTCCACGTCGAGTATGCCGGAATGTCGTTCGCCCTCTTTTTCTTGGCCGAGTACACTAACATGATCTTGATCTCGGTCTTGGCGGCCATCATGTTCCTAGGCGGCTGGTTGTCGCCGTTCCAAGGATTTCCGCTCCTGGAGGGCTTGTTTGCGTGGGTGCCGGGGATGGCGTGGCTGCTCGCGAAGACATCGTTCTTTTTATTTCTGTTCCTGTGGTTTCGCGCGACCTTTCCGCGTTACCGTTACGACCAGATCATGCGGCTTGGATGGAAGGTATTTATTCCGATCACGATCGCGTGGCTGGTCGTCGCCGCGGTGTTAGTTATGCTCTCCGTTCCACCTTGGTTCGATTAAGCTTATGCCGGCGATCAAAGACTATTTTAGAAGCCTGTTGCTGGGGGAGTTGCTCAAGGGCATGAAGCTCACGGGGCGTTACCTCTTCAGTCGCAAAGTCACGGTCCTGTACCCGGAGGAAAAGACGCCGCAATCGCCGCGTTTCCGTGGCCACCATGCCTTGCGGCGCTACCCGAACGGGGAGGAGCGCTGCATCGCCTGTAAGCTTTGCGAAGCGGTGTGCCCGGCGGTGGCGATTACCATTGAATCGGAACAGCGCGCCGATGGCACTCGCCGTACGACCCGCTACGACATCGATCTAACCAAGTGCATTTTCTGCGGGTTCTGCGAGGAATCGTGCCCGGTGGATTCCATCGTGGAGACGCGCTTCTTCGAGTATCACGGCGAGCAGCGCGGCGATCTGATCGTGACCAAGGAAAAGCTCCTGGCGATGGGTGACCGCTTCGAGCAGGAAATCGCCGCAGATCGGGCCCAGGACGCGATGTATCGCTGAGAGCTTATGAATAAATCTACTGCGCAGCCCGCCCGCATCGTTGCGCGGCGCTCGGAATCCTCATGTATTTCCATATACACTCCGGTTCCTGCGCGCCGCGCGCCTCGCGGGCGGACTTGCTCGCTACGATTTCTTCACAAGCTCTGAGGCGAAATCACCCCGCGATGGAACAGCTCGTATTCTATTTTTTTGCGCTCATCCTGGTGGGGGCGGGGACCATGGTCATTACCGTGAAAAACCCGGTGCACGCGGCTTTGTTCCTGGTGCTCGCTTTTTTTTCCAGCGCGGGGCTCTGGTTGCTGCTGGAAGCCGAGTTCCTCGCGATCACCTTGGTGCTGGTCTATGTCGGGGCGGTGATGGTGCTGTTCCTGTTCGTGGTGATGATGCTGGATATAAACCTCGCTCCGCTGCGCGAGGGATTCATGCGCTATTTACCGCTAGGCGGCCTGGTCGCCTTGCTGATGGTGATCGCCTTAGCCGCGGCCGTGGGACCGCGCTATTTCGGGGCGGCTACGCGCCCGCCGCCGCACCTCGCGGATTACAGTAACACACGGGAGCTTGGGCAAGTCCTGTATACGGATTATATCTATCCCTTCGAGATCGCGGCTATGATTTTGCTGGTCGCCATCGTGGCCGCCGTCGTATTGACGATGCGAGGCCCCCGGCAGACGAAGGCGCAGCGGCCGAGCGAACAAGTGGCGGTACGGCGCGAGGACCGGGTCCGCCTCGTCAAGATGCCCGCGCACGAACGCCAACCCGCGTCCGAAGCCTCGCCAAGAACCGCGCAACGCTAAGGGATTTATCGGCCAACTAATGCCAGCGCTCTCGGATTTTCTCGTCCTCGGGGCGATTCTTTTTTGCTTGAGCGTGGCGGGTATCTTTATCAATCGTAAAAACGTGATCATCCTGCTCATGTGTATCGAGCTGATGCTGCTCGCGGTCAACATGAACTTCATCGCGTTTTCCCATTTCCTGGGAAATATGGCCGGGCAAGTCTTCGTTTTTTTTATTCTCACGGTGGCGGCCGCGGAGTCGGCCATCGGGCTTGCGATCCTGGTGGTGCTGTTTCGCAACCGGCGCACCATCAATGTCGAAGATTTAAACCGCATGAAGGGTTAGCCGCGTGCGGGGTGTCTATCTGGGCGTGGTCTTGGCGCCGCTCATCGGAGCGCTCATCGCCGGTGTCTGCGGCCAGAGGATCGGCCGGGTCTGGGCCCATCGTGTGGCGATCGGCAGCGTCGCGCTCGCCTTTTTTCTCTCGCTCCTCGGTTTCAAGGACATCGTCATCGACGGAGAGCCGGCCTTCAACCAGGCCGTCTATACCTGGTTGAGCAGCGATGGCCTCAATTTTCATATCGGGTTTCTCATCGATAAGCTCTCGGTCACCATGATGGTGGTGGTGAGCTTCGTCTCCTGGATGATCCACATCTACACCATCGGGTACATGCACGACGATCCGGGTTACCAGCGCTTCTTCAGCTATATCGCGCTCTTTACCTTCGGCATGCTGATGTTGGTGATGGCCAATAATTTCGTGCAGCTTTTCTTCGGCTGGGAAACCGTGGGCTTGGTGTCTTATCTCCTGATCGGTTTTTGGTATAAGCGCGAGTCGGCCATTCAGGCCAATCTCAAGGCGTTTTTGGTCAATCGCGTGGGAGATCTCGGCCTTTTGCTCGGGATCGCGGCTATCTTGACGCACTTCGATTCGCTGGACTATTGGGAGGTGTTTCGGCAGGCACCGAATCTCGCCAATGCGACGGTGCAAGTCGGCGCGCGTATCGAATGGTCGTTGATGACGCTGATTTGCATCCTGCTCTTTATCGGCGCGATGGGAAAATCCGCCCAGGTTCCGTTGCACGTGTGGCTCCCGGACTCGATGGAAGGCCCTACCCCGATCTCGGCGCTGATTCACGCGGCCACCATGGTGACCGCCGGGATCTTCATGGTGGCGCGCATGTCGCCGCTCTTCGAGCTCTCGGAGACGGCCTTGAGCGTGGTGCTCGTCATCGGGGCGATCACGGCCTTTTTCATGGGGCTCTTGGGACTGGTGCAGAACGATATCAAACGCGTGATCGCCTATTCGACACTCTCTCAGCTCGGTTATATGACCGTCGCGCTCGGGGCTTCGGCTTATGCGGCCGCCATCTTTCATCTCATGACCCACGCGTTCTTCAAGGCGCTGCTGTTCCTGGCCGCGGGCTCGGTGATCATCGGTCTGCATCACGAGCAGGACATGCGCAAGATGGGCGGCTTGTACCGCTACATGCCGATCACTTGGATCACCGCGGTGATCGGGACGCTCGCGCTCTGCGGTTTCCCGGGGACATCGGGATTTTTCTCGAAGGACGCGATCATTGAAGCCGTGCACCACTCGGACTTGCTAGGCGCGGGCTTCGCCTATCTCGCGGTCTTGGGCGGAGTCTTCGTGACCTCTCTCTATAGCTTCCGTCTCTTATTCATGGTCTTCCACGGAGCCGAGCGGCTCGACCCCCATGCGAAGGCGCAACTGCACGAATCCCCGCGGGTTGTCACCGGCCCGCTCATCATGCTGGCCATACCTTCAGTGGTGATGGGGGCCATTGCCATCGCGCCGATGCTGTTCGGAGATTATTTCGGGCCGGCTATTCACGTGCTGGCGGCGCACGATGTGTTGGAGCGTATGGGGAGCGAGTATCATGGATTATCCGCTTTCGTGGCACACGGATTTATCGCCATGCCGTTTCTGCTTGGGCTCGCGGGGTTTGGCACGGCGTGGATGTGCTACCTGCATCGACCTGAGCTTCCCGCGCGGGTAGCCGATCGGTTTAAGCTTGGTTACCAGATCTTGGTGCGGAAATACGGATTCGATGATTTCAACGAGCTTGTGTTCGCCGGCGGGGCGCGGGGTACGGGCCGGGCGCTGTGGCAACTCGGGGATGTCCGCATCATCGACGGGTTCATCAACGGCTCGGCGCGTTTGGTAGGGTGGTTTTCCGGCGTCGTGAGGCATACGCAATCCGGATATTTGTATCACTATGCCTTTGCGATGATCCTCGGTCTGCTGTCGTTATTGGGCTATTTTGTCTATGGCTGGGGTAAGTAGGATCACCATGATCGACAGCTCGCGTCAGCATAAGCGCCCATGCCTTTACTGAGCCTCGTCATCTGGGTCCCGATCTTGGGGGGGGTGTGGGTGCTCTATACGGGCGCGACGCAAGGGCGGGAGATGGTATTGATGCGGTCGTTGATGATCGCCGCGGTGACTTTCCTACTGTCGCTACCGCTCTACACCGGCTTTGACACCGGTACGCACGCGATGCAGTTTGTCGAACGCACGGGTTGGATCGAGGCGTTTGACATCAACTATCACCTTGGTATCGACGGTATCTCGATGCCGCTCATCTTGCTCACCACCTTCACCACCGTCCTCGTGGTGCTGGCGGGCTGGGAGGTCATCCAAACCCGGATCGGGCAGTACATGGCGTCGTTTCTGATTCTCGAGGGACTGATGAACGGCGTCTTCGCCGCGCTCGATGCCATCCTGTTTTATGTTTTTTGGGAAGCGATGCTGATCCCGATGTTTTTAATCATCGGGATCTGGGGCGGGGATCGGCGGGTCTATGCCACCATCAAGTTTTTTCTTTATACCTTTTTCGGCTCCGTGCTCATGTTGGTGGCGTTGCTGTACCTCTATTGGAAGGGCCAAAGCTTTTCCATCTTGGCGATGCAAACCTTGCCGCTAGAGCTCGAGGCGCAGAAGCTTATCTTCATTGCCTTTCTGCTGGCTTTCGCCGTGAAGGTGCCAATGTGGCCGGTGCACACTTGGCTGCCCGATGCTCACGTCGAGGCCCCCACCGGCGGATCGGTGATCCTGGCGGCGATTATGTTGAAGATGGGCGGTTATGGCTTTCTGCGCTTCAGCCTGCCGATCACACCGGCCGCGAGCCACACCTTCGATTCGCTCATGATCGCGCTCTCGCTGATCGCGATCGTGTATATCGGTTTCGTCGCGTTGGCACAGCAGGATATGAAGAAGCTCATCGCTTATTCGTCAATCTCTCACATGGGATTTGTCACCTTGGGAGTGTTCGTGGTGTTTCGGCTTCTCGACAGCCACGATGTGCCCAACGGCGCCGCGATGGGTATCGAGGGCGGCATGGTGCAGATGCTCTCGCACGGTTTTGTCTCGGGAGCGCTGTTCTTATGCGTGGGGGTGCTCTACGAGCGTCTGCACAGCCGCCAGATCCAGGACTACGGCGGGGTGGTGAACAGCATGCCGGTCTTCGCGACCTTGATGATGATCTTCTGCATGGCCAACGCCGGGCTCCCCGGAACCTCCGGTTTCGTCGGCGAGTTCTTGGTGATCTTGAGCAGTTATAAGGCGAGCTTGTGGTTCGCGCTTGGCGCCGGAACGACCCTGATTCTGGGCGCGGCCTACACGTTATGGATGTATAAGCGCGTGATCTTCGGCGAGGTTAGTAGTGAGAGGATCGTGGCCCTCAAGGATCTTGATGCCCGCGAGTTCGCGATCCTAGGGACCTTGGCCGGCGCCGTCGTGTTCTTCGGCGTGTGGCCCGACCCGATGCTCGAGGTCATGCACGCAACGGTCAATCACCTCGTGGACCAAGTCGCGCACCCAAGGTTACCGTAAGTAAGGACAAGCCGCATGACCGACATCGTAATCGCCTTGCCGGAGCTGTGGGTAGCGCTCATGGCGTGCGCCGTTTTGCTCGCCTGCGTCCTGGGGCGGGATCCCGAGACGCCCTATTTACTCTCGCAGGTGACGCTCGCGGTGGCGTTGCTCTTGGTGCTGTGGCTTTATCCGGGCGAGCCGGAGCTTGCGTTCAACGAGATGTTTGTCAACGATCGCATGGCCACGGTGCTCAAGGCGGTCATTCTCGCGGTGACGGCGGGGGTGTTCGTATATTCGCGTACCTATCTCGCCGCACGCGCCTTATTCAACGGCGAATACTTCGTCCTCGGTCTCTTTGCGGTCTTGGGCATGCTGATCTTGGTGTCCGCGCACAGCCTGCTGACGATCTATTTGGGGCTCGAGCTATTGTCGCTCTCCCTCTATGCGATGGTGGCCATGCACCGCGACTCGCACGCAGCCTCCGAAGCGGCGATGAAGTATTTCGTGTTGGGAGCGCTCGCCTCCGGCATGATGCTCTACGGGATCTCCATCCTCTACGGCGTCACCGGCACTCTGGACCTACAGCAGTTGGCCGCGACCCTCCAAGACGCCGAGCGCAGCCTGTTGCCGGTCTTCGGCCTGGTGTTTTTGATCGTCGGGATCGCCTTCAAGCTCGGGGCGGTCCCATTCCATATGTGGATCCCGGATGTCTACGAAGGGGCGCCCACCTCGGTGACGTTGTTCCTCACCACGGCGCCCAAGCTTTCGGGCTTTGCGCTTGCCATGCGGCTCCTCGTCGAGGGTCTGCCGGGGCTTTCCGCTGACTGGCAGCAGATGCTCGCCGTCCTGGCGGTGCTTTCAATGGGGACCGGCAACATCGTCGCGATCGCGCAAAGCAATATCAAGCGCATGCTGGCCTACTCCACCATCGCCCATATGGGATTTATGCTTTTAGGCTTACTGGCCGCGACCCAGGCCGGGTACGCGGGATCGATGTTTTACGTCATCGTCTATGCCCTGATGGGGATGGGCGCCTTCGGTATGGTGATCGCCCTCGGGCGCGCCGGGTTCGAGTCGGACCGGTTAGAGGACTTCAAGGGTCTCAGCGAGCGCAGTCCGTGGCTGGCGCTGCTGATGCTGATGCTGATCTTTAGCCTCGCGGGGGTGCCGCCTTTCGTGGGCTTCTGGGCTAAATGGTTCGTGATTAAAGAGGCCTTAGCCGCGGGATTCGTGTCGCTGGCGGTGATCGCCGTGGTGTTTTCGATTATCGGCGCCTACTACTACCTGCGCATCGTCAAGCTCATGTACTTCGATGATCCCGAGGACACCTCGCCCGTCGTTTGCGGCCAGGATACGCGCGCCGTGCTGAGCTTCAACGGGCTCGCCGTGTTGGCCCTCGGCTTGATGCCGGGGGTCTTGATGACGCTGTGCCTGGCCGCCATGAGCGGCGCGTCATCGTCATAGCGATCTCAGTGCACCGAAATCGCTATGAACGCGGCGTTAGGCGGTCAATCGACGCTCGGCAGGCAGCCGATCATCGCCGCCGTTCGCCGATGGCGCGTCACCGTGAACCGCTGAGAGCTTGTAAAAAAATCTGCTGCGCTCGGGATCTCACGTTCCGGCGGTGCTCGGAATCCTCATGTATTTCTACATACATTCCGGTTGCTCGTCCCATCCTTGGGACTCGCCCCTGCGGGGCTTGCGCTCCGTTTCGCTCCCGGCGAAACGGTCCTGCGCTCCGGCGGAACGCGACCTCTCTTCGCTCGCGACGATTTTTTTACAAGCTCTGAGGTGTCGCCGGTGTTGACCGGCAGGTTATTTCACCCGCATTCCGGGTTGGGCCCCCTCGTCGGGATTGAGGAGAAAAATGTCTTTTCCGCCCGCGCCGGCCGCGAGCACCATGCCCTCGGAAACCCCGAAACGCATCTTGCGGGGTGCGAGATTGGCGACCACGACCGTGAGCCGGCCGATCAACTGCTTGGGAGCGTAGGCCGACTTGATACCGGCGAATACCGTCCGTTGCGTACCGCCGAGATCGACAGTGAGTTTAACGAGCTTGTCGGCGCCCTCGACGGGCTCGGCGCTGACGATGCGGGCGATGCGCAGATCGATCTTGCTGAAGTCTTCGACGGTAATTGTTTCGGGAGCAAGCGCGGCCGCAGGAGCAATCGTACTCGGTTTCAAGCTCTCACGATTCGCGGCGACTAGGGCCTCGATGGTTTTGGGGTCGATGCGCGTGATCAAGTGCCGGTAAGGGCGAATACGTGCTGGAAGGGTGTCCAGATCATGCCAGTTAAGACCCCGGTCGAGTCCAAAAAGATCCCGCGCGACCCTTTCCGTGAGATTGGGGAGGATGGGCGCGAGGTAGATCGAAAGGACATAAAACGCCTGCAAGCTCTTCGAGCAGACCAGTTGCAATTCTTCCTTACGAACCGGATCTTTTTCCAGTATCCAAGGTTGGTGCCGGTCGAAGTATTGGTTGACGGTGTCCGCAATGCGCATGACTTCGCGCAGGACCGCCCCGCAATTACGGCCTTCGTAATTTTCCGCAATCGGGCCGGCCGCGTCCAAGGAGTTTCGGATGAGCCGGCGGGCGTCCTCGGGCGAGTCGGCCGGTGCGGCCAACTCGCCGTCGAAGCGCCGGATGATAAATCCGGCCGCCCGGCTCGCGATATTGATGTATTTTCCAATCAGATCCGCATTGACGCGGGAGACGAAGTCCGCGAGATTGAGGTCGATGTCCTCCATCGTGCCGTTGAGCTTAAAGGCATAGTAGTAGCGCAGGTACCCGGGGTTATTGATGTGATCGAGGTAGCTGCGGGCCGTGATAAAGGTGCCGCGCGACTTGGACATCTTTTCTCCGTTCACGGTGAGGAAGCCGTGCGCGAAGATCCGGGAGGGCGTGCGGTAGCCTGAATAATGCAGCAGCGCGGGCCAGAACAAGGCATGAAAGTAGAGGATGTCTTTCCCGATGAAGTGATAGAGCTCGGCCTTCGACGTGGGTCCCCAATAGGCTTCGAAGTCGAGTCCCGCGCGCTCGCAGAGATTCTTGAAACTCGCCATGTAACCAATAGGCGCATCGAGCCAGACATAGAAATATTTTCCCGGCGCTTCCGGGATCTCGAAACCGAAGTACGGGGCATCGCGCGAAATATCCCAATTTTTGAGACCGGCGGTGAACCACTCATCGAGTTTGTTGGCGGCTTCTGGCTGCAAGTGACCGGCGCGCGTCCATTCCCTGAGAAAGTCCTCGCACTCGCTCAAACGAAAGAAATAATGATCCGATTGCTTGCGGATCGGGGCCGTGCCGGAGAGGGCGGAATAGGGATTGATAAGCTCGGTCGGTTGATAGGTGGCGCCGCAGATCTCACAGGCGTCTCCGTACTGGTCCTGGGCATGACAGCGCGGGCATTCACCCTTGATAAACCGATCCGGCAGGAACATGTTCTTGACCGGATCGTAGAGCTGCTCGATGGTGCGCGCTTCGATTAGCCCGCGGGCTTTTAGCTTCAGGTAGATGCCCTCGGCCAAGGCGCGGTTCTCTTGCGAGTTGGTCGAATAGTAATTGTCGAAGGCGATGTGAAACTCCGTGAAATCGCGCAGGTGTTCCTCGTGCATCCGCGCGATGAGTTGCTCGGGGGCGATCTGCTCGGCCTCGGCGCGCAGCATGATGGGCGTGCCGTGGGTGTCGTCGGCGCACACGTAGTAGCAGCGGTGGCCGCGCATCCGCTGGAACCGCGCCCAGATGTCGGTTTGGATGTACTCGACCAGGTGCCCGAGGTGAATGGGGCCGTTGGCGTAGGGGAGGGCGCTGGTGACCAGGATGTCTCTCGGTCCGTTCACGGCGGTAATACAATAGCGATGTCTTAAACCAACATCAAGCCAACGCCGTGTCATCGAACTCGTGGCTACAGGATTTGGTGTAGAATGGCCGTACGCATTCCGGGCCGAATTCAGCCATGACAACCGTCACGAAAGAGCACATCGAAGGAGCGTTAAAGCGCTATCAAGACCCTTATCTCGGCTGCGATCTCCTCAGCGCCAAAGTGCTCAAGGATATACGCATCGACGGCGATCGCGTTAGCGTCGCGGTCGAGCTCGGTTATCCGATCAAAGGCTGGAGCGAATCCTTGATCGCGGCGCTCAAGGAAGTGCTCGGCGATGTCGAGGGCGTTCGCAAGGCAAGTGTCGAGGTCACTCAGAAGATCATTTCGCATTCGGTGCAAAAGGGCGTCTCTCCCTTACCCGAGGTCAAGAATATCATCGCCGTCGCTTCGGGCAAGGGTGGGGTGGGTAAATCAACCGTCGCGGTCAACTTGGCGCTTGCCTTTCAGTCCCAAGGCGCGCAGGCCGCGATCCTCGATGCCGATATCTACGGTCCGAGCCAGCCGCGGATGTTGGGCTGCCGAGGGAAACCCGAGACCATCGACGGTAAATCCTTTGAGCCTTTGGTCAGCTACCACGTGCAAGCCATCTCGATCGGCAATCTCATCGACGAAGAGACGCCGATGATCTGGCGCGGCCCGATGGTAACCTCGGCCCTGGAGCAGTTGCTCACCGGTACGAAGTGGCGCAACGTCGATTACTTGGTCGTGGATCTCCCGCCCGGCACGGGCGACATTCAATTGACCTTGTGCCAGAAGATCCCGGTCAGCGGCGCGGTGATCGTCACCACGCCTCAAGACATCGCGCTGCTTGATGCGCGCAAAGCGCTCAAGATGTTCGAGAAGGTCGAGGTCCCGGTGCTCGGCATCGTCGAAAACATGAGTATGCACGTCTGTAGCCAGTGCGGGCACGAGGAGCCCATCTTCGGGCAAGGCGGCGGCGCTTCCATGGCCGCGCAGTACCACGTAGATCTCCTCGGATCCTTGCCGCTCGAGATCGGCATCCGCGAGGGGGTGGACAATGGCCGGCCGACGGTGGCCATGGACTCCGGCTCGCGGTCGGCACAGATCTTCCACGACCTCGCGCGCAAGATAGCGGCGAAGCTCTCGCTCCGGGCCAAGGACTACTCGGCACGCTTCCCGAAGATCGTGATCCAGAATACCTAAGTACGATGTCCATAAAATCCGACCGCTGGATCCGGCGCATGGCCGCAGAGCATGGCATGATCGAACCGTTCGAGCCCGGCCAGGTTCGCGCCAACGGTGACGGCAGGCTCATTTCCTACGGCACTTCGAGCTACGGCTATGATATCCGCTGTGCCGACGAGTTTAAGATCTTCACCAACATCAACACCACCATCGTCGATCCCAAGAACTTCGATCCGCAGAGCTTCGTTGATGTGGCGGCGAGCGTATGCGTCATCCCGCCGAACTCCTTCGCGCTCGCGCGCACCGTCGAGTACTTCCGCATCCCGCGCAATGTGCTCACCATCTGCCTCGGAAAATCGACCTATGCCCGCTGCGGAATCATCGTCAACGTCACCCCCTTGGAGCCCGAATGGGAAGGGCATGTCACCTTGGAGTTTTCGAACACCACGCCCTTGCCGGCGAAGATCTATGCGAATGAGGGCGTCGCGCAGGTGATCTTTATCGAATCGGACGATCCCTGCGAGACCTCTTATCGAGACCGCAGGGGAAAATACCAGGGGCAGCGGGGTGTGACGCTGCCTAAGACCTGAGGGAGGGCAGCGATCTCCGTGCAAGAGCTGGGCACCCCGAGACGCGAAAAAGTGATCACGCTCCTCTAACCCGAGGTTGTCTCGCGTTGCCAAAGATCATTTCGCCTCGGAGCGCCGCGATCGCTTTGTTGCTTTCGGCCCCGAGCCATGCGGAGCCCTTCGTGGCCCATCCGGATGCGCGCGGGGTACAGAGTGTCGAGGTAAGACTCGATAGTTATTCCTACACACCGGATCATCTTGTCCTGAAAGCCGGCCAACCGGCGATACTAACGCTTCGTAATACGGCGTTTCTAGTGCCCCATAACCTGGTGCTGGCGGATCCCGGGGCGGGATTCGGTCTCCGGCAAGAGGTCGCAGCGGGAGAGTCCGCGCGCGTTGTCTTCACGCCCGGGAAGAAAGGAGTCTTCACGTTTTATTGCGATAAAGAACTGCTTTTCCTTCCCAGCCATCGGGAACAGGGAATGGAAGGGCGCTTAGAGGTGCGTTGAATGAAGCCCCCTCACCCACCCTCACCGGTCTATAGACCCGGCGGGAGAGGGTGAGGCTGGAGGAAGGGAACGCTGATTGCGGACGCCGCAGCTTCGGGCGTAGCCCCTCTAGCGTTCCTACGCGTCGTAGTAAAGTGCGAATTCATAGGGGTGCGGACGCAGCCGGATGGGATCACATTCCTTGGTGCGCTTGTAGTCGAGCCAGGTCTCGATGACATCGCGGGTGAAGACGTCGCCTTTGAACAAAAACTCGTGATCTTTCTCTAGCGCATCGAGCGCGGCTTCGAGCGAAGCGGGACAGCTCGGGACCTTGGCCAGCTCTTCGGGGGGCAAGTCGTAGAGATTCTTGTCGAGCGGATCGCCCGGATGGATCTTGTTCATGATGCCGTCGAGACCCGCCATCAACATCGCCGCGAACGCCAAATAAGGGTTGCAGGCAGGATCGGGGAAGCGGACTTCAATACGCTTGGCCTTGGGGCTCGGGGAATAAACCGGGATGCGGATCGACGCCGAGCGGTTGCGCGAGGAATAGGCCAGGTTGACGGGCGCCTCGAAGCCGGGCACGAGGCGCTTGTAGGAGTTGGTGGTCGGGGCCACAAAAGCGCAAAGCGCCGGGGCATGTTTCAAGATGCCTCCGATGTACCACAGGCAGAGATCGCTCACCCCGGCATATTTGTCGCCGGCAAAGAGCGGCTGGCCGCCTTTCCAGATACTCTGGTGGGTGTGCATGCCCGATCCGTTATCTCCGAACAACGGTTTCGGCATGAAGGTGACGGTCTTGCCGTGTCGCAAGGCGACGTTCTTAACGATGTACTTGTACATCATCATCTTGTCGGCCATGCGCGTGAGCGAGTCGTAAAGCAGATCGATCTCCGCTTGCCCCGCAGTGGCCACTTCGTGATGGTGCTTTTCGACCACGATCCCGGCCTTCTCCATCTCCAGGATCATCTCGGTACGAATGTCTTGCTGCGAGTCGGTCGGGGGTACAGGGAAGTAGCCTTCCTTGTGGCGCGGTTTGTAACCCAGGTTCGGGCCATTATCGCTCCCCGAGTCCCACACCCCTTCCGCGGACTCGACGTGGTAATAAGCCTCGTGGGCATTTTGGTCGAAGCGAATGCCATCGAAGATGAAGAATTCCGCTTCCGGCCCGAAGTACGCGACATCGCCAATGCCGGAGCTCTTCAGGTAATTTTCAGCCTTGGTCGCGACATAGCGGGGATCGCGTGAATATTGCTCGCGGGTGACCGGATCGACGATATTGCAGATCAACGAGAGTGTCGGGCATTCGGTAAAGGGGTCGACGACGGCCGTGACCGGGTCCGGCACCACCATCATGTCGCTGGCATGGATCGCCTGCCAGCCCCGGATGCTGGATCCGTCAAAGCCCAGTCCTTCGTCGAAAATCTCCGGCACGACCTGGCTCACCGGTATTGAAAAATGCTGCCAGGTGCCGGGGAAATCCTGGAACTTGAGGTCCAGGATTTCGATGTTCTTGGCCTTGATAAGATCGATTATTTCTTTCGGTGTCATGGATAGTTCTCCTTGTTTTTAGCTGGGATCGCTCTGCTGAGTGCCCCCGATTCTTTAGGAGGATGCTCAGACCATCCTCTCTCGCGGAAAAGTATAGCGCGTGTCAACCGCCGCTCGCTATCGGCCGCTTGTCCGTTATCCTCCTGGAACCACGGCCTCAAGCTCTCGCAGCCGGTGGCGGAAGTCCTCGGTCACGGCCCGCGCCTCGGCTTGGTCGCGTACGGCCCGGGGGGTCAGCAGGACAATCAGCTCTTGCCGCTCGGCATTGTCCGTAGTGTCGCTGAACAGAGCCCCGAGCACAGGGATGTCCTTGAGGAACGGGATACCTCTGTTCGACTGGGTTTTGTTTTCGCTGATCAAGCCGCCGAGGACGAGGGTCTCGCCGCTTTGCACGGTGACGGTGCTCTGTATGTTGCGTTTGATGAACGCGGGATTTCCCGCAGTACTTACGGCATTGGGGGATGTATTGACTTCGGATACCTCCTGGCTGAGATCGAGGGTGATACGCCCGCCGAGGTTGACGCGCGGCGTGACCTCCAGAATCACGCCCACCTCCTTAAACTCGACGGCATTTAGGATATTAGCCCGGTCACCGGTGTCCGAAACAGGCTGCTGCTGCTGGGTGATGACCGGCACCTCATCGACCACCTCAATGGTTGCGGTTTGGTTGTCGAGTACCATCAAGGACGGCGAAGACAGGACGTTCAGCTTGTTCTGCGCAGCCAGCGCGTTCAATACCGCCTTAATTCGGTTTCCTGATGCAAATAGCGCATAGGAAAACCCTGGAAGTAACCGGGCAAGGTCCGCCGTATCGTCTAGGGCGAGCAAACCCACGCCCGTGCGGTTCCCTGGGGTGCTGTTCCTAAACATCCATTCGACCCCGTATTGCAAATTATCCGTCAATGTGATGTCGACGACACTCGCCTCGATCAGCACCTGCAGCGGAATGACATCCAGCCGTTTCAGTGCGGCCTCGATCATTTTATAGTCCTGCGGCTTGGCCATGATCAGAAGTGCGTTGTTGGTCTCATCGGCGATGATGCGCAACGTCTCGGTTGCGACCACCGACACGCCGCCGCGTTCCTGCCCTTTGGCCTTCGAACGCCGCGTCTTGCTCAGGCCGCCCGAGGGACCGGATTCCTCGGCCTCGCTTTCGAGCGTGGCTTGGGTTTCCCCGGGAGCGAATTCCGGCGGTGGCGCGCCCGGTGCCGCGGGTTGGGCCTCGGCGCCGAAAATCCCGCCGAGTACGGCGGCAAGATCAGCCGCCTTGCCGTTCTGTACGCGATAAACATAGAGACGCGGGCTGACCGATTCGCCGATCTGATCCAAGCGCTCGACCCAGTTCCGGGCCTGGTCGAGATAACCCGGACGCGAGGAGACGACGAGCAGCGCGTTGAGGCGCTCCACCGGCACCATCCGGACAACACCGGTCAAGGGACTGTCTTTATCCCCGAAGATCTTTTCCAGCTCGGCGTGCAGCGACTTGACATCGGCGTGCTGAAGCTTGAACAGCGCCATCGACATCCCGCTGAGCCAATCCACGTCGAACAGCTCCACAAGTTCCACGGCGGCTTGGATTTCCTGCTCGCTCCCGGTCAAGATCAAAAGGTTGCGTTGCGCGTCTACGATTTGCGGCGCGTCTTGAGGCAAGAAGGGCTCGAGTAACTTGTGGATCTCGCGGGCGGAAGCGTAACGCAGCGGCACGACGCGAATCGTATAGCCACGCGCCGCCGCGAGCCGGCTCACCGACGCCGGCGGGGAACCGCGGGCGGCTTGCGGCGAGGGGAGGATCTTGTACATGCCTTCGGCTCGCAGCAACGAGGCGCCGTTCAAGCGCAGCAGGTTTTCCAGTGTCGGTAACAACTCGTGCCGCTTGAGCGGCCGGGTCGTCTGAATCGTGGTCGTCCCCGCCACCTTCGGGTCGATGAAATAGTTCTCCTTGAGGAGATCGCCCAGGACCGCCTTGACCACCTCCTGCAAATCGGTGTTTTCGAAGTTGAGCGTGTATTCTCCCGTATCGTCGCTCGGAGGTAGGCCTTTGTATCCGCCTTGCGGTTTCACGAATGTACCGCTCCCGGGATACATCTCGACTTCGGTCTTAAGGGGTTTCTTGTCGTCGAGGTCTTCCAGCGAGATGAACTCGCTGATGGGCGGAGGCGCGGGCTGGATCACCGGGGGCGCCGCCGCCCCCTCGATGGCAATGCTCGGTTCCGGCTGGTGGGGACGCGACACGGTACAGGCGCCACCAACGCTAAGACCGGCGACTACTACGATCCATCGAACCCATAGAGATCTGAAGGCCATAGCTTAGCAACGTGCGCGAAGTGTGGTGAGGAGCCTATGCCGGCCAGCGGACAAATCTCCCGCTACTATAACTGAACTTAATACAAAAATCTTCATAGTCATGGTGTTATTTTATAAATATAACATCACTTCTATAAATGTTCGTTAATCGTCAGGGCCTTTTTTTTCGGGCGGATCGCCGGATTCTGGATCCTTAGCTTGGGGTGGCGCGGCGGGATTCCGTGGCGCGCGGACGGCGGGCTGCCTGCGGGCCAGAAGCGCGGCGCGCTGGGCGGCCATCTTGAACTTCTCCGGCGTTTTGCGGAGCAGTGGTAGACGTTCTTGTTCGCGCTCCCGCGTGAATACCACACCTTCATGCTCAATCGCTTTCACGGTCCAACCATGAAACTCCTGGCCATCCGCGACGCGCTGGAGCGTGTTGTCGTTAGTTGCGCGAATCAAAGCGAAGCGTTGCTCGGGTGTGATCACGACGCCCGAGACGGCATACTTGCTCAAGGGAGTATCCGCAGTGGACTGCGTCGCGACGCCGGTATTCGCGCCCGGTGCCGGACGGCGTGTCTTCAAGAATAGGGGGCGAGTGATGACTTCCTGGAATTGACTCAACGGAGGTAAGGTAAAGTCGCTTTCGACGGCGGGCGCCTTCCAAGGCAGGTCCGTAGATGCCGCATCGACCTGCACCGGTTCCGAGGGGACGGCAAACTCATAGGCGAGCACGAGACCCAGTAGCGCACACAGCGCGCCCAGTGTCATGGTGACGGCACTCATGGATCCTAGCCGATTCATGACTTCTCAAGCGCCATAAAGCCGGAGAGACTAAAGCGAATATCCATCTCGTCAGTCGATGGTTTCCCTGGCCGGAACTGGTAAGCGCTCCGGCCGCGCAGATACACTTGATCGACAAACATGCGCGGCTGTCCGGCCTCCAAGGTGTGAAACACGCGTTGTACCGTCTCGGTGGAACCCAACATTTGGACCTTGATCGATACGGGTTGCTTGGCGTCGGCTTTGCCCCCGTCCTCCGTCGTGTCGGGCATGATCTGAATGCTATTGAGCCGTCCAGCGTTTGCTTCAACGACCTTCTTTACATGCTGTTGCATCTCCGCGGCCGCGAGTGCGCGCGTTTTGCCCTGCAAATACCCGCGTTGTTGCTTGGATAGTTGCCCCTTGAGCCGCACAAACTGTTGCTGTAAGTCGGTGCTACGGCTCGCGACGCGCTCGTAACCGGCCAATCGATTCTGGAGATCCGCGATTCGCTCTCCGTAATCTCGATAGATCGAAACCAGTGGTTGAATCAAGACCATGTAAAACGCGGCGAGCAGTAATAAGAGTAGGCCGACGGCCGCCCCTTGACGCTGACCCGCGGTGAGACGCTCCATCACGATGAGCCGCCCTCTGCAACCACTTCGGCGGCGAGATTGAAACGTTCGGCGCCGGTTAAGCGGTTTTGGGTCACGGGCGACCGAAACGAGGCATTCTTGAATAACGGCGATGCCTCTATGAGGCCAATGACGGCTGAGGACGTGGAAGATTCACCTTGCATCGTCATTTCCATCCCGCTGATCTCAAACTGGTACAGCCAAGTGTCGTCGGGCAGCACGCGGGTTAGCTCGTCCAGAACCCCGATCGTTACCGGCGTTGCCTTCTTTTTCTCGATGAGAAAGCGGGAGTCGCTGGCCAAGACTTCTAGCTGCCGATGCAGATCGTCCACGGCCCGGGCCTTGGTCTTAACCTCGGCGATTCGGCCCTCGATCACGGTAATAGACCGCTGCTTCTGTATCAAGGGTACGGTCACGACGCCGGCCAGTAGACCGGCGGCCGCGGCCGCGAGAACGAGATTCAGGCCCTGCCAGACAGGCGTTTTCACCCGCCGCCGATCGAGCGGCAGTAAATTGATCTCATTGCCGTTGCCTCTCGCGTCCGGCGTCCGTACCCGGTCGGGATGCAGCCCAAACGCCGCGAGTTTGCCGAGGATCTCGCCCAATGAGACGCGGGGGATGGCAACCAGCTCGACCCGCAGACGCTTTGCTGCCGTAACTCGTTCGAGGACTCGAAAGTCGTAGTAGACCTGGCCGGCTTTAAACGGCGTCTCCTGGTCCATGGCGAAACCGAGGACCTCTCTCAGGTTTTCCTCGGCAGCCAGCGGCAGGTGTACCTCCCGGCGCAACGCGCGCTGCGGCGGTAGTTCAAGTATCACCTCGGTGGCGGGCGTCCGATCGCTCCCGAGATGCCGCAATGCCGCCAACGCAGCCTCCGACGGCGCGGTGGCAGAGAAGCGGGAACGCGGGACGGCCGGATCATGCCCGTCGCTCTCTCGAACGACCTCGATCTCGGTGTCGAGCCACGTAATGACCCAGCGTTCCGGCTCTATGTTCGCCAGCCGCCGCATCGAGTCCGGCAACAGCATCCAAAGCTCACTCGACCACCAATCGAAGAACGCGCGTGCCCGTGTCCGCGCCCAAAGCCACTCGATGTTTAGCCTAGAGTCGGTAGCCACTGCTTTTCTCTAACTCTCAGAGCTTGTGAAAAAATCTACTGCGCTCGGGATCTCGCGTTCCGGCGGTGCTCGGAATCCTCATGTACTTCAATATACACTCCGGTTCCTGTGCTCCGGCGGAACGCGACTTCCCTTCGCTCGCGACGATTTTTTCACAAGCTCTCAATCGCCTTCGTGCCACGTGAGCACGGTATACGGTTTTCCGGAGCCCTGAGCTAGTTTTATGGTTGCGGCTATGGACGCACGCGTCTGGGGTGGAAGCCTGGCTTCGGCCCTTACCGTATAGATTACACCATTACTTGGAACAACAAAGCGGGCGTCGATGACCGGCGCGAGGGCATCGCGCGGGTTTTGACCCGGTTCCGCGACGGCGGCGTCGCGCCGGCGGGCAAGCACTTCCTCGAGATCGCGGTCTTCACCGGAGAGCAGCAATGCCCGCAGTACCTCGGGCGGGGCCATCCGATCGTCTATCCCCGCCGAATGGGAGTGCACGGTAAGCGCGGGCCGCAGACGCTCGTACAAGCGCGCTGTCACACCGAGCACCTGTTGCAGCTCCTCGACGGTATTGAACGTGGCGTCCTTGGCCCCGTAGGTCCTGCCGGCGGCTTCGTATTCTTGATCTTCGGCGCCGTTCAAGCGCCGCAAGGTATCCGGATCGCGCCAGTCTTCTATCGCGTCGAGCAGCGCATCACGCCGCTCGTCTTCGATGCCCGATGTTCGCAGCAAGGCGTCGAGGAGACCGCGCTGCGCGCTATTGAGGTCGATCTTGCCCGCTTCATCCTGCAGCGATACCGTGATCGGCACACCGGCGAGGCGTACCCGGTGGGGGCTGCCATCGCCGCGCCAGCGACGCAAGCGATCGGGATTGTACAGTTCAAGGATGCCGCGATACACGCCCGCCTCGGCAAGCGCGCGGGCTTGTGCTTGGGCCACGAGATCGTGAGCCAGCGTGGTCTCGGTCCTCATGCTGAACGCCAGGCTGGCGGCCACGATGCTCAGCAAGGCCACGACCCAGAGGACGATCACGAGCGCGAATCCCTGTATCGCTTTCATATGCGTAAACGTCCAGGAGGCTAGAACTCTTCGCGATCCTCTTCGCCGAGCTCATCGACATCCGAGTTCGCGTCCGATTCTTCCGCGGATTCCGGCGGCTGCATGAGCAGTTGTGGCTCGCCGGTGTCCGGTTCCGCATGGACCGGGATCACGAGCACGGGCCAGTCGCCGTGCCTTGCGGTCTTGATGCTGAGCCGCACCCGCGCCGGCAGCCGCTCGTCGTCGTTCCAGGTGTCGTGCCATGCGGTGACGCGGCGGGATTTCCCGTAGTATGAGAACAGGGCGTCCTGAACGTGGTTGAGCATCACGGTTCGGCGGGCGTCCTCGGGGGCAACCAGTGGGTCGTCGAGATCGGGTTCGGCGCGCCAATAGGTGAATACGAGCCGGCCGCCGCTGACGAGCGCGATGGCGCCGATATAAAGACCGCCCGGCTCGCCCCGGATGGGCGAGTTGGCGGTAAAGATCAGGGATCGAGCACTGCCGCGAAATACAAGCTGCTGCTCGCCTTGGTCGAGCCAGACGAGGGGATAGGCACGGGTTACCTGGCGCGAGATGAAACCGATGACGGCCCGTTGATCCTCGGTCATCGCCGCCCGCGTCTCGGCGGCGTCCGAGGCGCGGGTCCCCACCCGCAATCCGCTATAGAGCGCCACCATGATGAGGCCCGTAAGCGTCAACGCGAGCAGCAGCTCGACGAGCGTGAATCCGCTGGCCGGGCGCTGCTGAGTCGTCATCGGCGCTAGCGCGGCCGCAGCCTCAAGCTTGTTAAGGTAACCGCGCGCGTTTTCGCGGCTTCTCGCCAGAGCACGCTGATCGTGACTCGGTAGGCGTCGAGCGGCAACTTTTCCGGGTCGAGACGGGCGGGAAAATAGGGTTGGACGCGGCGCGTCCACTGATAGCGGCCCGCGATGTCTCCCGTCTCCTCGCCAGGCGGCGCCGTCTCCAGATCCACGCCTGCCAGCAGGGATTCGGCCCACAGGACCGCCTCCGTGTAGTCGGCGCCGAGCTTGCTGCTACGCAGGGCGGTGGCGAAGATTTGCAGCAGCACGCCTAGGGCGATGGCCAAGATCGAGAACGCGACCAACACCTCGAGTAAGGAAAAACCGCGCGCGCCCCGCCGGTGATCAGTGAATCGCAACGCGGCCGGTCAACCAATGGATATCGACGACATACCGCAACGGGCCGCTAGAGAGCGTGATCTGACCGCCGGTCGAGCTGCCGTCCGGGTAGAATCGAAACGCGCCGGTGGTTACGGAACGCGTCTGCGAGCGGGCGGTGTCGAGCTTGATGTCCGCCCCTTGCGGTAGCGTCCGGGTACCTTTGCGTCCGCTGATCTCATAGCGCTTATCGGCGAGGTTTACCGTCACGGTGGATTCGACGTGGCGGTTAATCGCCCGGCTACGGGCGTAGCGTAGCGCCGCGGCTACTTCGCGCGCGGCGGAGCGCAACTCCACGCCCGTGGCGCCTTTCGAGAACAGGGGAGCAACCAGCGACAGCATGAGGCCGCCGATGACCAATACGATCAAAAGCTCGACCAAGGTGAACCCGCGGGGCACAGGCGAAACTCTATTGCCAATTGCCGATGTCCCGGTTCTCGCCCTCGCCGCCCTCGGCATTGTCCGCGCCGAGCGTGTACAGGTCAAAATCGCCGTGTTCACCCGGAAACCGGTACTGGTAGTCGAAGCCCCAGGGATCTTTGGGTACTTGCTTTTTTTTTAAATAGGGCCCATTCCAGCGTTCGGTCCCGGCCGGCGCCTCGACCAGCGCATTGAGACTCTCGTTGCTCGTGGGATAGCGGCCGATCTCCAGCCGGTACATGTCCAAGGTGGCGGCGAGATCCTCGATTTGCAAGCGGGCCGAATCGCTTTTCGCCCCGCTCAGGTATTTCATCACCCGGGGTCCCACGAGACTCGCGAGCAGCCCTAGGATCACCAGTACCACCAGCAACTCGATGAGGGTGAAACCCCGCGGCGAGCGGTGTCGCGTATGATGTTTCATTTCGCCAAATCCTCTAGTGAGTAAGAATTTCAAAGGGCGAGCTCGTTGACGCTCAAAATCGCGACCAAGATGGACATGATGATGGCCGCGATCACGAGGCCGAGGCCCAGAATCAGTACCGGTTCCAAGAGCGCCAGCATGCGCTTGACCGTGGCCCGCACCTCGCGATCATAGACCTCGGCCACTTGCATGAGCATCTCTTCGAGTTGTCCGGTTTCTTCCCCCACGCGCATCATGTGTACGGCAAGGCGAGGAAAATAAGCCATCTCTGTCAAGGGTTCGGCAAGCCCGTGGCCGTGTTTCAGGCGCTCGGCGACCGTGCCCACGCCCTCCGCCAAGACCTGGTTCCCCAGGGTCTCTTTCACGATCGACAGCCCGCTCAACAAGGGCACGCCGTTCGTGAGCAGTGTGCCGAGCATGCGGCTGAAACGCGCCACCTCGATCTTCGTGATCAGCTCTCCGGCCAAGGGCAGCTTGAGGAAACGCTGGTCCCAGCGGTAACGCGTCGCGGGTTGCGAGAGTTGCTTGCGGAAATAGAGTCCAATCCCCACGGCAGCCAGGATAAGCAGCCACCAATAATCACGCAGAAAATTCCCCATCGAGATGACCACTTGGGTGGCGAACGGCAAGGCCGCGCCCGCGTCCGAAAATAACTGCTCGAATTGCGGCACTACGTACACCAGGAGCACCAGCACCGAGAGCCCGGCCACGCCGAGGAGTATGGCGGGATAGATAAGCGCGGAGGTGACACTCTCCTGCAGCTCGCGGGCGCGCTCGAGGTATTCGGAAAGACGCGTCAGCACCAGCTCGACGGCGCCTCCCGCTTCGCCCGCGCGCAACATATTGAGATATAGCGGCGAGAAGACACCGCCTTGGGCCTCCATGGCGGCCGAGAGCGTCGCGCCGCCGTGGACGCCCTCGCGGATGCGTGTCAGCAGTTGGCCTGCGGTTCCCTGGCCGGAGAGATCAATGAGCACCTCCAGGGCGCGGTCGAGCGGCAGCCGCGCGCGCAGAAGCGTGGCGAGCTCTTGGGTCAGGACCACTAACTGGGCTTGCGATAAGCGCTTCGAGCGCCGCAGCGTGATCCAGCCCGAGCGCCTGGCGCCCCCGGCTAGAGTTTCCTCGGCCCGGATCGGGATGTAACCGAGCGATTGCAGGCGCTCGATGGCAGTGGCCTGATCGCGTGCTTCCAACTCGCCTTCGAGGACCTCGCCTTCGGGGTTGGCGGCTTTGTAACGATACAGCGCCATGCTCAGGAGACGCTGGTCACGCGCAACACCTCTTCGATGGCGGTGATCCCACGGAGCGCCTTGTCGACACCGTCCTGGAACATGGTGCGCATGCGGGCTTCGATCGCGGCGGCTTGTATTTCCCCGGCATCGGCGCGCTTGAGCACCAGCCGCCGGATCGGGTCGGTCATGCAGAGAAACTCGAGGATCGCGGTGCGCCCTCGGAACCCCGTCCCCGCGCACTGGGGACAGCCGGCGGGTTCATAAAGCACGACGTTCTTGTCTTGCACGTAGGCGCGCAGTTTCAGTTCCTCCACGATCTCGGGCAGCGCCTCATAGGGACGCCGGCATTGCATGCACAGCGTCCGCACCAAACGCTGCGCCAGGACGCCGTTGACCGTCGAAGTCAGTAAATAGTCTTCTACGCCCATGTCCAGCAGACGCGTGACGCTGCTGCCCGCATCGTTGGTATGCAAGGTGGAGAGCACCAGATGGCCGGTAAGCGCCGACTGGACCGCGATCTCCGCGGTTTCCAGATCGCGGATTTCCCCGATCATGATGACGTCGGGATCCTGGCGCACGATGGATCGCAGGGCGTTGGCAAAATTAAGGCCGATCTGCGGTTTCACCTGGATCTGATTGATGCCCTCAAGCTGGTATTCCACCGGATCCTCGACGGTGAAAAGCTTACGCTGGGGGGTGTTTAGCCGCTTGAGCGCCGCGTATAGGGTGCTCGTCTTGCCGCTTCCCGTGGGCCCGGTCACCAACAGGACCCCGTGGGGAAGATCTAAGATCTCCAGGAACGCCTTGAGCACCTCGTCGCTAAAACCAAGCGGCTGGAATTCGAAGCTGATGGCCTGTTTGTCCAATACCCGCATGACCACGCTTTCCCCGTGCAGTGTCGGCACGGTTGAGATCCGGAGGTCGATCTCCTTGCCTTGTACGCGCAATTGAATGCGGCCGTCCTGGGGCAGGCGGCGTTCGGCGATGTTGAGCTTGGCCATGATCTTCACGCGCGAGATCACGGCGGCGGTGGAGCGGGCGGGCGGGGATTCGACCTCGTGCAGCACGCCGTCGATGCGGTAGCGGACCTTGAGCCGGTTCTCGAACGGCTCGATATGGATATCGGAGGCGCGCGAGTCGATGGCGCGATTGATGAGGTGGTTCACCAAGCGCACGATCGGGGCTTCGCTGGCGAGATCCTTGAGCCGCTCGATATCCTCCTGTTCGCTCACCTCGGTGCGCGTCTCGATATCATCGACGATCTGGTCGAGGACCGTTTTACCGGTTCCGTACAGCCGTTCGATCGCGGCGAGGATCTCCGAAGTCACGCCGATGGCCGCTCGGACGGGCCGCCCACAGGCGAGCTCGAGCACCTCGATGACATAGGTATCCTCGGGCATGGCCATCGCCACGACCAGGGCGCCGTCCTGCTCGCAGACGGGGATCGCGCGGGCGGTTTTTAGAAACTTGGCCGAGACCTGCTCCTCATAGATCGGTGTGTCCGGGTAGTTGTCCGCGGCAAGGAGCGGGAATTCGAGGAGCGCCGCGAGGGCTTCCGCGAGGTCCCGCTCCGACACCTGGCCCAGTTTGACCAGCACCGTCCCCAGATGTTCGGCATTGGTTTGCGCCAGGCGCGAGGCGCTCTCGAGGCCCTCCCGCGAGAGCTTCCCGGCCCGGATGAGATAATCGCCCAGCCGGTCTGCCGTTGTGCGTTCTGTTAATGCCGGTACTGATCTCATTACATGTTACCTTCAAGCCGGGTATTTCCTATTCTACCTATGCAAGCCTTGTGCAGATAGGTGTATCTTCGACAACACGGACGGTCAATGTGGGTCAGCACCGAAGTGGTCAGCCATAACAAAGAGGCGAGAATCCTTTCGCGGGCCGGCCATGGATTGCGCTTTTGCGCCTCGTCCGACGAAACGCCAGGCGTTGCGAAAGACGATTAAACTTCGTATCCTTGCTTCTTGCGGGAACCCCAGATACTCGGGAGATGCGATCGGCAGGGGTAAGCGGTCGTGCCATCAGGCCCATGATGATAAGTGCGTAAGCGATGAGGTGCTGTGATGAGCATGAACATACCAGGCTATGCCGTGTTGCACGAGATATCCCGAGGGGGGATGGGGGTCGTCTACCTGGCCATCCAGAAGGCCGTCGATCGGCAAGTGGCGCTCAAGGTCCTGCCGGCTGCATCGGCGCGAAATCCCGCCTTCCGCAAGGCCTTTCTCGACGAGGGGAAGGTCGTTGCGAAGCTCGCTCACCCAAATATCATCACCCTCTACGACCTCGGCCATACGGCCGATGGCTACTACATCTCGATGGAGTACATCCCCGGGAAAAACCTCAAGGAGCGTATCGGGGAAGGGTTGCTGCTGAAGGACAGCGTGCACATCATCGTGCAACTGGCGCAAGCCCTCGGTTATGCGCACCGGCACGGGGTCGTGCACCGGGATATCAAGCCCACGAATGTGCTATTCCGGGACGATAGATCCCTAGTTCTGACCGATTTCGGCGTCGCCAAGCTTCAGGATGAGGGGATCCTCCTGCACTCCGGCGACGCGTTCATCGGCACACCAGGCTACGTACCTCCGGAGCGGGTCAAGGGCGAGCCGGAGGATGCACGCAGTGATCTCTATAGCCTGGGTGCCTTGTTCTACGAGATGCTCCTCGGGATCCCGCCTTATATGGGCGAAGACGCGAAGGCCACCACGTTGAAGCACCTACACGAGCCGATCCCCCAACTGCCGGAGATCCTGGCTTTTCTGCAGCCGATTCTGAACCGACTCCTGGCCAAGGACCCCGGCGCACGTTTCGGCGACACGGACGAGCTCGTCGAGGCTCTGGAAGGAATCGTGAGCGCACGCTTCGTGGACGGCGAGGACCTCGTGCGTAAGCTGGAAGATCAAGTGGCACTGCTCTTCAAACCCACCCAGGGTTGGGCGGATCGGTCCCTCGTCCCCCAGGTCTTCGATAAGACCGAGGACCTCGGCCACGGTCTGCCTCTCGTCGGGGCCCGCGCCGCCTCGCGCTCCCGGCGCGTGCTGGGGCGGTTGGGGTGGGTGGCGGCGGGCGCGGTAGCCGTCATGGTGTGGCATTACGGGTTAGCGCCGAGGTCGTGGTATCCGCTCGATCCCCAGGCCGAGCACGTGTTGCAGCAGTTGCTCGCCTATGAGGGCACCCAACCGGTGGAATCGTTGCTGGGCCAGATGGATGCCGAGAGCCGTTACGCCACCTACACCTTTGCGCTCGCGATGCTGCAAGGTCATCCGCGTGTGATGGAGGGGCTGAAGGAAGTAGCAGCCCGCTTCGAGACGCGGGCACGGCAGCAATGGCGCCGAGGCCAAATGGAGCAGGCGCTGTTGCTGGTCCGGCAGGGCTTGCACTTCCAGCCTAATCACTCCGGCCTGGCGACCCTGGAGCGGTACATGAGGGGGAAAGTTTGGGAAAATCAGCGCGCGCAGATCATGACCGAGCTCATCTCCCAGGCCAAGGGGCACATGCAGGAGGCACGCCTCATCGAATCGAAAGGATCTAATGCCTTCGATACTTACAATGCTGTGCTGATGCTCGATCGGGACAATCGTGAGGCACACGAAGGACTTAGCCGGATAAGCCAACGGCTGACCGAGGATGCGGAGCGCGCCCGGCAGGCCGGGGACCTGGAGCGCAGTGTGGCGCTCATCGACCAGGGACTCCGGGTCGACCCCAAAGGCAGCGGGTTCCGCACCCTGAAGGAGGCGGTCACCGAAGAGAAGCGCGCGCTGGGCGAAAAACACCGCCGCCTCATTGCCCAGTGGCTCAAGCGGGCGCAGGGACAGTTCCGGTCGGGGCGGCTCACCAGTCCGCCCGGGGACAATGCCTTCGAGACCTATCGCATGCTCCTGGCCGTGGTGCCGGGGCAAGCCGAGGCACTTGCGGGGCTAGAACAGGTAGCCGAACGTTGCATGCAGTTGGCCGAAAGGCGGGGGAATGTTCAGGCCAGCCTGGCCATGATCGACCAGGGCTTGCAGGCGGTCCCGGGCCACGCTCGGCTCGCGGAATTGCGCACCGCGCTCGGCTCCGGCCAAGCCGAAGCTATCCGGGGACTATTGGGTAAGGCGGAGCAGCAACTCGTGGCATCGCGCCTGACCGCACCCAAAGGGGACAACGCCCTCGAAACCTATCAACAGATCCTTGCTTTGGATCCAGGCAATGCCACGGGCCGTGACGGGCTCGAGACGATCGTGAGACACTACCACGCCCTGGCCCAGGATCGGCAGCGGGCGGGCGATCTCCGAGCCGCGCTGGCGTTCGCCGATCAAGGCCTGAAAGTAGAGCCCGAGGACGGCAGGCTACTGACGCTAAGGAAGACCATCGAGACCACACTCACGGCGCAGCAGGCTGCGCGTTAACCGGAGCTATGCCTACCATGAAACACCTATTCCGGCGGATAGTCACGCACCTTTTCGCGACACTGGCGCTGATCATGAGCACCGCTCTTCCCGCGGCGCAAGACATCGTGCTCCTCATCGACAATTCCGGCAGCATGAGAAAGAACGATCCGCAGTCGCTGACCAAACAGGCGGTCGCGAAGTTCGTGCAGGACAGCCCGGCGGGATCGCGACTGGGGCTCATCATGTTCGATAAGAAGGTCGAGGTCCTGGCCCCCCTGACTCCGATAAACGAGACCACACGCCTGGACCTCCTTACCCGTCTGGAGCGCATCGACTTCAGAGGTCCGCTGACCAACAGCGGTGATGCGCTCAGCCGGGCCATCGAAGAGCTGAAGCAACCGGGACGGCCCGGGGACACGAAGACGATCGTGTTCATGAGCGATGGCATCATCGACACCGGTAACCCGGCGCGTGACCTGAAAGCGGCCGAAACGATGCGCGGCCAGCTGGCCACCGCCGCGTTCGATGCCGAGATCCGCATCTTCACGATCGCCTTCACCGACAATGCCGACATAGCGCTCATGCTGGAGCTCGCGGAGATCACCGGTGGCAGATACTTTCAGCCCATGCAGCCGGGCGATCTGGCCGGCGTTTTCGAGGACATGAGTGAGTTGTTCGTGGCCGAGACCTCGAAGCCGGGCACCGAGACTGCGGCCGAGGCGCCAGCGCCCGTTCCGGAGCCTGGACGGCCACAGGAAGCGCCGTCGCCCCGGGAGGAGCCGCCGGTCCCCGACGCATCGCCGAGCCCGAAGGCGGCGGACGAGGTGATCCCGGCGCTGCCCGGCGAGGCATCGTCCCCCGAGGTGCCGGCACTTCCCGAACTGCTCCCGGAGGTGCCGAGCAGGGAGGAAAGCCGGCCCATGACCTACGCGCCGCTGCCCGAGGCGCCGTTCTCGAGTTGGCAAACGGGCTGGATGCCGCTCGTCGCGGCAGGCACCGTCGGTTTTACCCTGCTCTTGTCCGCCGTGAGCGTGGTGCTCCTATACCGGCTGTTCCGTGGTCCGAGGCCAGGACCGCTAGGACTCGAGGGCTTGGCAGCGACGTCGCGGAATCTCAACAGCCATGCCCCACGCGCCCTGCTCTACTGCGAGCAGGTGAGCAAGGAGTCCACACAGGGGCCGAAGGACGGGGTCTATGACGTCACGGGGGGACCGACGCTTATCGGGCGGGCGCCCCGTGCGGGGGGGCTCGTCATCCCGGGCAAGGGCGTCAGTCGCGAGCACGCCGTGGTGGAGTATCGCGATTACGCCTACTGGGTGCTCGACCAGGGCAGTGCCAACGGCACCTTCGTCAACAACAAGCGGGTCGAGCGTGTGCAACGCTTGAACCACGGGGATCGCGTGCGCTTCAACGAGACCGACTTTCTCTTCCTTATGCCAGGCCGCAAGGAGGCCGATCCGACCGTGATAGTGCCGCTCGAACAGCGCGCGGCGCAGGCCGCCGGGAAGGGCGTTTCGGCGGAAGCTGGGCGGAGCCCGGAGGCGGCCAGGCTATAGGTACAGGGGTCTGTAACCGTCGCTAATGAGCTCTTGGCTCCTGTTCCGTAGCATTAAGAACAGGTTGTACCGATTGTTTGTTTGATCACAAAAGCCACCGCAGTTGATGCGGTGGCTTTTTCATCAGTTTATCATTCTGCGGCTAGTTCTTCTCGCGTCCTTCGGCACCCCAAACCGTCCTCCGTCTTGAGCTTTGGTTGCAGTCAGACTCGCCTTATTTCGCTAACCGATACTCCGTCGCTAGCCGCTTCGGCACCGCTTCGTTCCTTAACCGCACATAGCATGGCAGCCCGTTTTCATACGGAGGATAATCCTCGCCCTGGATGAGCGGGCTGAGATAGCGGCGGCAGGCCGCGGTGATCCCCCAGCCATCCGCGTTGATATACTCGCGCGGCATCTTCTTCTCGACGTTGGCGACTTCTTCGAGCCGCGCTTCCCCCACCTTCCACACGTAGGGATCATCGGACTTGCGCACGATGATCGGCAGGACGGCGTTCTTCCCGGCGAGCGCGAATTCGACCGCGGCCCGGCCCAAGGCATACGCTTGTTCGACATCGGTCTTCGAGGCGATATGGCGCGCCGCGCGTTGAAGATAATCGGCGACCGCCCAATGGTATTTGTAGGCCAGGTTCTTTTTGACCAACCCCGCGATGACCGGCGCGACCCCGCCGAGCTGGGCATGGCCGAAGGCGTCGCGGGTCCCGGCTTCGGATAGAAATTCCCCGGCCGCGTTTTTCAGTCCTTCGGAGACCACGATGACGCAATAGCCCTCGGTGTCGACGATGTGTTTGACGTGCGCCAAGAATCCCGCCTCATCGAACGGGATCTCAGGGAACAGGATGATATGCGGCGGATCGGTCGGCCGCTCCTGTGCCAATCCGCCCGCGGCCGCGATCCAGCCCGCGTGGCGCCCCATGACCTCCAGGATGAACACCTTGGTCGAGGTCTTGGCCATCGAGGCGACGTCAAAGGCCGCCTCGCGCACCGAGACCGCCACGTATTTCGCCACCGATCCGAAGCCCGGGCAGGCATCGGTGACCGGCAGATCGTTATCGACGGTCTTGGGGATCCCGACGCAGGCGAGGGGATAGCCGGCCGCAGCCGCCATCTGTGCGATCTTGTGCGAGGTGTCTTGCGAATCCCCGCCGCCGTTATAGAAGAAGTAACCGATGTCATGGGCCTTGCAGATCTCGATGAGCCGCTCGTATTCCGCGCGGTTCTGGTCCAGGCCCTTGAGCTTATAGCGGCAAGAGCCGAACGCGCCGGCGGGGGTGTGGCGGAGCGCGGCGATGGCCTCATCCGACTCCTTGGAGGTATCGATGAGGTCCTCGGTCAGGGCGCCGATGATCCCATTGCGCCCGGCGTAGACCTTGGCGATGCGCTCGGGATGTCGGCGGGCCGTTTGAATGAGGCCGCAGGCGCTGGCGTTGATGACGGCGGTGACCCCACCGGACTGTGCGTAGAAGGCGTTTTTTGCTGGCATGGTTCTCCTAGCCGTGGAAATAGGGTGATACTAACTCGGCATAAACAAGCCCTAACAGGAGCGGAAGCTCACGTCTCGTCATTGTCCTTCCAAAGGAAATCGGAATGGTGATCCCCCTTTGAGGTGACTACTGGTTTGCGAGCGTGCGCTACAACGAAAGGTAGTCACGCAGACTGATCAAACCACGTTCGAACTGGCCGTCGATCGTTCGCCCTGTTGGCTAACCCAAAGGAACCGATACGGCCGACAGATCTGGCCCAGAACATTTTTGTTTCGAACATAACCGCTCAACGTGTCCCGCCAACTTGGTAGGCATTACGCACGACGGATGGTGCATGATTCGCCGAAACACCAGCCGAAGGAATTAACGCCATGCACAAATTGGGATCCTCGTGCGAAAATACATGCTAAAAGGATCGTAACGCATTGATTTGGCGGAGCGGGAGAGATTCGAACCCTCGTGGGGCGGCAAAGGCCCCAACCGATTTCGACTCGCTTAGGGGGATGCGTCTATGCTACCCAGGAATGTTCGACCCGTTTCATATCGCTATGAAATACCGATAATAGACGGCGAGTTTATGGTTCATAGTGTTTCACGAGGATGCACCGTAGCGCAAGCCTCCATGCACTACGGGATGGGGGATTAACGACGTGGCCTTTACCGACCGAACGATTAAAGCGTTAACGGCAAAAGCCCACCCTTGTATCTTTATTTTGGTAATGGTTAGCTGCCATTATCTGGAACGGAGTGAGCTTGAGCCCACCCTTAGACCTCGAGTCTGTGACGTAGATAAAGCCCTCCGGTTCCTCT
>JBOIDL010000009.1:0-39100 GCA_050740435.1 Gammaproteobacteria bacterium
TGTCCTATTGGGGCGCCAAGGTCATCACCTCGCTATTCGGCGCCATTCCCGTGATCGGCGAAGATATCGCATTGTGGGTCCGGGGCGACTACGAAGTTTCCGACGCTACGCTGAACCGATTCTACTCGTTTCATATCATTGCGGTTCCCCTGGTCCTGATCGGCATGGTGGTGGCTCACCTCTTAGCCCTGCACGAGGTCGGGTCTAACAATCCCGATGGCGTCGAGATAAAGTACCGGAAGGATGTGAAAGGTATCCCGCTCGATGGCATCCCGTTTCACCCTTATTACACGGTAAAAGACCTCGTCGGAATCGTCGTGTTCCTGATCTTGTTTTCGCTGGTGGTATTCTTCATACCGGAGATGGGCGGGTGGTTCTTGGAGAATAATAACTTCGAGCCGGCCAATCCGATCGTGACGCCGGAGCACATTGCTCCGCTGTGGTATCTTACGCCTTTTTACTCGATCCTACGCGCCATTCCGGATAAGCTTCTCGGTGTCCTAGCCATGACCCTGGCTATAGTAGTACTGTTTTTACTTCCATGGTTGGATAAAAGCCCAGTCAAGTCGATCCGTTACCGCGGCCCGCTATACAAAACGGCGTTGGCCCTCTTCACGATCAGCTTTATCGGGCTGGGTTATCTGGGGACGCAAAACCCAACGGGTCTTTATACCTTGCTCGCGAGGATCTTCTCGATATTGTACTTCCTATTTTTCCTGCTCATGCCGTTTTATACCAAGCGGGATAAATCGAAGCCCGTGCCGGAGCGCTTGAGTTGAGGGAGTGAAGTGCGAACAGCGGCTCTAGCGCTCATCGGGGCGTTGCTACTCGGTTTATGCAGCCTCGCCGAAGGGGCCCGGCCTTTGGAGCCGATTGAAGTTGATATACACGATAAAGCGTCCCTGCAACGCGGGGCAAAGGTATTCGTGAATTATTGCCTGAGTTGCCATTCCGCGTCGTATATGCGCTTTTCCAGAATTGCTTCCGACCTGGTTATTCCGGAGCGGCTGATGGTTGAAAACCTGATGTTTGTAACTGATAAGATAGGAAATACGATGGAGATCGCGATGCGGGCTGAGGAAGCGGAAGCATGGTTCGGAGTCGTTCCGCCCGATTTATCCGTAATCGCCCGGTCGCGGACCCCGGATTGGTTGTTTGCGTTTCTAACCTCGTTCTATCTCGACCCGAGCCGGCCGACGGGCGTCAACAACCTCGAGTCCGGGGGTACCGCGATGCCGCATGTATTGTGGGAATATCAGGGGTGGCGGCGGCTCGCTCAGCAGGTCAATGACGCAGGGCGAGGTGATAGCCTGAGCCTGGAGATGGCCATCGCGGGCCGCTTGTCGGACAGTGAATACGAGAACATGATCCGAGACCTAGTCAGTTTCCTTGCCTATCTTGCGGAACCTGTCAAACCCTTGCGACAGAGCGTAGGCATTGGGGTGTTGTTATATCTCGCCGTATTTTTAGCCATTGCGTATTTGCTCAAACAAGAGTACTGGAAAGATATATAACTCATCTTGGTCCATGCCGCCGATCAGAACTCTCACTCATTATATCGGCTCGTTAGTGTAAGCCGATGGCTGTGCTATCCGGCAGACGCTCTGTCATGACCCTCTATTGCGAGCCGAAGGATCCCATCGGACACTGTGCTCGGATCGTGTTAGCGGAAAAAGACGTGAGCGTCGACATCAACTATGTCGGGCTGGATAACCGGCCTGAAGATCTCAACGAACTTAACCCTTACGGCACGGTGCTGACGCTGATCGATCGCGATCTCGTGCTATACGACGCTCAGATCATGATGGAATATTTGGACGAGCGTTTTCCGCACCCTCCTCTATTGCCGGTGGATCCGGTCGCACGCGCCAATAACCGTCAGATTCGGTATCGGGTGTTTCGTGATCTGTACCACTGGATCGACAGCGTTACCGGGAAGAATGAGATTGCGGCATCCAATGCGCGCAAGGCTTTGCGCGATAATCTGACGGTGATAGCGCCGAGTTTCGTGCAGTGCCAGTATTTCATGTCAGCCGATTATTCGCTGGTGGATTGTTCGATAGCGCCCTTGCTTTGGCGGTTGCACTATTACGGCATCAAACTGCCGAATCAAGCAAAGCCGCTTCTAAAGTACGCGGAACGCTTATTCGCGCGATCGTCGTTCAAATTCAGCCTGTCGGAGTTTGAAAAGGACATGCGGGAACAATAAGAGAGTTGATCTGCGTTCAAAGACTGGGTTTACGATATTATGTTACCGATTATCCTGTTAGGGCCGCGCACCAGCCACGGAGTTCGTGGGCGCAAGCCGGACTGGTTTCCGATGACTTCGTAGGGCCATTAGAAATGGAGAAGCTAAGTTCTACGCGTCCGTATTTGCTGCGTGCATTCTACGCCTGGATCGTTGATAACCGGCTTACCCCGCACCTGGTCGTGGATGCGACCCGCCCCGGGGTGGTGGTTCCCCCGCAGTATGTGAAAAATAGCAGAATCATACTAAATATATCGCCTGCCGCCGTATACGGTTTGAAAATCGACAATACCTCGATTGAATTCAGCGGACGGTTTGGCGGAACGGCTTACGGGATCGTCGTGCCGCTCACCGCAGTCGAAGCCATCTATTCCAAGGAAAACGGCAAGGGCATGGTGTTTGCGCCCGAACCGGATACGGCGAAACGTCCTGCGCCGCGGAAACCCGTCCTCAAGCTGATCACATAACTAGGCTAAGCATGCCCGGCGCCGCGGAGGCGTTCCCTGCTAGGGCTCTATATTCGAATAGCTTGACGATATTCGAATAGCTTGACGACTTTCCGCACGCCTCCGATGCGGCGGGTCAACTCGGCGACCGCGGTGCCCTCCTTAGGGCTTAAAAGACCCATGAGATAAACCACGCCGCTTTCCGTCACCACTTTGACGCGCGTGGGATCGAAGCCCTTGATTCTAAGATGCTGTGCTTTGACCTGTGTCGTTAGCCAGGTATCGTTGCTACGCGCAGCGAGCGAACTGGTGCGTCCGACACGGATGTAGTCGTGAACCTGCCGGACCTTCTCGGTACCGGCGGCGAGATCATGAATGCGTCGCCGAAGATCTTCCGTCGCTGCTTCGCCCGTGAGGAGCACGATGTTGTTGTAGCTCGTTGCGTTAATGTGCGAGTTGGAATTGAGATCGGCATTCTGATACACGGAGTTAGAGATTTTCAATTCGATAGCTTCATCCTCGACGAATGTGCCAGTCGTGCGGGCGTCATGGGCCACGGCGGCGCCTCCCGCCACGCCGCCCACAATGACGGGTCCGCAACCCGAGAGCATGCATAGCAGTGCCAAGCCGCAGCACGTTTCTTTTGTAGCGCTTCTACCCATCATGCCAGTTCTCCTGTCCGAGTAATTGCCTATCCACGAGATCGCACACGCAATGTATGAGCAGTATATGGACTTCTTGGATCCTGGCTGTAGACCAACCGGGCACGCGGATCTCGATGTCCCCCTCTTTGAGACGCTGAGCGGCCTTACCGCCGTCGCGGCCGCTCAACAGCGCGACTCGCATGTCGCGATCATGCGCCGCGTCGATCGCATTCACAATATTCGGCGATTCACCGCTTGTCGAAATCGCGAGCAACATATCTCCCGACTGACCCAGTGCGCGGATCTGTTTGGAAAACACCTCGGCAAATTGATAATCGTTGGCAATCGAAGTTATCGTAGAGGAATCGGTTGTGAGGGCGACCGCGGGTAATCCAGGCCGTTCCGCCTCGAATCGGTTGAGCATCTCCGCCGCGAAGTGCTGCGCATCTGCGGCCGATCCGCCGTTTCCGCAGGCCAATAATTTATTACCTTCCAGCAAAGCGCCGGCGACCAGACGGGCCGTACGTGCGACCAGAGGAGCCAGCGATCCCGCGCATTTTTGCTTGAGATCGATACTCTCGCGGAATATTTCGATGACTCGTTCGGTGTAGTCCATGCTCTTACTCAGCGCCTTCATCCGGCAATCGACGCCTACCCTGATGGCCCTTGTGCTAGGCTTGAAACGCGGCCTTAATCCACTCCGTACACGGCTTAGTGCCGGTGACGACGACAACATCGAACCGGCATGGCGCATGGCCCGTGCTCATCCTGTGCGTCTGAAGATAATGGCTAACCGTCTTAAGAATGCGCGTCTGTTTCGTGTGATTGATCGTCTCCTGGGGAGAACCATAGTCGGTGCTGGCGCGGTAGCGTACTTCTATGAATACCAGCGTGTCATTATCTTTCATTACTATGTCGATTTCACCGGCCAGGCAGCGATAATTCCGTGTTAGCAGTCGCAACCCGCGCGCGTCCAAATAGCGGAGAGCGATGCTTTCGGCCCATGCCCCGCGCTCGCCGGTTTTCATGCCGGCGATATTTATTCGCGCAGCAAGGCAGGCACCCCGCTCAGGAATCGAGCCCACGCTAGCTGCCGACGAATGCGTTTGTGTTCATCCATACGCAGGATACCGGTGACACCCTCCAGGCGTGCCGAGGGATCGCTTTGAAGTGCTCCGATGCGAGTCATCAGGTGGTAGGCATCGACGCCAAAGGCATACAGCCGCGCATGGGTCTCAAATCTCTTGGGCCAATGATGCTTTGTGCTCGCGCTAAGTTCGCTGCGGTAAGGATCGAGCACCCACGGCATGTCACCGAATATCACCCCATCGAGGGCGCTATCGGCTTCCGGGGTAGGTGCGGAGGAGTAGACGTGGGATGTCGCGTAGATCGGCAGGCGATCACGTCCGAGCGAGTTGATCCACGGAAGTATCAAACGGGCCTCACGGGGGGAAGCAGCCATGAAAATGAAGTCCGCTGAAGGGCTCGCGGCGTAGGCCTCGCCTAGCGGTGTCGGCGGCGGTGGAGAGCGAACGCTAGCGCGCATCAGGCCCGCAACCGCAGTCTCGATATTACTGGCATCACGGTTATAAGTTTGCTGGACTACGATCTCGCCGCCCAGATCTTGCCAGCGTTGCTTGAACGCCCGCAACAGCCGTTCGCCCCAGGGATTGGCGGGTGTTAAGACCAGTGCGCTCAAGCGCCCGTCCAACCAAGCGCGCTCGGCGATCTGCCCGGCCTCGTCCTCCGGCGGCAAGCCAAACTGATACAAATGGCGAATATCAGCGCGCTGATCCAAACCCTCGATCCGATTCAACGCCAGCGTCGGGACCGCCATCACGTTGGAGGCAACCAATACCTTCAGCGCTTGTTTGTCCAAGGGACCGACGACAAACTCGGCACCCTCCTCTACCGCACGCCGATAGACGGCGGGAGCGTTGGCCGCATTGGTGTCATGGATCGATAGGGTACGCCGCGCGCTATTGATGCCATCGCCGTACCAGGCGGCGATAAAACCGTCTTTGATTGCGGCCGCGGCTTCGGCATACTGGCCGAACAGAGGCAGCAGCAGCGCGATGTGCTCGGGATCAAGGTGCAGAACGGCCCGTTGCTCCCGGACTCGCGGCAAGGCTTCTCGGCGCGCCGGGTGCTGAGGGTATTGCTTCTCCCAAGTGGCGAGCAGTGCTTCGAACGAGGGGTCATTGTCTGATCTCGCGATTAGCGCGAGATCAATCCAGCCGCGTAGCAATGGCGAGCCGAGGGATCGTTCTTGGGTGAGATCGGAACGGGTGACCTGATGGAGTGTCTCCCAAATAGCCAAGCGATTGGCGCGCTTCAGTTTTTCGCCGGCGAGATAGGGATCCAGCGCAATCTGCTCCCGCGCCGCCGACAAAAATTCACCCTTGGCTTGATAGGCGTCGGCAACAACCCGATGGTAGCGCGGGCGTAACGCATCGGGAACCCGATCGCCTTCGATACGCTTCAATGCGTGCAGCGCTTCCTCGGCGTTGCGGCTCAGCAAAGACGTTTGCGCCGCTAAGAGGGTGTGCCATACTTTCAAGTAGTGCTCGCGCGCCGGAACCTTGATCCCGTCCAAGACCTGGCGGGCCTCGTCCACGCGTCTCGCTTTCAAAAACGTATCCGCCGCGCGCAGCCCGAACCGGTAGGATTCGGGTGCCGAGGAAATCGCCTGCAAACGTTGAAACTCGGCGGCCGCAGCCTCTAGCTTTCCGGACTGCAACAAACGCATAGCCTGTTGGTCGGAGTAAGGCTCGACCTGCGGCCCGCGCGATCCAACGTGCGCACATCCTGCCGCCACTGCGAACAGCAGGAAAGCAAACCGGCGCAGGGTGTTGTTTAATAATCGGGACATTCTCACGAACAGTATCGGAAGGGCTTGCGGCCGTGTCAATCGAGCAGGGTGTTCTCTACGTCGTAGCGACGCCTATCGGAAATCTTCAGGATCTCAGTCCGCGCGCGCGGCAAGTGCTCGGTGGCGTGGATGTGGTGTTTGCGGAAGATACCCGTGTGAGCGCGCGTCTATTAAACCATTTTGGGATCGCTACGGCGCTGTTACCATTTCATCAACATAATGAAAGACGCGTGTGCCCTGCCGTGGTGCGGCGTTTGGCAGCCAGACAGAGCGTTGCTCTGATTTGCGACGCCGGCACGCCCTTGATTAGCGATCCGGGCTATCATTTGGTGCAAGCGGTACGCGCCGCCGGTTACAAATTATGCTCGATTCCGGGGCCTTGCGCGATCGTCGCGAGTCTTGCAGTGGCGGGCCTACCCACGGATCGGTTCGTCTTTGAGGGATTCCTGCCCCCACGGCGGCCCGCGCGCCGGGATCGCTTGTCGGCACTACGCCATGAACAGAGGACCCTCGTGGTTTACGAAGTTCCGCACCGCGTGCGGGATTGTGTTGCCGACATGAATGAGCTTTTCGGAGCGGATCGTCGCGTGACGCTGGCGCGGGAGTTGACAAAAATTTACGAGGAAACGTTTGCCGGAACCTTGCGCGGCCTGTCCGAATGGTTGCAAGCGAAGGAGCGTGTCCAGGGCGAGATCGTGATCGTAGTCGCGGGTGCGGCGGAGGCTGCCCATGAACATGAGCGGTTGCGGCATTCGGTCGCGACCCTATTGAAATACCTGCCGGCGAGGCAAGCGGTTGCGGCCGCGACCGAGATTTCCGGCGCGAATAAGAATCAGATCTACCGGCTCATGCTAGAGATCGCATCTCACCGCGCGGCCGAGCGCGGGCAGCCGGAAAAAAGCGCGGGATCTTGCAACTCGGGCGAGATCTCAACAAACTAAGGTCGCAAGGAGTCAACCGGGTAGTCGCTGTGTCGATGCGATGCAGAGGAAAGTCCGGGCTCCAAGGGCAGGGTGCCAGGTAACGCCTGGGGGGTGCGAACTCACGGAAAGTGCCACAGAGAAAAGACCGCCAACCCCCGGCAGGTAGCCGGTAACGGTCCGGCCGGTCGGGGCGGCAAGGGTGAAAAGGTGCGGTAAGAGCGCACCGCGCCGGCGAACGCCGGTGGCAGGGTAAACCCCACCTGGAGCAAGGCCAAATAGGGGAGCGAGCGCCCTATGAGGGGTGGCGACACGTGGCCCGCGTGGGCTCCCGGGTAGGTCGCTAGAGGTGCATGGTGACATGCATCCCAGATAAATGACTGCCCCGCTAAAGCCGTTTTGTGGCGCGGCGGACAGAACCCGGCTTACAGGTTGACTCCTTGCTTTCTCAGTCCCCTGTATCCAGGGTGCTACGCGCATGGCCCGTTAAGTCGTCCCCATCGTTGCCGGCCCTACGCGCTGCACCCATATATTAACTACCGACATTAATTACCTAAGCTAATCGCAGCATTCGGATACATCTTTAGGCGGCCCTGAAAACTGGCCGTTCGGGTGTCGTGCCTCGCAAATATAAGTCCCTGTTCAAGAAGCGACTTTCAGACGCTGGTCGTGAATGTTTTCTTGACATCTCGCGGCTGGGTTCTTATAGTTTGTCTGTGGGGAAACGTGGGGAAATGTGGATCCTTACTATCCATGGGCAAGGTATCGTTTCAGGGGATCAATGCGCTGAGCCTCGATGCCAAGGGGCGTCTGGCGATTCCAAGCGGCTACCGGGAACAAATAGCGACCGTGTTTGGCAATGCGCTTGTGCTTACCGTTAGCCCGTATGACCCTTGCCTGTGGCTATATCCCGTGACGGAATGGGAAGCCATCGACATAAAATTGCAGCAACTTTCTGATTTTGATAAGCAAAGCAGACGCACGAAGCAAATGATGCGGGGTTATGCAAGCTCCTGTGTACTCGATACACAGGGCAGGATCCGCATTCCCGAATCGCTGCGGGAGTTCGCAAATCTCGTGAAATATATTACCTTTTTAGGTCAAGGTAATCGCTTCGAGCTTTGGGATACCGATGCCTGGGTTGGACAGCGGGATGAATGGCGATCCGACATTGGACGCGGTGTCGGAACGGCATCGGAGGCGTTGCGCGAATTAGCGTTGTAGGCACGTGCAGGGTACCGGAGGCTCCCATACCCCGGTATTGATGAACGAGGTTGTGAAGCTCCTCGTTCTCCACGACGCGGGCTTGTATATTGACTGTACGTTCGGGCGAGGTGGACATGCACGCGCAATTTTGCAGCGCCTGGGGCGGCGAGGACGCCTGATCGTGATCGATCGTGATCCGGCGGCCGTATTGGCAGCGGAACAGCTCGCGGACGAGGATCCTCGGGTCCAGGTGGCCAGAAGCTCGTTCGCGCTACTGGAGCAACTCGCACACGCTGCGGCAATCGCCGGGCAGGTCGATGGAATTCTATTCGACCTCGGTGTCTCTTCGCCGCAATTAGATGATTCGCGGCGCGGTTTTAGCTTCGCCCAGGACGGTCCACTCGACATGCGCATGGACAATGAATCCGGTCTTACGGCCGCACAATGGATCGCGGCGGTGTCCACTCGGGAGTTGGCAGAGGTTATTCGTGCGTATGGCGAAGAACGGTTTGCAACTAGAATCGCGCGTGCCATCGCGAGAGAACAAGCCCTTGCGCCAATCACGACCACTAAGCGTCTGGCGGAAATCGTCGCCCGTGCGAAACCGGTTTGGGAAAAAAATCTGCATCCGGCTACGCGCTGCTTTCAAGCGCTACGGATTGCTATTAATGACGAGCTCGGTGCGCTAACGCTCGGCCTTCGGCAGGCGGTAAAGGTATTGCGTAGCGGCGGACGCCTCCTAGTAATCAGTTTCCATTCGTTGGAAGACCGTATCGTTAAGCGATTTATACGTGACGAATCGCAGGGACGGTCCACCCCGCGCAGCTTACCGCCGCGTGTCGCTGCCGAAGGCCTGACCTTGAAACGGGTGTGTGGTCCGATGAAACCCACAGTCGACGAGATCGGCCGGAATCCGCGGGCGCGAAGCGCAACCTTGCGGGTGGCGGAGAAGCTCCTATGACGCGGATCCTGTGCCCTTTGCTTGTGGGTTTAGTAGTTATCACCTCCCTTGCAATCACCATGACCCGGCATCAAAGCAGAAAGTTGTTTGTCGAATTGCAAGCGCTCGAACAGGGGCAGGATGCTATGAATGATGAATGGGGGCGGTTGCAATTGGAGCAGGCCACCCTGGGGACGCACGGGCGCATCGAAGAGCGCGCGCGCAGCGCGCTGAACATGACGATGCCGTCCGTCGCGGACGTGATCATTGTGACCGATTGATGTGCCGGCGAAGGCAGCTGTTTTTCAACGGTCGACGGCGATTTGTCGTCAGCGCATTCGTGGTGGGGGCGGCGCTACTCGTTTGGCGGGCGGTCTATCTTCAACTAACCGAAACCGATGTGCTTCAGGGACACGGGGCGGATCGCTATCTTAGAACCGTTGAATTACCGGCGCATCGGGGGACGATCACCGATCGGCACAACGAGCCCCTGGCAGTCAGTACCCCGGTCAGCTCGGTGGGCGTTATTCCTTCCAAGCTCACGCAAGTGCGCGGCCGCTGGCCCGCACTCGCGCGGGCGCTCGGGATCTCAGGTCACGAGTTGTCGGCGTTCGTACTATCGCGGCTGGAGCGCCGCTTCGTTTTACTTAGAAGGCACGTTACCCCCGAGCTCGCCGAGGAGGTGATGCGGCTTGATATCGACGGGGTAGAGCTCCGCCAGGAAGTACACCGGTATTATCCGGCGGGGGAGGTGACGGCGCACTGTGTCGGGTTTACCGATATCGATGATAAGGGGCAGGAAGGTATCGAGCTTGCCTACGACGAACACTTGCGGGGTGTCTCGGGCTCAAAACGCGTGATCCAGGACTTGATCGGGCATGTCGTTGAAAACGTGGAAAGCGTGCGTGCGCCGCAACCGGGACATGATCTGGTGCTGAGCATCGATAAGCATATTCAATACGTGGCGTACCGCGAGCTCAAGGCCGCCGTGCGCGAGCACCAAGCCCGGGCGGGTTCGATGGTGGTGCTCGACACCCAAACCGGAGAAGTGCTCGCCGCAGTGAATCAACCCTCGTACAACCCGAATGACCGGAAGCAGTTACGGCCCGGTTATTCTCGCAACCGGGCGCTCACGGACACCTTCGAACCCGGCTCGACGATCAAGCCCTTCACCATCGCTTCCGCTTTAGAGTCGGGGGCGATCGGCGTCAAGACCATGATCGATACCCGTCCGGGATACCTGCGGGTTGGGCGGCATAGCGTACGCGATTTACACGACTACGGTCTGCTCGATGCGACAGGCATCATTAGCAAATCAAGTAATGTGGGCATCACCAAAGTCGCAATGTCGTTAGAACCCGCGCAGCTTTGGGGGATGCTCGCGGGGCTGGGATTCGGCGCCGCGACGGGCTCCGGTTTCCCGGGGGAGGCAGCCGGGCGCCTGCAACCTCATGCTGCATGGCGCACGATCGATCACGCGACGGTAGGATTCGGGTACGGCCTCTCGGTCACGGCATTGCAACTCGCAAACGCCTACCTGGCCTTCGCGAATGACGGGATGGTGCTACCGGTAAGCCTGGTGCGGTTGGCGGAGCGGCACACCGGACGGCGCGTTATGAGTCGTTCAAGCGCGCAAACGGTGCGGGACATGCTGGAGGCGGCCGTGCGCCAAGGCACCGGTGCGTTGGCGCGCATCACTGGCTACCGGGTCGCGGGCAAGACCGGGACCGTGCACAAACCGGCCCGTGGGGGAGGTTATGCCGCGCACCGATATGTATCCCTGTTCGCGGGGATGATCCCGGCCAGCCGGCCGCGGCTGATCGCGGTTATAGTGATCGATGAACCGGCCGGCGGCGAGCATTTCGGCGGACAAGTCGCCGCGCCCGTATTTGCAAGGGTGATGCGTGATGCGACCCGCTTGCTCGACATACCGCCCGATGACATTGCCCCGTTTCTTCCCCAGAATGAGCAGTTTCTCACCCGCGTTCATGCGGCGGATTTACCACCCGTGATCCGTCCATGAACGCCGTCGCGCAACAACCCGGTCAAGTCCTCAGCTGCCTCCTGGATGGATTTGGCCGGGTAGCGCCGCCGCAAGACCGGCTCATCCGGGGGCTGTGTACGGATAGCCGCTTAGCACGCGGGGGTGACTTGTTCTTAGCCTATCCCGGCGTTAATCGGCAGGGCGGTGATCATATGCGGGAGGCGATACGCGCGGGGGCTGCCGCCATCGCCTTGGATGCCGCCTACGAGCCTACGCTGTCCATCGAAGCGATTCCAATCGTCCGGGTGCCGCGGCTACGGTCGCGCGTCGGGGAGATTGCCGCGCGTTTCTACGCTCATCCCTCTCGGCATCTCTTGGCGATCGGAGTGACGGGCACGAACGGCAAATCCTCCGTGACACACACGATCGCCCGCGTGCTCGATAGCGGTGGGAATGCCGGCCCTTGCGGTGTGGTGGGCACCCTGGGTTGGGGCCGGGTGGACGATCTCATGCCGGCGGCCCACACCACACCGGATGCGGTGACGATCCAGCGTCAGCTCGCCGATCTCCGCGCTCGTCGAGCGCGCTCGGTGGTCTTGGAAGTATCCTCGCACGGTTTAGATCAAGGGCGGGTCGCGGGCGTCGAATTTGCCATTGCGGTGTTTACCAACCTTAGTCGCGATCACCTCGATTACCACGGTGACATGGGCGCTTACGGTGAGGCGAAGAAGTTGCTCTTTCAATGGCCGCGGTTGCGGGCGGCGGTGCTGAATCTCGATGATTCCTATTGCCAGGCGATTTCCGCGGTCCTAGCGCCTGACGTTCGTATGTTCGGCTATACCTTAAATGATAGTCAACTGCCGGTGAACGAGCGTATCGCGGGTAGTGCTCTCAGGCTGCACGATCGGGGCTTGTCGCTTCGCATCGGGGTAGGAGGACAAACCGTCGAGATCGAGAGCCCGCTTTTAGGACGGCTCAATGCCTATAACCTACTCGCCTCCCTTGGCGCGTTGCTGGCGGCCGGTGTAGCGCTGGAGCAAGCGGCCGAGGGACTGGCATCGGTGGGGCCGGTTCCCGGGCGGATGGAGCGCTTCCCCGCCGGAGGTGGATCGCCCCTCGTTGTTGTCGACTACGCCCATACACCGGATGGTTTGGAGCAAGCGCTGATCGCCCTGCGCCAGTTTCGATCCGGGAAGCTTTTTTGTATCTTCGGCTGTGGCGGGGAGCGGGATGCCGGAAAACGGCCGCTCATGGGGAGAATCGCCGAGACACTGGCCGATCGCGTGATCCTGACGACCGACAACCCGCGGCGCGAGGATCCGGCGGCAATCGTTGAGGATATCCTGGGCGGCATTAGTGATCCGGCGCGGGCGCGCAGCGAGCCGGACCGGGCGCGAGCGATCGCCTCTACCATTGAGCATGCGACTGAAAACGATACGGTATTGATCGCCGGTAAAGGCCATGAAGACTATCAAGACCAAGGCGGGGTGCGCAGGCCGTATAGCGACCGCCAGGTGGTAAAGCAACTTCTGCGCGGGCCCAAACCGTGATTCGTATGCGTCTCTCCGATTTGAGGAGTGTTTTAGGCGCGGAGCGCCAGGGGAGGGATATCGAGTTCAGCGGTTGTACGACGGACTCTCGGAACCTGTTTCCCGAGGCCTTATTCGTTGCGTTGCGCGGGCCTCACTTCGACGGCCATGACTTCGTGGATGCGGCCTTTGCGCGGGGAGCGGCCGCGGCCGTGCTCGAGCATGCGATCGGCGGGGAGCGGCCTGGTTTAGTGGTCCCCGACACGCGCCGGGCGCTCGGGCTAATCGCGGCGCATTGGCGCCGGCGTTTCCGGCTCCCGCTCGTTGCCGTAACCGGTAGCAACGGCAAGACCACGGTAAAAGAGATGTTGGTGGCGATCCTCTCGCGTTGCGCTCAGGTGCTGGGGACGCAGGGCAATCTGAATAACGATATCGGCGTGCCCTTAACGCTGTTCAACCTCGATGAGCGATACGCGTACGCCGTGATCGAAATGGGCGCCAACCACCCCGGTGAGATCGCCGCATTATGCGAGCTCGCGCAGCCCTCGGTGGCGGTGGTTACCCAGTGTAGCCCGGCCCATCTGAAAGGATTCGGGTCGATAGAAGGCGTGGCGCGCGCGAAGGGAGAAATCTTTACCCGACTGGGACCCAATGATACGGCTGTCATTAACACCGACGATCCCTATGCCGGGCTATGGCGCACGCTCGCGAGTGGCTGCCGACAACTGGGCTTCGGTTTCGAAGCCTCGCCGGATGTCACGGCCACCGTGGTGGATACCGCCAGCGTGCTCGACGGGAGCAAGCTCCGCCTGCATACCCCGGCCGGGTCTATCGACGTCCATATCCAACTATTGGGGCGCCACAATATCAGCAATGCCTTGGCGGCGGCCGCGAGCGCGTTGGCTCTTGGAATCGGGCTCGGGGACATCGCCGCGGGCTTGCAGTCGATGCGCGCCGTGCAAGGTCGATTGCAGCCGCGCGCCGGCCGCCGTGGTACGCGGGTTTTCGACGATAGTTACAACGCCAATCCGGGCTCGCTCAAAGCGGCCCTCGAGTTCTTGGCGAGCTGCCCCGGGGAGCCGTGGCTGGTGCTCGGTGATATGGCAGAGCTCGGCCCCGAGGCCGCGGGTTACCATCACCAGGCGGGTGTATTGGCACGCCACCTCGGGATACAGCGCTTATACGCGACCGGTGATCTGGCGCGCGCGAGCGTGGACGGATTCGGGCCGGGCGGGCGGTATTTCGCGACTGTCGATACGCTCGTTGAATCCTTGGGCGGCGATCTCCATCCACGGGTCACAGTACTAGTGAAGGGTTCGCGGTCGATGCGCATGGAACGGGTGGTGGGCTTCCTGCAGAAGGAAGGGGAATAGGCGTGCTTCTCTATCTCAGCGAAATTCTGGCGGAACTCAATAGTGGGTTCCGCGTTTTCCAATACCTGACCTTGCGCACCATCCTCGGTGTTCTGACGGCGCTCTCAATCTCGCTGGTGGTCGGGCCGTTCATGATCAGGCGTTTGACGCACCACCAGATCGGCCAAAGCGTGCGTGACGATGGCCCGCAAAGCCATCTGGCGAAATCGGGCACGCCCACGATGGGCGGGTTACTCATTTTGACCTCGATCGTGGCCAGCACTTTATTGTGGTCGAATTTGGCTAATCGGTTTATGTGGGTTGCTCTGATCGTGACCATGTTGTTCGGAACCATCGGTTGGGTGGATGACTACCGCAAGGTGGTAAAACGCCAATCGAAGGGTCTCTCGGCGCGAGAAAAATATCTCTGGCAATCGTGCGCGGGTCTCGGTGCCGCGCTATTTCTCTATCTTAGCGCAGGCTCCCCCACGGAAACGCAGCTAATCGTGCCGTTCGTCAAGGCCGTGGTGATCGATCTCGGCTGGTTTTTCGTGCTGTTCAGTTATTTCGTCATCGTGGGAACCAGCAATGCCGTGAATCTTACCGATGGCCTGGATGGTTTAGCGATACTCCCCACGGTGATGGTAGCCAGTGCCTTGGCGATATTCGCATACGTTGCCGGGAACGTGAAAATTTCCACTTACCTGGGCGTGCCCTATGTGCCCGGCGTGGGAGAGCTTAGCGTTTTCTGCGGCGCGATCACGGGCGCCGGCCTTGGGTTTCTCTGGTTTAACGCCTATCCGGCTCAGGTGTTCATGGGTGATATCGGAGCGCTGGCCCTGGGCGCCGCCTTGGGTATCGTCGCGGTGCTGGTGAGGCAAGAACTGGTGTTGCTGATCATGGGCGGGGTGTTTGTGATGGAGACCGTCTCGGTGATCCTGCAGGTGTTGTCTTTTAAGCTTACCGGAAAACGCATCTTCAACATGGCCCCCTTGCACCATCACTTCGAGATTAAGGGGTGGCCCGAACCGAGGGTAATCGTCCGCTTCTGGATCATCACCGTGATCCTGGTGCTGGTGGGGCTCTCCAGCCTCAAGATCCGCTAGTCATGGGAGTCTCGATGGCGACTCACGAAGTAACGCAGGCCGCCGGCACCGTCATCGTGGGTCTGGGGGTGACGGGTTTGTCTATCGCGCGTTTTCTCGCCAACCGCAATGTGCCGTTTGTCGTTACTGACAACCGTGAGCACCCTCCAGAGTTGAGCGCGTTTAAAAGCGAATTTCCGCACGTACCACTCGCTCTTGGCGGGTTCGATGAGGGCCTGTGCGCACAAGCGCAGCGGTTGTTCGTGAGTCCAGGGGTGGCGTCGTGCGAGCCGATCATCCAAACAGCCCGCGAGCGCGGTATCGAGGTTGCCGGCGATATCGAGCTTTTTGCGCGCCACAGGTGCGCCCCAATCGTCGCGATCACCGGCACCAACGGTAAGAGCACGGTAACCTCGCTGGTCGCCGCGATGGCACAAGCGGGCGGATTGGAGGCGCGCTCCGGAGGCAATCTTGGCACGCCGGCATTGGCTCTGATCGACGATACGGAGCCCGATGTCTATGTGCTCGAGCTTTCGAGCTTTCAACTGGAGACGACCGAGTCGCTCACCCCCGAGGCCGCCGTGGTCCTTAACTTGACACCCGACCACATGGATCGTTACGCCTCGCTCGATGACTACGCCAGTGCCAAACAACGTATCTACCGCGGCCCGGGTGTGATGGTCATCAATGAGGATGATGAACGCGTCGCCGCGATGATGGCGGCGGATCGGGGCGTGATCGGTTTCAGACTCGGGATCCCGCGCGGGGACGGGTTCGGGGTGCGGGAGCGCCAGGGTGAGCCTTGGCTGGCGCAAGGCGGCGATGAATTGTTGCCGGCGTCCGCGCTGCGGATCCGCGGGCGGCATAATATCGCGAACGCGCTTGCGGCTTTGGCGCTAGGGACCGCGATAAGCTTGCCGAGGCAGGGCATGCTCAAGGCGTTGCGGGAGTTTCGCGGTTTACCGCACCGCTGTGAATGGGTCGCGCGGCTTCGCGATATCGATTGGTATAACGACTCCAAGGGCACCAACGTGGGCGCCACCTGTGCCGCGATTCGCGGGTTGGGCGCTACGCGGCCCGTGGTGTTGATCGCGGGGGGCGATGGAAAAGGCGCGGACTTCCGGCCGCTCTCCGATGCGGTATCCGGACACGTGCGGGCGATCGTGGTCATGGGGCGCGCCGCGCCGCGCATCAAGTCCGCGCTTGCCGAGGCGGTGCCATTGCTGGAAGCCAAGGATATGCAGGAGGCGGTGTCCCAGGCGGAGCAACTCGCGATTCCAGGCGATGCAGTCCTGCTGTCGCCCGCGTGCGCAAGCTTCGACATGTTTCGTAACTACGCCGAGCGCGGGGAGGTGTTTATGCGCGCCGTTAGCGGGCTGGTAGCACAGTGAATCAAGCCGCGCCGCAAGCATTGCCGCGGACCTTACACGGGAGCTCCCGGCCGCGGGCGAACTACGATCCCTGGCTGGCCGGGTGTTTCGTGCTGTTATTAGCACTAGGACTGGTCATGGTCGCCTCCGCCTCGGTGACCATTGCCGATCGCGACTATCACGATCCCTTCTATTTCTTATGGCGGCAGATGGTGGCGGCGATGATCGGCCTTAGCTGCTGCTTCCTGGCCGTGCGCACGCCGTTAGCCACATTGGAGCGCTTAGGCGCGTTATCGCTTTTTATGGCCTTGGCTCTGTTGCTTGTGGTCCTGGTGCCAGGCGTAGGACGAGTCGTCAACGGCAGCATGCGCTGGATCCGCATGGGGCCGGTATCGTTTCAGGCCTCCGAACCGGCGAAGCTTCTAGTCATCATCTATCTGGCGAGTTATCTCGTTCGCCACCAACACAAGGTCCGGTCGACCTTCGCGGGAACGATGAAACCGTTCTTGGTGTTGACGCTCATTGGCGGTTTGCTGCTCTTAGAGCCCGATTACGGCGTCATCGCGGTATTATTCGCGACGGCCTTAGGCATGCTATTTCTCGGCGGAGTCCCGCTAACGCGCTTCCTGGGATGGGGCGCGGTGGCTGTCACCGCATTAGTTGCGCTTGCGATGCTCGCGCCTTATCGCCTCGAACGCTTGCTGACGTTCATGGATCCGTGGGCCGACCCGTATGACCGCGGATTCCAGTTAACCCAAGCGCTCATCGCGATTGGGCGAGGTGAATGGTGGGGCGTCGGACTCGGGGGTAGCATTCAGAAGTTATTTTATCTTCCCGAGGCACATACGGATTTCATATTTGCGGTGTTGGCGGAGGAATTGGGGCTGATCGGATCGCTGGTCGTGATCGCCGCCTACACCCTGGTGGTCTGGCGCGCCGTCGTGATCGGCGGCCAGGCGCAACGCGCGGGCCAGCCCTTCGCGGAGCACCTCGCCTACGGGATCGGTTTGCTCATCGGACTCCAAGGATTTATCAACATGGGAGTGAACATGGGGGTGCTGCCGACCAAGGGGCTGACGCTGCCCTTGGTGAGCTATGGGGGTAACAGCATGATGGTGACCTGTGCCGCGTTCGGGATCTTATTCCGGGTGGAGCGTGAAACGAGGGTCCGGCGTGATGGCGGGTAGACCGGTGCTGATGATGGCCGGCGGTACGGGCGGACATATTTTTCCCGCTCTCGCGGTGGCCGAACGGCTGCGCGACTTGGGCGTGCCCCTGATCTGGCTTGGAACCCGCGGCGGGATGGAAGCGACCATCGTGCCTAAGGCGGGTTTCCATCTCATTACCATCGCCGTATCCGGGTTCCGGAGCAAGGCGCTGATCAAGCAGGTCATCGCACCGCTGCAGATCGTGTTCGCGCTGCTGCAGTGTCTCGCGCTCTTGGTACGCCAGCGGCCCGCGGCTGTCGTCGGTATGGGTGGATTCACAAGCGGGCCCGGAGGCATCGCCGCCTGGCTTTTGCGGATCCCGCTGATCATCCACGAGCAGAACGCGGTGGCGGGACTCACGAACCGGTTATTGTCGCCCTTGGCTACCCGTGTCCTGGAGTCTTTCCCCGGCACCTTTGCGCGCGTCAGAACCGCAGTTCACACGGGTAATCCGGTGCGCCGCGAGGTATTGAACGTCAGCCGCTTAGCGCACGCTCAAACGGAGTTGCGGATTCTGATCCTAGGCGGTAGTCAGGGCGCCTTGGTTCTCAACCGCGTCGTACCCGAGGCCGTCGCGCGCCTGGGATCCCCGCGGGTCCGGATATGGCATCAGGTTGGGACTTCCGATCAGGGCGCCACCGGGCAGCGCTACACGGCCTTCGGGGTGCAGGCCAAAGTCGATGTATTCATTGACGACATGGCTGCGGCCTACGCATGGGCGGACATCGCGATTTGCCGCGCCGGCGCCTCCACGCTGTTCGAGCTTGCCGCCGCGTCCGTCCCGGCGATTTTGGTTCCTTATCCCTCGGCCGTGGACGATCACCAAACCGCGAATGCGCGTTTTTTGGCCGATCGCGGCGCGGCGATACTCATACCGCAGCCGCAATTCGACGAAGGGTGCTTGGCCGAAGTGTTGAGGACACTGGGCGAAGCCCCTGAACGCTTGCAGATCATGGCGGCTCGGGTGCACGAGATCGCCGCGTTAAATGCCACCGCGCGGGTCGTTGACCTTTGTGTGGAGGTGGCGCGTGGTTGAAAGCGAAACCTCGACGATGCGCCGGGTAAAGACAATTCACTTTGTCGGGATCGGCGGGGCCGGCATGAGCGGGATCGCCGAGGTTCTTCACAATCTTGGTTACCGCGTTTCCGGTTCCGATCTCCACGATAACGCCAGCACGGAACGCCTGAAACGGCTGGGTATCCGTATAGTCCTCGGGCACCGTGCGGAAAGTATGGCGGAGGCGGACGTCCTGGTCGTATCGAGCGCCGTCGGCGCCGATAACGTCGAGGTCCTCGCGGCGCGGGAAAGTAGAATACCGGTCGTGCCGCGCGCGGAGATGCTGGCGGAGCTCATGCGCTTTCGTTACGGGATCGCGGTCGCTGGCACCCACGGAAAAACGACCACCACGAGCCTCATCGCGAGTCTCTTGGCAAGGGCCGGTCTCGATCCCACCTTCGTGATCGGCGGACGGCTGAATAGCGTGGCGAGCCACGCGCGGCTCGGGAGCGGGAAATACCTCGTCGCCGAAGCCGATGAGAGCGACACCTCGTTTCTGTATCTCAAACCCGTGATCGCGGTCCTGACCAATGTCGACGCCGATCACCTGGGCAGCTATCAGAATGATTTTTCCCGCCTGCGCGAGGCCTTTTTAGAGTTCTTGCATCACCTGCCCTTCTACGGGTTGGCCGTCGTCTGCATGGACGACCCGGTCATTCGGGACATTCTAGGCTGCGTGTCGCGGCCATTGCTGACCTACGGGATCGACACCCGGGCGGACATACGCGCGGAGGTGCTATGGCAAGAACGCGGCACCACGCGCTTTCGAGTCACCTCTTTGGAGGGTAACTCGATGGACCTCACGCTCAATTTACCGGGGGCACATAACGTCTTGAACGCGCTCGCAGCGATCGCTGTCGCGCGCGAGCTCAACATCGCCGATGAGGTGATCAAAGCAGGCCTGGAGCGTTTTGAGGGCATTGCCCGGCGATCGCAATTGTTCGGTGAGATCCGGATCGGAGCGGCGCGCGTGCTTTTGATCGATGACTACGGTCACCATCCACGCGAGATCGCCGCGACCTTGGCGGCGGTACGGGCGGGCTGGCCCGATCGGAGACTGGTCGTCGCTTTCCAGCCCCATCGCTACACACGTACCGAGGACTTGTTCCAGGATTTCGTCGAAGTTCTATCATCCGTGGATACCTTAGTCTTGTTCGAGACCTATGCGGCCGGTGAAACCTACGTCGCAAGCGCCGACAGCCGTGCCCTTTGCCGCGCCATACAGCGCCGCGGCGGCATCGATGCTCTGTTGCTCGGTCAACCCTCGGAACTAGCCGCCGAGTTACCCCGGATGGTCAGCGACGGCTGCATCCTGCTTATGCTCGGCGCCGGCAGTGTTGGCGCCACCGCGCCACACCTATGGCGTTATTACGGCGCCGGGCAAGAATTGGCGGCGGTATGTTAACGCAACCGCACGCGCCCTCCCTGGGGATCTCGAAAGGGGAATGTCACCCGCCGTTGCGAGGCGAACTACGCTACGCCGAGCCCATGTCCGAGCATACCTCGTGGCGCGTCGGTGGACCCGCGGATCGGTTCTACGTTCCCGCCGATGTTGACGATCTGGTTGCCTTTATCCGCCGGCTCCCGCGGGTGGAACAGGTCTTGTGGGTGGGTCTGGGCAGTAACCTGCTGGTGCGCGATGGCGGGATCCGCGGTACGGTGATTTGTACAGTGGGTGTTTTCGACAAACTGGAAATAACCCGTGAGCATACCTTATGGGCGGGGTGCGGAGTCGCGTGCGCGAAGGTGGCTCGCTTTGCCGCTAGAGCCGGTTACAGGGGCGGGGAGTTTTTAGCGGGTGTTCCCGGAACCCTGGGGGGGGCTCTCGCGATGAATGCCGGCGCCTACGGCGGACAGACGTGGGATCTCGTAAGAAGCGTTGAAACCGTGGACCGTGAAGGCGTCCGACGGGCACGCGAACGGCAGGAGTTCGTTCCGGGTTACCGCCACCTTGGCGGTCTACAAGATGATGAATGGTTCCTAGGCGCCGAACTGGCTCTAGATCGGGATCCCGAGCGTCGCGGCATGCAACGCATCAAGTCCCTCATGACGCAGCGGGCGGCTGCGCAGCCGATCCACGAGCGCAGTTGCGGCTCCGTATTTAGCAATCCCCCCGGGGATCACGCGGCTCGCCTGATCGAAGCAAGCGGCCTGAAAGGCTTGTCCGTGGGCGAGGCCCGTGTCTCGGAAAAGCATGCTAATTTCATAGTAAACCTCGGGAAGGCAACCGCCGCCGACATCGAAGCCCTGATCGAGAAGATTCAAGCGACGGTGCAGTCGGCGCATGCCGTACGGCTGGCACCGGAGGTCAAGATAGTGGGCGAACCTCCGCGGTCCGCCTGTAGCGAGGGCGCGTGAGTAAGTTCACGAACGTGGCGGTGCTCATGGGCGGTGAGTCGGCGGAGCGTGTGATTTCGCTCGAGAGCGGTAATGCGGTCCTCGCGGCACTCAAGCGCAAAGGGGTGAATGCGGCGCCTGTTGATCTCGACGCGCAAGTGTTGGAACGATTGCGAAGCGGCGGCTATGACTGCGCTTTTATCGCCCTGCATGGCCGGGGTGGCGAGGACGGACAGATCCAAGGCGCCCTCGAAACCTTGCGGATCCCATACACGGGAAGCGGCGTGTTGGGCTCGGCGTTGGCGATGGACAAGGTCAAAGCCAAACGGGTGTGGATCGGTGTCGGTTTGCCGACGCCGCCTTTCGTCGAGATGCAAAAGGATTCTGATGCGCAGGCAGTCGTCTCCGCATTGGGGTTGCCCATCATGGTGAAACCCGCGTGCGAGGGTTCGAGCATCGGCGCGAGCAAGGTAGACGATCCGGAGGGCCTAAGCGCGGCCTGGAAATGCGCCGCCGAGTTTGATGAGAGCATCATCGCGGAGCGTTGGATCACGGGGCGCGAATATACCGTTGCCGTGCTGCACGAAGAAGCCCTGCCGATGATTCGGTTGGAGACGCCGCGGTTATTCTACGATTACGAGGCGAAGTATCACGACGATCGCACCCGCTATATTTGCCCCGCTGAGCTTTCCGTGGAGCGGGAGCGCGAGTATCAAGCGTTGGCCGTGCATGCCTTTCAAACCTTGGGCGCGCGCGGCTGGGGGCGCGTTGACATGCTGGTTGATCATGCTGACCAGCCGTGGCTTATCGAAGTGAACACGGTACCCGGGATGACGAGCCATAGCCTGGTCCCGATGGCCGCGAAGGCGGCCGGCGTAGCATTTGACGATCTGGTGTTGAAGATACTGCAAACGGCGCGCTTGACGCGGATCGCCAAGGATCCTAAAAACGAGGTTGTGGCGTGAAGCGACAGCGGCGAAATCGGCGTATTGCAACAACCCCGGTTTGCTGCAACAACTATCGTTGGATAGTGGTAGTCACCGTTTTTGTGGTCGTGGATCTAACCGCGCTGGTTGCATGGGCGGTGACACGGATCACCGATCCGGCCGCGATGCCCATTCGCGAGGTGTTTATCGAAGGCGAGTTTCGTCACATCAAACCGGGCGATCTCCGGGCGCTGATCGCTCAGGAAGTGTACGGTGGTTTCTTTACGGTAGGCGTCAAGGAGATACACGATGATCTCAGCCGTAATCCGTGGGTCAAAGGCGTATCGGTGGGGCGGGTCTGGCCCGACGGCCTCAAGGTCACGGTGCATGAGCAGCGGCCTGCCGCTCGTTGGGGAGATAAGGGCCTGCTAAGTAACGACGGTGTTCTGTTTCATCCGCTGCAACATACCTATCCGCTCGGGCTTCCTAAGCTCATTGGCCCCAACGCCACCGAGGTTCAAGTGCTCGCCAAGTTCCGCGATCTACAGCGTCGTCTGATTGAGGTTGGGCTGGAGGTGGTGAGCTTAAAGCTAAGCCCGCGGCGTTCCTGGAGCTTCGAATTGCGGGACGGTCCGCTCGTGATCGTGGGCAAGTCCGAGTTCGATCGCCGCGTCCGCCGTTTCATCGAACACTATCCAAAGGCGATTGGCGGCGCGAGCGTTGCTGTGGCGCGGGTCGATCTGCGTTACACGAATGGCTTCGCCGTACGCACGGGCAAAGCCGCCGATTTGAAGGAGTCGCTGGGTGAAAAGGTCTGACAAAGGCCTAATCGTGGGGCTCGATATTGGGACCTCGAAGGTGGTTGCGATCGTCGGTGAAATAGCCTCCGACGGAACCGTGGAAGTCATCGGGGTCGGCTCGAATCCTTCCCGTGGGCTAAAAAAGGGTGTGGTCGTTAACATAGAATCCACTGTTCAGTCGATACAGCGAGCCATCGAAGAAGCCGAGTTGATGGCCGGGTGCGAGATTCGGTCGGTGTATGCGGGGATTGCGGGTAGCCACATACGCAGTTTGAATTCGCACGGCATCGTCGCGATCCGGGATAGCGAGGTGACGCATAGCGATGTCGAGCGCGTCATCGATGCGGCGCGCGCGGTCGCCATTCCCGCGGATCAGAAAATCCTGCACGTCTTGCCCCAGGAATTTGTCATCGACAGTCAGGAAGGGATACGTGAGCCCATCGGTATGTCCGGGGTCCGGCTGGAGGCTAAGGTGCACGTGGTGACCGGTGCGGTAAGCGCGGCCCAGAACATCGTCAAATGCGTGAAGCGGTGCGGGTTGGAAGTCGATGACATGATCCTGCAACAGCTCGCTTCAGCCCAAACCGTGCTGACCGAAGATGAAAAGGACCTCGGGGTGTGCGTGGCCGATATCGGCGGTGGAACGACCGATATCGCCGTCTACATCGATGGCGCCATTCAGCATACGGCGGTCATTCCTATCGCGGGCGATCAGGTGACCAATGACATCGCCGTTGCCCTGAGGACGCCTACCCATAATGCGGAAGAGATTAAGATCAAATATGCGTGCGCACTGACGCAGCTCGCGAGCCCCGAAGAGACCATCGAGGTTCCAAGCGTCGGCGATCGGCCTCCCAGGCAGCTTATGCGGCAAACACTGGCGGAGGTCGTTGAGCCTCGCTTTGAAGAGCTGTTTTCACTGATACAAGCGGAGCTCAAGCGCAGCGGTTACGAAGAGATGATGGCCGCGGGCATCGTGCTTACCGGCGGTAGCTCGAAGATGGAAGGGGCCATCGAGTTGGCCGAAGAAGTATTTCACCGGCAGGTACGTTTGGGCGTACCTCAGAATGTGACCGGATTGGTGGACGTGGTTAGAAACCCTGTTTATTCGACAGGCGTGGGTCTGTTGTTGTTTGGACGCGATAGCGCACGAAGCGGTTCCAGGCCCTCGCGCGTCGAGGGCGGTTTTTCCGGGAGTTGGGAGCGGATGAAAAATTGGTTTCAGGGACATTTCTAGGCTTAACGGCGGGATGGCATGCGGGTACTACAACGAGCGGAGGTCAGGCAATGTTTGAATTAATGGATACCTATACTCAGAGTGCGGTAATTAAGGTGTTGGGGATCGGCGGGGGCGGCGGCAATGCGGTTCAGCACATGCTGGGCGCCAAGATCGACGGGGTGGAATTTGTCTGTGCAAATACGGATGCTCAGGCGTTGAAAAACTGCTCGGCCAGGACCATCATCCAGTTCGGTAGCAATGTCACCAAGGGCCTCGGCGCGGGCGCCGATCCGGAGAAAGGACGGCAAGCTGCGCTTGAGGACCGCGATCGGTTCATGGATGTCTTGGACGGCGCAGACATGGTGTTCATCACTGCCGGAATGGGTGGCGGGACCGGGACGGGCGCGGCGCCAATCGCGGCGCAGGTGGCCAAGGAGATGGGCATCCTCACGGTGGCCGTGGTGACGAAACCTTTCGCGTTTGAAGGTAAAAAGCGCGCCGAAACCGCCGGCGACGGTATCCGGCACCTCAGCCAATACGTCGATTCGCTGATCACCATCCCGAACGAGAAGCTAATCGCCGTGCTCGGCAGGGAGATCAGTTTGCTGAATGCCTTTAGATGCGCTAATGACATATTACTTGGGGCCGTTCAAGGGATCGCCGAGCTGATCACCTGCCCGGGTCTCATTAATGTTGACTTCGCCGATGTGCGCACGGTGATGTCGGAGATGGGGATGGCGATGATGGGATCGGGCGTGGCTGCGGGACCCGACCGCGCCCGCGTTGCGGCGGAATCGGCGATAGCGAGTCCCCTGCTGGAAGACGTTAATCTCTCCGGCGCCAAGGGAATTTTAGTGAATATTACCTCGGGACCGGAGCTCACGATGGGTGAGTTCGAGGAAGTCGGAAATACCATTAAGGGCTTTGCATCCGACAGCGCAACCGTGGTAGTGGGAACCGTGATCGATGCGGCCATGACCGATGAGGTGCGTGTGACGGTCGTCGCCACGGGCATCGGCACGGAGCCGCGCCCGCTCGCGGAACCGGTGGTCCTGAATAAATCCAAGCCTGTCGCCGAGATCGATTACAAGGCGCTCGAGCGCCCCACGGTTATCCGCAACAAGGCAGACAAAGATCCGGTAACTCTCGATAAGGCTAGCCCAAGTTATCTTGACATACCGGCCTTCTTAAGACGGCAGGCGGATTAACGCTTTCATGATGCGGGGGGCATTTTTGTTGCATTGCGGTATCGCATGCTAGACTTGACAATAATAACTAGAGAGGGGGACATGATAAAACAACGCACTCTCAAAAATGTCATTCGCGCCACTGGGGTAGGCTTACACACCGGGAAAAAGATTCTAGTGACGCTACGCCCCGCCGCGGCAAACTCCGGGATCATCTTTCGCCGTACGGATCTCAATCCACCGGTGGAAATCCGGGCGCGCGCCGAGAACGTCGGTGATACGCAGTTATCGACCAGCCTTGCCAGGGGTGAGGTGCGTATTTCCACCGTGGAGCACTTGCTGTCCGCGTTCGCCGGCCTCGGTATCGATAACGCCTATGTCGATGTCAGTGCGCCCGAGGTTCCGATCATGGACGGGAGCGCGGGGCCGTTTGTCTTTCTGCTACAATCTTCCGGCATTGAAGAACAGAACGCCTCGAAGCGGTTTATTCGCATCAAACGCAAGCTTGCGGTCGAAGATGGGGATAAGTGGGCAAAATTTGAGCCTTTCGACGGTTTTAAAGTCTCATTCTCCATCGAGTTCGATCATCCATTTTTTCGCGAGTCATGTAAATTCGCGGAGGTCGACTTTTCGACAACCTCGTTCGTAAAGGAAGTCAGCCGCGCGCGCACCTTTGGATTCCTGAAGGAGGTCGAGATGCTGCGCGAAATGAATCTGGTGTTGGGAGGGAACCTCAGCAATGCCGTCGTCGTTGACGATTACCGCGTGCTAAACGAAGACGGTCTGCGCTATGAAGACGAGTTTGTAAAACATAAGATTCTGGACGCCATCGGGGATCTTTACTTATTGGGCCACAGCCTTATCGGCGCATTTCATGGCCACAAGTCCGGACATGCCCTAAACAATCGGTTGCTGCGGAAGTTGTTGGAAGATAAAACAGCCTGGGAACTCGTTAGTTTCAAGGACGAGGTGGAATTGCCGATCAACTTCATGCGCCCATCGCCGGCCTTATGAGGTTTTAAAGATACTTAACCGTTTCCTGATAGACGCTCTAAGGCGAGTCCCAAACCGTGATCCGAGCACTGTTTCGATACAGAGAGCAAGAGGCGAGCGCTGCCTGATGACAGAACGGGACGCGTAGCGTTCGGTTTGCGCGTCGTTTCTACCCTGGGGTGGATCCTCACATGAACGGCGCGCAGGACCTCGTCCGGGCAGTGTGCCTGTAATTGCTCCATGAGCTGGGGCGCTATCAACCGGACGCGGGCCGCCCAAACGGGCGAGGTTGTGCTTACGACCAGCGTTTGGTCCTGCAAATTGGCTACCGCGCAATGATGTTTCCATTCGGGCGGCAACACGCTAAGTAGAGCATCCTCTAACGCGGCGAGGCGTCGTGCATGGTTGACTAGTTTCCCGCACCGGCCGGAAGGATTAATATTGAGAAGCTTACCAATGGCGATGGCTTGGTGGGGTTGGCGAGGCACCGTCGGGCGTCCGTAGTCAGTTCACGATCTGGTCTTCGGTAAGCGCAGTTTCAATTATAGCACTTGCTTTCATGCATTTCTTACATTAGATAAGTTCCCATTCCTATGCGTGCAAACCTGAGCATTAGTGGTTTCTTGGGCCGCGTTTTCGGGAGCCGTAACGAGCGACTCCTGAAGCGGATGACAAAGACGGTGACGCGAGTCAACGAACTGGAATCGTTTTGCGCTGCAATGAACGACGCGCAAATCGCGGCGAAGACCCAGGAGCTTCGAGATCGGTACGGCCATGGCGAGGCGCTAGACGACCTCTTACCGGAAGCGTTTGCCGCGGTCCGCGAGGTCGGAAGACGGGCGCTCGACATGCGGCACTTCGACGTACAGATTATTGGCGGCATGGTGCTGCATGCGGGGAAGATTGCCGAGATGCGCACCGGCGAAGGTAAGACACTGGTCGCGACGCTCGCCGCTTATCTCAATGCGTTAACCGGAAATGGGGTGCATATCGTTACCGTAAACGACTATCTAGCGCGCCGCGATGCGCAGTGGATGGGGAGAATATTCGAGTTCCTGGGCATGAGCACCGGCGTTGTTGTTCCGGGCTTGTCACAAGCGGAGCGGCAGGCGGCCTACGGCGCGGATATCACCTACGGAACCAATAATGAATTCGGTTTCGATTATTTGCGCGATAACATGGCTTTCTCCAAGGCCGACCGCGTGCAAAGGGGCCTGAATTTCGCGATCGTCGATGAAGTCGATTCGATCCTGATCGACGAAGCCCGCACCCCATTGATTATCTCCGGCCCTACCGAAGATCGTAGCGATCTTTATGTCAGGGTTGACAAACTTATTCCCAACCTTACCAGGCAGCGTGAAGAAAACGGTCCCGGCGATTACACGGTGGACGAGAAGGCAAAACAAGCCTATTTGACCGAGCAGGGACATGAGCGTGTCGAGCAACTTTTTGCGCAAGAAGGCTTATTGCAGGAAGGTGAGAGTTTGTACAGTGCTGGCAACATCGGGCTGATGCACCATATCCATTCGGCCCTGCGGGCACACGTTCTATTCCACAAGGACGTCGAGTATATCGTGCGAGATAATGAAATTATCATCGTCGATGAGTTTACCGGACGGACGATGCCGGGACGACGCTGGTCAGAAGGACTGCATCAAGCGATCGAAGCCAAGGAGGGCGTGGCGATCCAAAATGAAAACCAGACGCTCGCCTCGATTACCTTTCAAAATTACTTCCGGCTCTACCACAAGCTCTCGGGGATGACCGGCACGGCGGATACCGAGGCGTATGAGTTTCAGCAGATTTATGGCCTGGAAGTCGTCGTTATTCCCACGCACAAGCCGATGATTCGTGACGACCTTGGAGATCTTGTTTACCTGCCTCAAGAAGATAAGTTCAAGGCGATTGTCGATGATATCAAAGATTGTCACGCTCGAGGCCAACCGGTTCTGGTCGGGACCGCATCGATCGAAACCTCCGAGTTTGTGTCCGCTCTGCTGCGAGAGGAAGGCCTGGAACACCAGGTATTGAATGCGAAATTTCATGCGAAGGAGGCGCATATCATCGCCCAGGCGGGGAGACCTGGAGCGATCACGATCGCCACGAATATGGCGGGTCGCGGAACCGATATCGTGCTCGGCGGCGGTCTGGACGAGGAGATGAAAGCGATCGAGAACCCGGACGATCTCACGGTCGCGCGCTTGAAAGCCGAATGGCAGCGTAGGCACGATCAGGTCGTAACGGCAGGGGGGCTTCACGTGATCGGTACCGAACGGCATGAATCGAGGCGCATAGATAACCAGTTGCGCGGCCGCTCCGGGCGGCAGGGCGATCCCGGATCCAGCCGCTTTTATCTATCGCTGAAAGACAATCTCATGCGTATTTTTGCCTCCGATCGGGTTGCCGGGCTCATGCAGCGCTTGGGTATGCAAGAAGGCGAAGCGATCGAGCATCATTGGGTCACACGCGCGATCGAAAACGCCCAGCGCAAAGTCGAAGGGCACAACTTCGATATAAGAAAGCAACTCCTAGAATACGATGATGTCGCCAATGATCAGCGCAAGGTAGTCTATGAGCAGCGCAACGAGCTTATGGATGCCGAGAATATTTCGGAAATTATTCAGGGGATCCAGCACGATGTCGTTTACAACATGATCGACACTTACATACCGCCGCAGAGCTTGGATGAGCAGTGGGATGTGCAAGGTCTCGAGGATGCTCTGGAGAGCGAGTTCGGTCAGCGCCTGGAGATCAAGAGGTGGCTGGAACAGGACGGATCGCTCGATGAAGAGTCCTTGCGCGCCAAGGTGCTCGGCGAAATCGAACGCGCTTACGAGCAGAAAGAAGCTGTTGCCGGAGCGCAGGTCATGCGCCATTTCGAAAAGGCGGTGATGTTACAGGTCTTGGATGCACACTGGAAGGAGCACCTCGCAGCGATGGATCATCTGCGGCAAGGGATCCATCTGCGAGGATACGCACAGAAAAACCCCAAACAAGAATATAAACGCGAGGCATTTCAGATGTTCTCACAAATGCTGGAAGAGATTAAACGCGATGTCATAGGGATCGTCTCGCGTGTGCAGGTGCGTGCGGAAGAAGATGTCGAGGCCGTGGAACGGCAGCGGCGGCGCGCCGCACCGGTCGAGTACAGCCATGCGGAAGCGGGGAGTTCCTTAGAGGATCGAGATCAAAGCGTCGCCCCGCCCAAGCCGACGGTGAAATCGCCAGTCACGCGTCAGCATCCTAAGATCGGCCGTAACTCGTTGTGCCCGTGTGGCTCCGGCCGGAAATACAAACAGTGCCACGGAAAGCTTGTATGAGAGCATGGAGATCCGGCGGCACACTGGTCAATGACGATTCCTCCGCACGGATGATCAGCCTCCTGGCGGTACCTGGGATCCGCCTCGGTACCGCCTCTGCCTGCATTAAAGACATGGACCGTGATGACCTGGTGGTGATCGAGCTGTGTGAAGGTACCACAAGCGCCGCAGTATTCACACAGAATCGCTTTTGCGCTGCGCCCGTGATCCTCGCACGCAGGCACATCGCGCAGTGTCCGCCAAGATATTTGTTGATTAACTCGGGTAACGCTAATGCCGGCACGGGCCCCCAGGGAATAGACGATGCGCTGACGAGTTGCCGGCAACTGGCCGGCCTCGCGGCTTGCAGGGACGAGGCCGTGCTGCCGTTTTCAACCGGTGTTATCGGTGAGCGGTTCCCGGTAGAAAAGATCAGGAGCGCGATTCCTGAAGCTGTCGGGAAGTTGGCAGCGGACGGATGGGATGCAGCGGCGCGGGCCATCATGACGACGGACACCGTGCCCAAAGCGTGTTCGGCAAGATTCGAGGTGAGCGGTCGGACGATCACAGTGACCGGGATCGCAAAAGGGGCCGGAATGATACAACCGAAGATGGCGACCATGCTGGCATTTATTGGGACCGACGCGGCTCTAGGGCTAAGTGCTTTGCAGCAAGGGTTGAAACGAATCGTAGACTGTACGTTCAACCGGATCACGGTCGACGGCGACACCTCGACGAACGACGCCTGTGTTCTCTTTGCTTCAGGCCGATCCGCTCTTCCGCCCATCGAGGATATCGACAGCGGCGAGGGGCGGATAATCTATGCCGCTATTCTCGATGTCAGCTTGAAGCTCGCGCACTCAATCGTGCGCGACGGGGAAGGCGCCTCCAAGTTTATCTCGGTGGAGGTGCGCGCCGGCGAGTCCGAGGAGGAGTGCGCGCTTATCGCTCGTGAGGTAGCCAATTCACCTCTAGTTAAGACGGCGTGTTTTGCCTCGGATCCGAATTGGGGCCGTATCCTCGCGGCGCTCGGCCGCGCGGCACCCAAGGATCTCGATATTAGCCGGGTGCGCATTAGCATTAACGATGTAGTGGTGGTTTCCGCCGGCGCACGGGCGGTAGGATATAGCGAGGCACAAGCCCGGGCGGCAATGGCAAAACCCGAGCTTGCTATTCGCATCGAGCTGGGTCGGGGTAGCGCCAATAGCGAGGTGTGGACATGTGATTTGTCTTACGATTATGTTCGAATCAACGCCAGTTACCGCACCTAAGAACTTTTCTGCTCTTGGCGGCTCTTCTGTTTGTTGAGGTGAAATCCTATGGCCGACGACCGCTGCACGTTGCCGTGGGCGTCATCGTAAATGAGCGGGGCGAAGTTCTCGTATCGAAGCAAAAAGCTACGGCTTTTCATGGCGCATTGTGGGAATTTCCGGGCGGAAAAGTCGAACCGGGAGAACGCGTAACTCAAGCGTTGGAGCGGGAGCTGTTTGAGGAACTTGGAATAACAATAATCTCCTACCGGCCCTTTATCCAGGTACAGCACATGGACCAAGATGGAGAGGTTTTTCTGGATTGCTGGCGCGTCGAGCAGTGGCGTGGAATCGCGCACGGCCGTGAAGGCCAAGCTATTACTTGGTCAGGCACAGCTGATCTCGATGAGAAAATCTTTCCCGAGGCGAACAAACCGATTATTACAGCGCTTCGGTTGCCTCCTTTATACTTGGTTAGCCCCGAGCCCAGTGGGGATCTCGATCACTTTCTCGGGCAACTCGATCAGTGTTTATCCGCCGGTATTCGGATGTTCCAATTGCGGTCTAAAGAGATGCCGATATCGCAATACGAGAGGCTCGCGCGCGAGGCGCTCCAGGTTTGTAGGCGGCATGATACCATGCTGTTATTGAATACTTCGCCGCGAACCGCCGTGTCACTTGGCGCGCATGGCGTACATCTTTCGGCGCGACGTTTACGTGAGGTGCGGGAGCGCCCTCTTGCCAGCTCTTATTGGGTTGCAGCCTCCTGTCATAGCCGTGTTGAGGTCGAATGGGCGAATAAGATTGGCGTCGACTTTATTGTGCTATCCCCAGTCCGTAGGACAGGTACGCATCCAGGAAGCTCAGTGCTCGGGTGGCAAGAGTTTAGCGAGCTTGCCAGGGGCGCGCGGCAGCCTGTTTATGCCTTGGGTGGTCTGAGCGCGTGCGATCTGGAAACCGCGTGGCGTTGCGGTGCCCAAGGGATCGCGGCAATACGAAGTCTATGGACACCAAAGGAGTCTTCCTCCGCGGCTCGTTTTGTTAAGGCTTCAGCGGATTAATCGGGGGCCAGGACATCTCGCGTTTCGAAAAGATCGTCGGCGTTGCCGAGAGGTGCTGAATCGGCGCCCGCTATCTTGTGTTTTTCGTCCATCCAATCACCGAGATCGATTATCCTGCAACGCTTGCAGCAGAAAGGGCGCCATGGATTATCTTTGGAGATATCCACAGATATGCGGCACACGGGGCAGCGCGTGATCATAAAATACAACACTGCAGATCAAACTCGACATCGCTCTCCGTTTGAACAGGGCGCGCAGAGGTCTCTGGCTGCTCTAAAAATCGAATCGTAAAACGATGTTTACCTGCGCTAACCTCTGGAAACAGCTCCGCAACCGAAGGCAATTGAACTCTAATCAGTTGGTGAGCAATAGTCGGCTCCAAGGACTGCTGATAGAAACCGCCTAGGGCGGTAACTCTTGTCGTATAGGCGCTGTCGCGGATCGCGTGGAGCGCAAGGAATACCCCATCTCTGATTACAGACAGTTCGTCTAGCCAACCGTGTATGCGGGGAAGCCTCAGGGAGGACGGACGATTCAGCCAATAGTGATACGCGGGTAGATCGAAATTACAGGTACCGCCCGGAATGGCAGTTCGCTGTTTAACGGCGTTAATAAGCTCATCCTGCCGGAGCGTGTGGCCGGGCTGATAACCCGGGTGTTTCAAGATTTTCAGCGTTTTATCGTGGTTCAACAGCGTCTCGTTGAGGCGATGATAGTCTACGTGAGGGTTGCTTCTAAGGCGGCTAAAAGTCGCTAAATGGCGCTCAAGCTCCTTGATCAATTCACCCTTAATATCAGACCGCCAGAGAACATCCGTGATGTCGATCAACCCGCCCAGCGCGGCACGGCTATCCCATTCGGAGAAACCGCTAATGCGCTCGGAAATGAAAAGGAAAAGGTGTTCTAAACGAAGTAAAACGCGGACACGTTCATTCAACGGTTGCTCATAAGTAATGATTGCGCCACCTTCCGTCAATGGAACATATTCGCTCTGCTCGGGCGTTAAACGAGAAGTTTCAACTGTCATGACTGAAGCTATACCGAGTTCGTCAGCATATTGCAGCGCTACATTCGCGTTGCTATGGGCAGCCCGGCACGCCAAGCTACAGAGGGCGCTTATTGAGAGTTGGTATAAGCGAGATAGCGCTTATGCAACGCGTGCACCTGCCTTTGTATATGAGCCAAATTCGCGTCATTCGTTAGTACATAGTCGGCCGCTTCGAGACGTTCCTCGCGGGAGGCTTGGGTCCGAATGATCGCCTTAGCCTCTTCTGCTGTCAAATGATCGCGCTGCATAACTCGCTCTAATTGAATCTCGATCGGCGTGTCGACGACCACAACGAGGTCGAAATTCGAGACCTGTCCTGTTTCTAGGAGCAGGGGGACACAGCAGATGCAATAGGGTGCGCGGACCGATTGCGCGCGTAGCTGCATTTCCTGCAAGATGAGTGGATGCAGTATCGCTTCAAGCTGCTTACGCCGCGCCGCATCGTTAAAAATTATTTTCCGCAATGCCGCGCGCCTTAATTCACCATGACTATCGATAACATCGTTTCCGAACGTTTCGACTATCAGGTTTAAGACAGGTTGGCAAGGCGTAACCAATTCGCTTGCGATCTGATCGGCGTCGATTACGGGGACGCCGAGGCCGGCAAAAACGGCGCACACGGTGGATTTTCCCGCGCCAAACCCACCCGTCAGTGCAATTCTCTTAGCTATACTACCGCTATCCACCGCATGTAGGCTGTGACGAGATCCTTCCCCCAGAGTAGCGAAATCCATCCCGCACAAGCGAGGTAGGGCCCGAAAGGTATCGCGGTGCTGCGATCCGCTCCTTGAAATGCGATCTGGGTGATGCCGATCGCGGCGCCGACGAACGATGACAATACGATAATAAACGGTATTGCCTGCCAGCCGATCCAGCCGCCGAGCATCGCGAGCAACTTAAAATCGCCGTGGCCCATCCCTTCCTTACCGGTGGTGAGCTTGAACAATTGATAAACGATCCACAAGCTTAAATAGCCTGCCATGGCACCGCCGACGCTGGATTCAAGATCGGTAAAAACACCAAAAAAATTGCACGCGATCCCGAACCAAAGAAATGGGAGCGTAATCGAATCAGGCAGATACTTCGTATCCAGGTCAATGAAGCTCAGTGCAACTAAGCTCCAGCTTAACAAAGCCGCGCATAGGGTTTGCAAACTAAAACCCCAGCGCCATGCAATCGCCGCTGCTATGACGCCGCTTAGTAGCTCGACCAACGGGTAGCGCAAGGATATCGGCACGGCGCATGTCCCGCAGCGGCCCTTCAGAAAACAATAACTCAGGAGAGGGATATTCTCTAACGCAGTGATCTTATGACCGCAATGAGGGCAAAAGGAACGTGGGGATGCTAGGGAAAATCGTGACGTCGGGAAGCCGTCGGCGTGACCGGATAATTCCGCGCACTGGGTTCGCCATTCTTGCTCCATCATCCGTGGTAAGCGATGGATAACTACGTTGAGAAAACTCCCCGCCGCGAGTCCAATCAAACCCATGAAGATCGGAAGCGCGGGCGGGGTCGTCTCGACGAATACGGCTAGGGTTTCTAACACTAATCGGTCGCTTTCGGCGCGTGTGCTGCGTACAGGTGAGATTATACCACCTGTCCCATCTTGAATATGGGTAAATACATCGCAATCACCAAGCCACCGATGACGACACCTAAGACCGCCATGATGATCGGTTCGAGCAAGCTCGTTAGCGCCGCCACCGCATCATCAACTTCTTGTTCATACCAGTCCGCGACCTTACCGAGCATGGTATCGAGAGCACCCGACTCTTCACCTATCGCCACCATCTGAATCACCATATTGGGGAAGAGTTTTGAATCGCGCATCGCCACGTTCAACTGGGTGCCTGTGGAGATTTCATCGCGCATTCTTATGGTCCCATCATGGAATATGATGTTCCCACACGCCCCCGCGACGGCGGTCATCGCTTCCACCAAGGGTGTACCCGCCGCGAACATCGTCGATAGAGTACGATTGAAACGGGCTATGCATGCTTTTTCAAGGATACCTTTGCCCACAATCGGAAGTTTTAACGCCAGCCGGTCTAAGAAATGCGCGAATCCAACAGAACGTTTTTTCAGCTGCATGAGGCCTGCAATAGTCCCGATGATGATGCCGAAGATCGCCCACCAGTATTCTTGGAAATATTCTGAAATCGTGATGACTAGCTTTGTAAGCGGAGGCAGATCGGCGCCGAATCCTTCAAATAGCTGTTGGAATTGCGGTATCACGAAAATCATCAAAATGGCGGTGATGATAAACGCTACCACGATCACGGCGGTCGGGTAGAACATCGCCGACTTTATTTTCGACTTTAGGGCTTCGGTTTTTTCCAAATACGTAGCAATCTTATGCAGGATCGATTCTAGAATACCCGAGGCCTCGCCCGCGGCGACGAGATTCACGTAGAGATCGTTGAAATGCAAAGGATGTTTTCCCAAGGAGTCGGCGAGTGAAGTACCTGCTTCGACCTCCGCTTTGATGGCCAGCAGAAGATCTTGCATATTCTTGTTTTCATGACCGCGCCCCACGATCTCAAAGGACTGGACTAGGGGGACGCCGGATGACATCATGGTGGCTAGCTGGCGGCTAAAGACAGCGATGTCCTTGGGGATGATCTTTTTCTTCTTCCCACCGCCAAACAGGGGAGCGCGCTTTTTCTTAACTTTCAGCGGGTTGACGCCCTGCCGGCGGAGTACGGCTTTTACCGATGCATCGCTAGCGCCCGCAACCTCACCCTTGACGCGCTTGCCGTATCTATCGAGGCCTTCCCAAAGAAAGGTGCTCTGTTTCAAGGTTGCTACTGCCATAAGCTCGCCTCATTAATCCATTGTTACGCTATTGATCTCTTCGATACTGGTGATGCCATCTTTAACCTTTTTTAGTGCGGATTTCCGAATATCGGGTACGCCTTCTTTTCTCGATTGATCGGCTAACTCGATTGCATTTGCTCCATCCATGATGAGACGTTTCATAGCGTCGGAGATTTGCATGACCTGATAGATTCCCGTGCGACCTTTATATCCTCCATTGCACTGATCACACCCAACGGCGTGATATACCGTAAAGCTTGTAGCCAGATCTTCCTCGGTAAACCCTTCCGAGCAGAGCGCGTCCTTGGGAATATCGACCGGTTTCTTGCAACTTGAACAAAGCCGCCGTGCCAGGCGTTGCGCGATAATGATGTTGATCGAGGTGGCGATGGCAAACGCGGGTATGCCCATGTCAGCCATTCTTGTGAGCGTTTGCGGGGCGTCGTTGGTATGCAACGTAGACATGACCATATGACCGGTCTGAGCGGCCTTTACCGCGATCGAGCCGGTTTCGATATCGCGGATTTCTCCGACCAGAATAATATCGGGGTCTTGTCGTAGAAACGCTTTCAAGGCTTTGGGAAAAGTCATGCCCGTTTTTTCGTCGACTTGCACCTGATTAACGCCGGGTAGGTTGATTTCTATGGGGTCTTCAGCCGTAGATATATTCACATCCACGGTGTTGATGATGTTGATCCCGGTGTACAAAGAAACCGTTTTCCCGCTCCCGGTAGGTCCGGTGACCAGAAACATGCCGTAAGGTTTCTTTAAATTCCTCAAGAAAATCTTCTTCTGGAAATCTTCGTATCCGAGCATGTCGATGTTAAGGCGAGCCGAGTCCGAATCGAGGATGCGGAGCACTACCTTTTCACCGTAAAGCGTGGGGCAGGTGCTCACCCGAAAATCGATAGCCTTATTCTTTGAAATCTTGAGTTTTATTCGGCCGTCTTGCGGCACGCGGCGCTCGGCTACATTAAGCCGTGACATGACTTTAATTCGCGAAGCGAACTTGTTGGCGAGAGCCACCGGAGGCCGTGCAAGCTCGCTAAGTTCCCCGTCAATTCGGAAACGCACGCGGTAATATTTCTCATACGGTTCAAAATGGAGATCCGAAGCGCCTTTTCTGATGGCATCGAGCAGCGCCTTATTGACAAAGCGAACTACGGGTGCGTCATCAACGTCGGAATCATCTTTTTGTTCCACTTTTTCTTCGCTACCTATCTCGAGATCCTCGAGGTTTCCGAGGTCATCATCGCCTAACTGAGATAGGCTCGTGTCCGCGGCATCAAGGGCCTTCTCGATGGCTTTGGCGAGTTTGTCTTCTTCGACGAGAATGGCTTCGGTGGTGGCGCCTACGTGGAATTTTATTTCGTCCAGCGCTTGCAGATTGGTTGGATCGGAGACACCGATAAACAGGCGATTTCCTCTTCTGAACAAGGGAAATGCGCGGTGTCTCTTGATCAGATTCTCCGCTACCATTTTGGTGATTTCAGGATCGAACTCGAAGGCATTGATATCGAGGAGCGGCACCCCGAATTCTTTCGACGCCACCCAAGCGATGTCGCTGCTGCTGATCAGGTTGCTTTCGACTAAGTAAGTGACAAACGCGAGTTTTTTCTTGGCGGCTTCTTGTGCAGCTTCGTAGGTGCGTTCTTCGCTTAGCAAGCCCGCTCCCGCGAGTGTCCTTGCGAGGCCGGTCAATAGCGGTTTATTCGGAGTCGCTGAAATATCCGTATGCTGAATCATTTGTTTCGCTTGCTGAACGCGTTTTGCCGCTCGCGCTGTTGTGTACGTCCTTCTGAATTGTTAAGGAAACGGCTAATTTGTCACTTAAGTGTGTAGCGTCACGGGGAATTCGCGGACCTTCGCAGACCCGTTGTGGCACGGGCGCCGCTATTGTCACGTTACACGCCAGGGCTGAAACGCTGCTGAACGACCCCCAAATTCTCAGGACGTAAATAAAGCGACACAAAGATGGTTTTCTTTAATTTACAGATGAAATTCTTGACCTTAGCACGTTTTAAGGGAACGGATGTGTGGATCGGCCAGGGGTTTACGGAAGCGAAACGAAGACAGTGAGAAAACGCCCGAAGAATCATGCTATTCACCAAATGGTCCGACCATAGACCGTATTGAATCAAGGAATGCTGCCATAGCGGGTGTTTGTTGACCGTGAACTAACCGGTCCGAAAGAGAATCTGCCGTACGCTCTCGCGACTGCTACGTCTGGAGGTGTATATGTCAGGTCTGCGAATTTTATTTTTTTAAAGACTCGGCATTCGGTTCAGTATGAGCCGGAGAGGTTTCGGATGCATTGGAGACTGGTGTGCGGACGCTGTTCGCCCTTAAAGCCCCCTGGGGTTGTTTGGCGCGTGTTTCTTCTTTCCGGATGCGGCGGTCTTCGGGAACGTTATCACTTAGCATTACCATGTGCTCGTCGCACAGGTTTAGGGAGCTTTTCGCGAGATGCTCATAAACCGCCCGATAATTTACCGTTAAGCTATTAAAAAGATCGGCGGCCTTAGAAAAATGGTCCGTCACCCTCTGGTGGTATTCATCCGAGTCCGCTTGCGACTTTTCAAGGGCTATCCTTGTCTGATCGAACTCCGTACGCGTCTTATCCAGGTCGGCTCGCATTTGTTGGATTTCTGCTTTGAGCGCTTTTATGCGTTTTGCCCCGGTTGAGAAAAAACGGCCGACCACCATACCGAATACGAACATGATGGGCATGGTTACCCAGAGCCACAACCTAAGATCTTCCATAAAACATCTCCTTGATGTGATTAACGACTACGGCCGGACATACGCAGGCGCCGCATGTATATCGAGTGTATGTCTCATTCAAAAGCTTTTCTATTAGCACTGCCATAATCGATGCCAGCATGAAATTACGTCATGGGAAGGAATGTCAGCATCCAGACTGCGGGACGCGCCGATAGTTTTTATAACCATGCGGCAACAAGCCGACCTGGATGAACGTGTGTAAGCCCAGATGAGTGCGTTTTAGAATAGCAACATTGTATTCATTAAAAAACTTTCTCGTTGCGTTTATACAAACATAGATTTAATTAAGCGGTAAGTTGTGGTGTAGAATTCATCCGTATAAATCCGGTTTCGAGCATCTTAATGCATCCTCAATACGGTGGCGATATTGAGTAAACTTCGGAGGCATTATCTAACGAGGCTCTGCCTCAGACCGCCGAGGTGTATTTCAGTAGCGTTTAAGTCTGGTTTGGGGTAACAAGGCTCCGGTCGAGCCTGCAGGGCTGTGCCCTGAATAATAAGTACGAGCTCGAAGCTCA
>JBOIDL010000010.1:0-37165 GCA_050740435.1 Gammaproteobacteria bacterium
ACACTACCGCCAGCGCCTCGGAGGTCTTTTGGGCTTGCGCCTCAAAGATCTCATGGATGCAGCGCTCCTGGGGATAGGGGGCTTGGGTCTGGTTCCACGCCACCACCACCCGCTGCCATTCGGCCTCGGGCAAAAGCGGTAACTCGGCCAGCGGCCGGCTGGGATCGGCCACCAGGCCTCGGAGCAGGGTCTCAAAATGCGCCCCCCACCGCTCGATCGTCGAGCGCTCAAACAGATCGGTGCTGTATTCCCACGCCCCCAAAAGCCCCTGCTCGGTCTCGCTCAGCACCAGGGTCAGGTCAAACTTGGCCACCCCGCTCTCGAGCTCGAGCGGGCTTAGGCTCAGTCCCGGCAGCTCAAGCGCCTCCAGCGAGCCCCTAAGCGGAGCGTTCTGCAGGGCGAACATCACCTGAAAGAGCGGACTATGGCTTAAACTGCGCTCGGGCTCGAGCGCCTCCACCACCCGCTCAAAGGGCACCTCCTGGTGGGCATAGGCCTCTAAGCACACCGCCCGCACCCGCCCCAAGAGATCCTCAAAGGAGGGACTGCCCGCAAGCGCCACCCGCACCACCAGGGTGTTGACAAAAAACCCCATGAGCCCCTCGGTCTCGCGGCGGTTGCGGTTGGCCACCGGGGTCCCCACCACCACATCCTGCTGCCCACTGTAGCGGGAGAGTAACGCCGCAAACGCCCCCAGGAGAGTCATGAACAGGGTCACCCCCGCCCGCTGGCTCAGGGCCTTGAGCCCGTGGGTGAGCTCGCTATCGAGCCCAAAGGCGGCCGTCGCCCCCCGAAACCTCTGCACCGGGGGCCGGGGGTGGTCGGTAGGCAATTCCAAGAGCGCAGGCGCCCCCGCCAACTGCTCCCGCCAGTACCGAAGTTGCCCCTCCAGCACCTCGCCTTCAAGCCAGCGCCGCTGCCACTCGGCATAGTCGGCATACTGGAGGGGTAACCCCGCCAAGGGCGAGGGCAATCCCAGGGAGAAGGCCTGATAGAGGGCCGAGAGCTCCTGGACAAATACCTCCCTTGACCAGCCATCGGCGACGATGTGGTGTGCCGTCACCAATAGCCCATGCACCTCTTCCCCAAGCTTCAGTAAGCACGCCCGTAACAACGGCCCGCGGACGAGATCAAAGGGGCGCCGTACCTCCTCGACGACCACCCGCCTGAGCTCCGCCGTCTGTCCCTCCTTGCTCAATCCCTCGAGATTCACCACCGGCAGCGGGACCGCTGGCTCCGAGACAATCACCTGCACCGCCGCCCCGTCTACGGTCGGGAAGGTGGTGCGCAGCACCTCATGCCGGCTTACCACCTCCTCGAGGCCGCCCTTTAACGCCCCGATATTCAGTACTCCATTGAGCTTCAGCCCTGCCGGGATGTTATAGGTGGCAGTCGGCCCCTCCAGCTGGTCTAAAAACCATAGCCGCTCTTGAGCAAAGGACAGAGATAAGTGCCCATTTCTCGGAACAGGCGCGAGAGGTACGGAGGTAACACTTGCGCTAATGTTTCTTTGGTGCAGCAGTACTAGAATCTCTGCCTTATTCTCAGCCAGTGCATTACGCAATTCCGGCGTCAGTCTCCTCACAGGAGCACGAATGCGCAACTGCTCACCCTCAGCCCAGAGCTTCACACCCAGATCGGAGAGCTCGGCTAGAGCCTCACTCAGGTTCATAGGCCCATCTCCTCAAGATCCTCACTATGTCAGTTGCACACGGCGTTAATCTTGTCCGGTTCAATTTAGGGCGGATTCCCAAAATTGTCCTTGCTCATACATGTAACGAATTTGCATGTATTGAAGCAGCATTACCGCTACGAACTCTCCCGCTTCAGGCTTTTTGAGGACTTGCTTGTTAATCCTTGAGCACATGTCTCTCTCGTGCGGGCCTAATCGTTCTATATTCGATAGAAGGTCTAGACCAGCCAGGTCCACTGGACGGAAGTTCTTGTTCGTAGGATACCGTCTCCCTTCAGCACGTCGGGGATCTCGCCGCTTCCCTAGTCTGTCTATGAACCGCAAGACCCGTTCTCCGAAAGCAGCCGGATGATAGAGCTTATTGCATAGCCATTTAATTCCATCCAACAATTGCTCACGGGTCAGTTGTCGAGGGACGATATTTGTGCTCCACGGCATGGCGGCAACCTCTGACCCTTCGGATACCAAGCGACCCTCCTTTGCCATTCTTTCGTGTAGCGGCGTAGCGGCGGGAGCGACCAGCGCTCCCAAGCTGAATATCGGAATGGGCGTCGACATGGCGAATTCGTATTGACGCTCGAAAATGTCGGGACCGTCAGAGTCAAAGCCCACAATCATGCCGCCGGTAACTGAGATACCCTGCTCTAGGAAGCACTGCACTTGATCTCCCAGATTTAAGCCCAGGTTTTGACGTTTCTTGGTCTCCCGTAAGCTGTCTTCGTTGGGTGTCTCAATACCGACGAAAATGTTCGTGAGCCCTGCCTCGGCACACATCTGCAGCAGCTCCCCGTCTTTGGCCGCGTCAATAGAGGCCTGAGTGACGAAACGGACGCTCTCCTGCTCTTGCCGGAGATTCCAATCCCGCAAAGCCTCCAGCAGCTCTTTCGTACGAGCGCGGTAGACCGTAAAGTTGTCATCCGCAAGGAAGACGGCTCGGTAGCCGTATCGGTATAGTTCATCGAGCTCTCCCAGCACCTGATTCACCGGTTTGTGCCGTTGTTTTCGCCCGAGGTATTGAATCACATCACAAAATTCGCATTCGAATGGGCATCCTCGTGAGGTCTGGACGGTGCCCATAACCGCTCTGTCATTGGGATACAAGCCCCATTTGGGCAGCGGAGAGCGACTAAGGTCCGGCTTGTTTCCCACGTATTCCGCTTTCCAGCGATCGCTCCTGAGGTCGGAAAACAATCCCTCAGCAATATCTTCTATCTCACCCCGCACAAGAATGTCACAGTGGGGACGAGCGACTTCGGGGGATAACGAGGCATAAGGACCTCCGATCAGGACAACTTTGCCTCGCTGTCGGAACTCCTCAGCGATTGCCATCATATGACCCCACTGGGTGATCTTGCCGGTGATCCCTATAAAATCAGCAGGGCTATCGAAATCGACAGGTGAAATGTTTTGATCACACAGCCGTACATCGAAGTCGCTTGGGGCCATAGCGGCGATCGTGGGGATAGCAAGATCTGCTATAAGCGTTATAGGCCCGCATCCCTTACCGGCGTAAACCTCACCGCTGTGGTAAGTTGGAAAATCAGAGGCCGGGTTTATCAGGTATATTGATGTTGCCATTGTTTTAGTCCTTCAAGTTAAATAGGGTATTCGCGGTTATTCTCAGCCAGGCATTGCGTCCCCGGAGTCAGTCTCTCCTTGGGCGCGCGAATGCGCAGCCGAACACCATCATCTCGGAGCATTACACCCCGGTTGGAAAGCTCAGCAGAACCTCATTCGGCTTTGGCTTCACAGGACAAGTTCCTCCATGTCCTCGCAAATATCAGAGGATGGGAGGACCACGCTTGACAATGCCAAATGATCGAGCAACAGCCCTACTAGCTGGGCGATGCTGGCCCCGATGAATTCTTTTATGGGCACATCCACTCCCAGTTCACTCATGAACCGATTCTTCAGTTGGGTAATCATCAACGAGTCAAACCCAAGTTCATTCAATGGCTGCCGCGGCGCTGGCCGAACGGAGGAATCAAGTCCAAGAATTTCGGTTACCCTTTCTTGAACGTAAGGCACCAAAAGCTCCTGGCGATCGCTTACAGTTGCCCTCTCCAGCCGCTGCAAAAGCCTATGCTGCTGTTCGGACACCTCCTTAACTTCCTTATGCGACCTTGCTCTAGGAGCTAATTCCGAGAGTAACGGCAATGGCATCCCGACCGGAAACTGCTCCCTGAACGCCGACCAATTGATCGGTAGCACACCAATCTGGGCAAAGGCCTGTCCCAACACCTGCCCGAATACTTGCAATCCCTGCTCGGGAGCGATGGGATTCAGTCCCTGAGCAACTAGGCGAGCTCGGTAGCGGTCATCTAGGCCTGCTGCCCTTCCAGTCCCAGCCCACTGCCCCCAGTTGATGCTCAAGGCGGGCAGATGTTGCGCTCGCCGATAATAGGCCAAGGCATCCAGAAAAGTGTTCGCTGCGGCATGGTTCGCTTGGCCGCGATTGCCCAATAGCGCCGCAACCGAAGAGAACATAACAAAGAGATCTAGCGTCATGCCCTGGGTCAGCCGATGGAGGTTCCAGGCACCCTCGATCTTGGGCGCCAATACCTTGGCAAAGCGTTCCCAGGTCTGCTGCATGAGGGCGCCGTCATCAAGCACCCCCGCGGCGTGGATGATGCCGCAGAGCGGACGCACCGGATCGATCTTAGCGAGCGCGCCGGACACCTGTGTGCGATCGGTGACATCGGCCTGCACCACCTTCACTTGGGTACCGCGTGCACTCAGTTCGTCCAGCGTCCGGCGGGCTTCTGGAGTGGGTTGGCGCCGCCCCAAGAGCAGCAGGTATCTCGCCCCTTGCTCTGCCAGCCAGCGCGCCACTCGTAAGCCGAGACCACCTAAGCCGCCGGTGATGAGATAGGTCGCATCGTCCCGAATGACGACAGGGCGTGCGGCTTGTCCCTGATGACGCACCAGTCTGGCCGCATAGCGCAGGCCGTTGCGGCAGGCCACCTGATCTTCGTAGGCTGCGAAGGGAACGCGGGCCATTAACTCAGCACAGAGGACAGCGGCTTTCGCTGCCGAATCGGCGTGTCCATCAAGGTCTAAGCAAACGCATTGCAGCTCCGGGTGCTCCAGGGCGATGACCTTACCCATGCCCCACAGGGGCGACTGAGCAACGCCAGGCACGGCCTCCGCTGGCTGCACCGCCTGGGCGCCCTGGGTCACCAACCATATGCCAGGCGGCCGCGCTTGCGTACGCAGCAAGGCCTGCACCAGATGCAAGACGGTGCCACACCCCTGCCGGGTCGCTACTTCCAGCTCTGCGCCGGGGCGTGCGCCATCTACTGGTCTTGCGAACGCCTCATCCGCCTCATTCAGGCTCCACAGATGGACCACGCCGTGCATGGCTCCCACAGCGGTCGCGAGCCGCGCATAATCGGCGGGGTGGTCGGGCCGGATGCGGAAGAAGTGGTCATCTACCTGGGCATACGCAGCACCTGCCGAGACCAGAATCGCTCGTTCGCCACGGCGGCGCAGTTGACCCGCCAGCGCAGCGCCCAGGCCGGTGGTATCAGTGAAGAGCAGCCATGACCGTTCCTGCGCCAGGTAGGTTGCTGGGGCCTGGGCGATGATGACGGCCTGATCGAGCGGTGCCGCCACGGAATCGTCCGGGACGTAGGTCGCCGACTGGAAGCCGTTGCCCAGCAAGCATTCCCGCCACTGATCGGCGCTCAAGAGAGGATGGCGGGTGCGTCTATCTGCAAAGCGCCACCAGCCGTCGGTCAGACCAAAGGTGAGATCGAGCCAAGGATGGCGGGTGGTGGCTTCGAGCAAGACTAATAAGCCGCCGGGCGCCAACAACTGGCGCACATGGGTCAGCGTCGCCGACAGGTCTCGGGTGGCGTGCAACACGTTGGCGGCAACGACGATATCGTACTGGTGCGGGGCAAAGCCCTGGTCGGCCGGTGGCTGCTCGATGTCCAGCGTTTGGTAGGCAACGAAGTCATAGGCGGCAAATTTCGCCTGGGCCTGGGGCAAAAACGCCGCACCGATGTCGGTGAACAGATACTCGGTCTGCCGCGCCGGTAGGAGCGGCAGCAGCCCCGCGGTCGTACCCCCCGTACCAGCGCCCACCTCTAGGAGGCGCAGTCCGCGGCCCACCGGCAACTGGACAATGGCGGTCTGCACCGCCCGCTGTAACAGATGATTCATGATTTGGGCAATGGGGGAGTCCTGGTAGAGTTGGCTGACGGTGCTAACGTCGCCACCAGGGAAGAGCAGCTCCAGCGGTTCTTGCACCCCGCGCAATACCTGACCGAGACGCGCACCGCAACGCTTGAGTAAGGTCAGCTCGGCCCTGGCCACGGTCCGATACGGCTCGGGCAGCGGCTGTGGATCGTAACGGGCCGGCGCTCGCACGACCGTCCACGTTTCCCCATCGGACTGCAAGATACCCACTTCCGCCAACATCGCCAGCAGCCGCTCCAGCAACCGGCCATACGGGGCGATCACCTCTATTTGCTTGGCAATCCGTCCCCTCTGCCAACGCGCCCCCGGCTCGAAGCTCAGACCGCTCTCCACCAGCGCCGCCACGACATAATCGATGCTTAGGGTGTTAAGCCTTGCCAGTGCGGCGACATAGCGCTCCAGGGTGGTCGTCTGCCGTAACTGCGCGGCCAGCCCCTCCTGTCCGTGCTGGTGCAGTTGCGCGGTACTGGGCAGGTAATCGGGGGGCAACCCAAATTGGGGCTGCGGCTGCCAGTTCACCGTATAAAGCCATTTCCGCCCTACCGCCGCACTCTGCACCGCTGCCGACGATACTTCCTGTTTGACAAAGCCCTTGACTGTTGCCACGACCTCCCCTAAACCATTCAGCAACTGGATGTCCCAGCGGTGCTCGCTGATCTGCCGGGCATGACCCCACCATTCCCGGCGGCCCGTAGCCTGCGGGTATACGTGCAGCGCATCTACAGCAAACGGCAGCAGGGTTGCGGAGATCCCCGTCACCTGGAAGCAGGCATCCAACAAGCCGGGATGCAGCAGATAACCCGCCAGACTGCTCACGGCCTCAGGCAGGCGCAACTCTGCCAGCACCTCGCCCTCTCCCTGCCACAGGCCGACCAGCCAGCGGAAGCTCGGGCCAATCACAAGCTGCTGCTGCGCCGCGGCTGCGTATATGTGATCGATAGCCAGCGTCTCACCGCACCGCTGGCGCAGTGCGTCCAGCGAAACCGGCTCCGAAGGGCTGGTACCCGCTTGCGCCTGTATCCGGCCCGTAGCGTGCGTGATCAGCGTTGCCGCAGCGTCCTCCTCGGCAAAGCTCACGAGTTGAAACTCGGTGTATGGGCCGTGCGCCGGGGTCAACACTAATTGCACCGTGCGCGTCCCCTCCTCTGGTACCACCAAGGCCGCCGGGAAGGCGACATCGGCAAGCTCATAGCCTTGGGCGCCCCATACCAGTTCCGCAGCACTCAGTACCAGCGCGAGATGGCAGGCCCCCGGCACCACCACCGCTTCGTGCACCCGATGGTCGGCCAGGAAGGGCAAGACCGCCACGCTGAATCCCGTCTCAAACAGGGTGGCCTTGTGTACGGGCGATGTCATCTTCTTGTCGATCAGGGGCCGCAGGCCGCCCCGGCCTGGCGCGGGCTTAGACGCCTCAACCCAGTAGCGCTGACGCTCGAAGGGGTAGGTGGGCAAGTCCACCTTGCGCCGGGTATAGGTCTTGTCAAAACCCCCCCAGTCCAAATTCACCCCGCGCACGTAGAACGCACTCAGACTGTCCAAGATCTGCTGCCAGTCAGGACGGCCAGGGCGCAGACTGGGCAGCATCGCCGGGCGATCTTCTGTGGCCTGGTCACTCGTTAGCGGGTTCAGACAGGGCTGCGCCATGCCGAGCAGCGTCGGCTTGGGACCGATCTCTACAAAGACCCCGGCGCCTTGCTCGTGCAGCGTGGCCACGCCATCGGCGAAGCGCACCGCGGCACGCACGTGCCGCACCCAGTAGGCCGGGTTCGCTACCTCCTTGGTCTCGATCCTGCCGGTCACGTTCGAAACCAGGAGAAGCTTAGGCGCGGCATAGGTGATAGTGTGCGCCACTTGAGCAAACTCGGCCTGCATCGACTCTATCAGGGGCGAATGGACGGCATGCGAGACATTTAACGGACGTGTCTTGATGCCTTCCCGCTCCAGCATCCCCGCCACCGCCCGCACCGCGGCGCGCCGACCTGAAATCACCACATTCTGTGGGCCATTGACCGCAGCAATGGCAACCTCCGCCAGGTACGGCCTCAAGGCATCCTGCACGCGCGCCTCCTCAGCCGTGAGGACAACCATCTCTCCCTCTTCGGGTAGGTTCTGCGTTAATCGCCCCCGCTCGGCGATCAGCTTCAGGCCATCCTCCAAACTGAATACTCCCGCAACACAGGCGGCGACATATTCCCCGACGCTATGCCCCATGACGACTGAGGGTTCGATACCCCAAGACCTCCATAACTGGGCCAGGGCATACTCCAATGCAAACAAGGCAGGCTGAGTGTAAGCTGTCTTATCTAAAGGAGAGGTTTCCCCAGATTTGGGATAGAGAACTTCGACGATGCTCCGCTGCAGATAGGGACGCAGGATTTCATCGCAGCGGTCGAGGGCCTGGCGGAAATTAGGTTGGGTCTCGTACAGTTGGTGGCCCATGCCTATGTACTGGGACCCTTGCCCCGTAAAGAGGAAGGCTAACTTGGGTTTATTCGTGCTAAGTACCTGCCCCTTGAATACCCCTGGTGGGTCCTGACCGGCAATGAAGGCCTCAAGCTTTTCTCGAGCCCGAGCCACTGTCCCCGCTACCACACTTAGCCGGTGGTTAAAGTGCGCTCGACCCGTATTGGCTGAGAAGCAGAAATCGGCTAGCGCCACGCTTGGATCTGCCGCCAGACGGTCCGCATACCGAACGGCTACCTGCTTAAGCGCTTCCTCTGTTTTTCCCGATAGCGTCAGCAGGTGTAGGGACCGTTCCACTTCCACGGGTGCAAGCTCAGGAATGGGGGCCTCTTCGAGCACCACATGGGCGTTGGTGCCACCGAAACCAAAGGAGCTAACCCCTACGAACCGAGGCTTTGTTCCCCGAGGCAACGAACTTCGCTCGGTGGCGATGACAAAAGGGCTATTCTTAAGAGGGAGGTGAGGATTTATCTTTTGCAGATGGAGATGAGGAGGAATTTCCGCGTTTTGCAGCAAGAGCACTGCCTTTATCAGGCCAGCGATCCCGGCTGCCGCCTCCAAATGGCCGATATTCGTCTTAACCGAGCCGAGCACACAGGGCCGGTCAGGCGCGCGGCCCTCGCCTAACGCCGCCGCGAGGGCCCGAACCTCGATGGGATCACCGAGCGGCGTGCCGGTACCGTGCGTCTCCACATAACAAACTTGATCGGAGGAGACCGCCGCATTTTTCAGGGCCTGATGGATAACCGCCTGTTGCGCAGCGCCATTGGGCGCCGTCAGCCCATTGCTACGTCCGTCCTGATTGACTGCCGAGCCCCGCACCAGTCCCCTAACCGTGTCTCCGTCCCTCAATGCATCAGCGAAGCGCTTGAGGACTACGATTCCACAGCCCTCGCCACGTACATAACCGTCGGCCCCCGCATCAAAGGTCTTACAGCGTCCATCAGCGGCCATCATGCCGGCCTGAGAAAAGGTGATGGTCAGCTCCGGAGACAGCATCAGGTTCACTCCTCCTGCCAGGGCCAAACTGCACTCGCCGTTCTGCAGGCTCTGGCAAGCGTAGTGAACTGCTACCAGTGACGATGAGCAGGCTGTGTCCACCGCAAGGCTAGGCCCTCGTAGATCTAACAGATAGGAGAGGCGGTTGGCCGCAATGCTGAGGGCGTTGCCTGTGGCCGCATAGGCGTCAATGGCGCCTGGAGCATCGAATTGACGCCGCGAATAGTCATCGGTGCTGATCCCGATGAACACTCCAGTCGGGCTGCCAACCAGCTTCTCCGGCGCCTGACCGGCGTTTTCCAGGGCCTCCCAGCTCACTTCCAGGACCAGCCGTTGCTGGGGGTCCATGCTAACCGCCTCCCGAGGCGAGATGCCAAAGAAGTGAGGATCAAACCGGTCCACGTGCTCCAGGAAACCGCCCCAGCGAGTATTCATTTTCCCGGGTGTTGCCGGATTTGAATGGTAGAAGGCGTCGACATCCCACCTGTCCGCTGGGACTTCGCTGATTGCATCCACCCCATCCCGCAAGAGACTCCAAAACGCCTGTGGATCCTCGGCCATGGGAAAACGGCAGCCAAGACCAATGATCGCAATGGGCTCCGAGTCAAGATTTCGTGGCGTATCAATCGAGTAAACAGGAGCGGTTGCTTCTCCGGCCAGATGCTCGGCCAGCGCTTTTATGGTAGGGAACTCCCACGCGAGCGTTGCAGACAATGAACGGCTCAGCCAGGCTTCCAGCTCTCCGATAAGACTCACGGTCTGAGCAGAGTCCAGACCAAAGCTGGCAAACGGTTGGCGCCGGTCAATCTCACTACGATTCATCCCTAGCATCTCGGCGAGGTGTGAAACCAGCCAAGTCTCAATGGTCCCAGAGTTTGGGCTTTGGGTAAGTTCGTCTCTACCAGATGCATCTATTGTGTTGTCTGTATCCTTTGAGAGCGTTTCCTCCGTGCGCCTTTCTTGCGGTAGCGTTGCCCGCCACTCTCTCACGACGTTCAAATGTCCTTCTATAAATGCCTGCTGGCAGGCGCGCCTCTGAATTTTTCCACTGGAAGTCTTTGGTATCGTCCTGGGTTTAATAAGGACCACCGCATACACTTGGAGCTCATGCATTTGTACTACTGCTTGGCGTATGGCCCCGATCACGGCATCGAGATCCAGGTCCTTACGCGGACTTACCTCCTGAACCACTACTAGCCGCTCTTCCCCTCCAATGTCTACCGATAAGGCTGCAACACTGCCCGGCCGCAATGCTTTATGACTTTCTTCTACCGTGCGTTCAATGTCCTGTGGGTAATAGTTGCCACCGCGGACAATGATCACGTCTTTGAGCCGACCGGTGATGAACAGCTCACCGTTGCGCAGATATCCCAGATCACCCGTACGCAGAAAAGGGCCCTCGCCCGTATCTGCAAGATAAACCTGGAAGGTACTCCTCGTCTCTTGTGCTCGGTTCCAATACCCGCCAGCAACACTGGGACCGGACACCCAGATCTCGCCAATCTGATCGGATAGACAGCGGGTTAAGGATATAGGGTCGACGATTCCGATCGTTTGATCGAGTAGCGCATGACCACAACCTACGAGCGTGCGAGTGCCCTCATCATGATGACCAGCACCAACGACACGATCGTTGGCGAGAGCTGCTTTGTTGACGAGATGAGTTACGGGGGGCTCGGTGTTTCCTCCACCGGAAACACATAGGGTTGCCTCGGCAAGCCCATAACCCGGCCAGAAGGCTTCCCAATGGAAGCCACATGGCTCGAAGGTCTGGGTAAACCGCTCGAGCGTATCGATACGGACGGGCTCAGCACCGTTAACGGCCACGCACCAATTGCTTAGATCGAGATTTTCCTTCTTTCCATCGGAGGTAATCTTGCGCGTGCAAAGGTCGTAAGCGAAATTAGGCGCACAGCTGATCGTGGGTCGGTCTTTGGCGCGAGAGATGACCTGCAGCCAACGCAAGGGCCACTTGAGGAAGGAAGAGGGCGACATCAAGGTGCTATGGTAACCATTACAAAATGGGTTCAGCACGCCTCCAACGAGACCCAGATCGTGGTGCATCGGCAGCCAACTGACCATCTCGCCGTGAGGAGGTATTTGCCAACCTTCGTGTAGCACCGCTGCGTTATGCAGTACGTTGCGATGGCTTACCATCACTCCTTTGGGCATACCTGTCGACCCAGAGGTATATTGGAGGTAAGCCAGCGTCTTGCTCGTGATAGCTGGCTCCTTCCATTCATCTTCTAAGCCTTCCTTAATATCATCTGTAGCTATCCACGGTAGCGAAGCGAGTTCCTCAGATTGAGCTATCCCCCCTTGGCGGCCTAAGGTGAGGAACTCCATCGAGGAGAAGGTATGGCTTGTCGTAAGTGCCAGCGTTGCCCCCGCATCCTTCGCAATGGCCTGGAGGCGGGGCAACGTGCGCTCGATCCGAGCTGGGTGAAGAGGATAGGCAGGAACGGCGATAACCTTCGCGTAAAGGCATCCAAACAGAGCGACGATGTAATCTAAACCCGGGGGATGAAGGAGCAGTGCCCGTTCGCCCGTCGTGCCTCGGCTTTGGAGCAAGGCGGCGATTGCTCGTGCCCTGCGGTCCAACTCCCCATAAGTCAAATGAATCTCTCTTTGTTCCTCATCCGTCAAGAATGTATAGGCCGGTCGCTCAGGCTGATGAAACGCTCGCCAACCAAGGAGTTCGACCAAAGTAGAAGAATGCTTCGGAATGTGCTCTGTCATCTATATCCCCCAGATCGGGCAAACGTTCATCCATCGGTGCGCAGTGTTAGCAAAGGCTCGGTGTGCAGCATCTCCGTCGGAATCGAGCCATCGGGCTAAGCCGATTCGCGACTCGGGCGCATCGCGTGCCCTCGCCGCAACGCAGGCTTCAAGCATCATGGAGATGAGCACGACCACATCTGCTTTATAAGGGTCATCGGATAGGTGTGCAGGGCCGGCGCTGGGCGCTCGCTCCTAACCTAAGAGCCAGGTCCAGAATAGTCCCTGGTACAGCTAACGGAGTTTCCGGATTACCCGACCGAGTAAAATGGCGCCCCATCAGCGACGTGGAGACTTTCACTTTCGCTGATGGTTGCGCTGGTAGTAGCCGTGACTATTTGATCGACGACCGGCAAGCACTTCGCCTCGCCATTTAGGGCCACACGTACCCTGGCAGGTATCCCTACAGCTGCAGAAAAGCTTTGGGTAATCGCCCGGGTCGTGGCCTGTGCAGGACTTGTCCCTAAAACAAGGGCAAAAGGCGGTAGCGCTAGTAGGATCCCAGAGCCGATAGCGCTGTACAATAGGGGTCTGGTTGTCTTATTTGACGGGAGTCTGCTCATAATTTTTCTCCTTGACTTGCTCTGTGATGTTCTCTGATCCTCGAGGCGTGGCCTCTGGATGTGCCCACCCTCCTCACAGCGACTTGCATCACTCGCGTGTGCCCCTCCTTAGATCGAATTACTTATACCAAATCGGCGCAGGTTATCCCAGCGTTTTCTCCTCCATTTCAAATGTAGCGATAACTCGGTAACAATTACCGAAACTGGCGCTACTTCTCTATGATGTCTTCTCTGTCCCCACTGGGCGCGGATGTGTGCCCGGTTAATACCCACAGGAGGTGCACGAGCAAAAATACGCCCGCGCCGCCTGCCATAGCCTCACTCTTGGGCTTGCTTCCTAAGCGGGTGCGATGCAGCCATCGGTTTTGGCCGTCGGGGTTGACTTGCCTATAGCTTGCCCGCTTCGCTATCTTTCGAAAAGTTCTCTGCTTTTCGAATCTCGTATAGTGACATTCTGAGCGTCCAGACAGAATCAGTCAAACCCGTCGCCATGCCCGGTGTTCGAGCTTGCCCCTTAGGCTGAATCAAACCTGTCCATGGCTAAGCGTGCCCACGCATGCCGCCAGGCGAGGTTGAAACGCTAGCCAAAAATATTTGAAATTTTGATCTGAAGCCGTCGCAGCTAGTAAGAAGCTCTTTGTGTCTTGATTCACGCGGCCTGTGGGGTGAGTTGAACCTGGCAGCCGAGGTTGTTGAGTCGGCGGACAAGCCGCAGAATCGCTGTAGAGCGGTCGCGGCGCGAGAGGCGCACGGCCGCCCAGGCGGCGGTGAGCAGTGCGCTCTTGAGCCATGGGGCGCCCTGGCGCACGCGGGTGGAGCGACGTTTGCCGGCACTCTCGTCGCTGCGCGGACACAGCCCGGTCCAGGAGATGAGGTGTGCGGGCGTAGGGAAGCGCCCACAAGATCTCCGAGATCTTCGGCAGCCGGCTGAGCCAGGCCCTCATGTTAGCGCCCAGAAGTAAGTCCTCTTGGTTGCATCTCGATATTCTATACCGGAATGCCAACCGCCCGTCGGTAGCCCATAGCAAAAGGGGACTTGATCTTGATCAATGGTTTGCAGGCCCCATATTGTATCCTACCCACGACCGCAGCGCGCCGAAGCCGGTGGACGCGGGAATAAATTTTTTCACTGTGGAGGTACACCATGTACGAGTCATTGTTGCGGTTTCCGACCGAACTGTTTTCCGAGCTAGAGCGGCTGCAGCGTGAGATGCAGCACGGTTTCGGGAGCTTACGTCTGCCTTCGAGCATACGTGCGGTCGGTCGCGGTGCGTTTCCGGCGATCAATATCGGGAGCACGCCAACATCCATCCAGGTCGATGCGTTCGCGCCCGGCATCGATGCCGCGAAGCTTTCGGTCAGCATCGACCGCGGGCTGCTGACCATCGCGGGCGAGCGGGCATCGGACGTACCGGATGAGAGCGAAAAGCTCAGCCTGTACGCGCACGAGCGCGCCACCGGCTCCTTCAAGCGGGTCGTGACCCTGCCGGAGGACGCCGATCCGGCGCGGGTAGAGGCGAGTTACCGCGACGGCGTCGTCCGTATCGCCATTCAGCGGCAGGAATCGGCGCAACCGAGGCGTATCGACATCAAGTGAGTCTAATCATCGAGTTTTTTGGAGGAATGAATCATGAGCGAGAAGCCAGAAGTTGTACAGCGAGCAGAGGAACGGCATAGCCCCGCGATGGTGCCGGCGGTGGACGTGCTCGAAGACGAGACCGGAATCACGCTGTTTGCGGATCTGCCCGGCGTGCCCAGGGACAGGCTCACGGTGCGCGCGGACGGCGACGGCCTGCTCATCGAAGGCGAGGTTGTGCTGGAAGCACCGGAGGGCACGACCGCCGCCTACGAGGAGGTCCAAACGCTGCGCTTCCGGCGGCTGTTCACGCTGAGCCGGGAGCTGGATACCACGAAGAGCGACGCGGCGTTCAAGGACGGGGTGCTCAAGCTTCGCATCCCCAAGGCCGAGCACGCCCAACCGCGCCGGATCCAAGTCAACGTGAGCTGACCAACCCGGCACAGTGCCGAACCTTGATGGGATGCCGAGGCCGGATTACCCTGTCCTGCTCCTTACGCTTGCGATCATCGCCCTGGATCCACCCCTCGTCGCAGCCGCCATCATCAGTGCAGGGGGAGAGCATACCTGCGCTCTGCGTGCAGACGCGCGCGCGGTCTGCTGGGGAGGCGATGCCGCGGCCGCCGCCCCGACGAACAGCGCTTTTATACAGCTGAGCGCGGGGCTGGCACATGGTTGCGGCGTACGTTCGGATGGGGGTGTGAGCTGTTGGGGAGACAATAGCCATGGGCAGGCGGAACCGCCGGCCGGGAAGTTCACCGAAGTCTCTACCGGCGACTTCCATAGTTGTGGCCTGAGGACGGACGGTCGTGCGCAATGCTGGGGAGATAACCGCTATGGGCAAGCAACGCCCCCGACCGGTGCATTCGTGCATTCCACCGCCGGGAGCCTACACAGCTGCGGACTGCGCCCGGATGGCACGGTAAGCTGCTGGGGCAGCGATCTGTTGTTTTTCCATCAGTCGACGGCGCCGCCCGGAAGCTTTGTCCAGATCAGCGCCGGTCAGCTGCATTCCTGTGCACTGCACCCGGACGGCAGCGCCGCCTGCTGGGGAAGCGATTTCTACGAACAGAGCAGTCCCCCGCCAGGCCCCTTCGCTCAGATCAGCGCCGGGCGCTACCATACCTGTGGATTGCGTCCAACGAGCCAAGTGGAATGCTGGGGCAACAATGGTTACGGACAAGCGAGTGAGCTCCAAGGCGGGTTTATCGAAGTCTCTTCCGGCCACTACCATAGCTGTGGGGTGCGTCCAGACGGCCGGGTAGAATGCTGGGGAGGTAAGTACCATGACCGGGCGCACGCTCCCGCCGGCCACTTCGGTCTGCCGCAAGCCAGCGCAGGGGGAGAGCACAGTTGCCAGCGATCCAACAGCGGCCGGGTGGAATGCTGGGAGGCGCACTCGGCTATGGCATTGCCGGTTCCCGAACCAGGATTGACAGCGATCAGCGCAGGGTTGCGCCATAGTTGCGGATTGCGCCCGGGTGGGCTGGTGACCTGCTGGGGCGATAATTCGAGCCAACAAGCCTCGCCACCCGGCGACGCCTTCGTACAGGTGGCCTCGGGTTATCTGCACAGTTGCGGGCTGCGCCCCGATCGGCGCGTCGCGTGCTGGGGGCGAAGCGCACCCTGGACAGGAATGCCGAGGGACAGTGCATTCCGAGAGATCAGCGCGGGGGGCACACACTCCTGCGGTCTGAGTCCGGAGGGTCGGGCGATATGCTGGGGGATCAATCCCGATGGCCAGATAACCGCGCCAAGGAGCCTCTTTACTCAGCTCAGCGCGGGCGGCATGCACACCTGCGGCTTGCATCCGGATGGCCAAGCCGAGTGCTGGGGGCTTAACGCGGATGGCCAGGCCTCGCCTCCCCGCGGGGCCTTGGTGCAGGTCGCTGCAGGGTATCTTCATAGTTGTGGGCTGCGCGCCGATCGCCGCGTCGCGTGTTGGGGAAATAACCGCTATCGGCAAGCATCGCCTCCACCGGGGGAATTCCTTAGTGTCGTCGCGGGTGGTCACCATAGCTGTGGGGTCCAGCCCACCGGGGAGCTTTTATGTTGGGGGCGTTCGCAGCCTTGGCCCGTAGCGGGCCCCGCCTCGGGTACCGGCGACTTGCAGATAAATCACAACGACGGTGGTGACGGGACGAGACCACCATAAAGGGGTTATCGTCGGATCCCCATCCTTCGTTCGAACTCCTCGAAACGCGAGACCGGGCGCGCCACTGGGTCCTCGGAGCGAGCATCGTCTGGTGATGAACGCGCGCCAAGCACTGCCTCCGAGGGGGCAAACTCCGTGATTGAGTGGGCAGATACCGTCCCATTATTCCATTCGATGGCAAGGCGATCTTGGTCAAGTCTCACAGCGCACCCGGTATGGCGTATGGCCTGGTTTACGGCGGTAGAGACCGCAAAGCTGCCTTGCGGATCATTAGGGCATTCTTGTTCAGTGATTATGATTTCGCCACCCGCTCGATTGAGCGTAGTCAGGGACCGCACATTTACTTGCTCCTCTTTGGGGCGCACTATCTCTAGTCGGGTAAGCTGGTGTGGCTTTTGTTCTCGGCCACCGCGGGCCCCTTCCTGCTCTGCCCGCTTCCGGGCCTCCCTAAGCTCGTGCAACGCGACCGCTAACACAGCATCCTCCGGGTCGATAGCCAGCGCCTTCTTAAGGCTTGCTTCGGCCCTTTTCCAGCTGCCCCGGCGCTTGTCGTCCCCCGCCCACAGCTTGTACTCATCTTTGATGCGGGCGATGCCCTCTAGAGCTCCCTCATGCCCCGGGACAAGTTTCAATACTTGCTCATAACTTTCAAGAGCGGCATCTCCGACTGGCGTGGTCAGCCGCTTGGTCGCCATCTGGCGCTCAGCCCGGTCCAAGAGTGCGGCCACCGGCGGGCTGGGGCTGCTAGATACGGTGACTTTCGCTTCTGGTTTGATCGCCCGTGAGGGTAGCGTCCCGATGCCCGATGTCTGTTCGAGCAAGGGCGCGATAACATCCGCATGATCGAGCGCGATCGCGGGCGGCGGCCGCGCCTCAATGGACGCGATCTCCGCCAACGGGTCCGTCGCTGGGCCCGGTTGCGATGGTACATCCGCATGATCGAGCGCGATCGCGGGCGGCGGCCACGCCTCAATGGACGCGATCTCCGCCAACGGGTCCGTCGCTGGGCCCGGTTGTAATGCTTCGCTCATCGCTTCGGGCCGGGCGCTCCCTTCGCTTGGCGCTATCGGCCCTGGCTCGGGCTGGCTGGAAAGCAACCCGATCACTCCACCAATGGCCACCAACAGGCAAGCGGCCGCCCCCGCCGCGAGGTGCAAAGGCTTGACTCGCCACGACTCTTCATTGAATTCCTTAAGAAAGGCTTTGACCGAGGGGGTACGCTCCCCGCGGTCAAACACTAGGGCGGCGCACAATGCCTGCCACTGCCTGTAGTTTAGTTCCTGGTAACGCTCCACCGTAAGGCCCGCCCTCCGCGCCTCTATGGCCGACCGATAGCGGAAGGGATGCGCGCCCGTCAGCAGCTCATACGCCGTGCAGGCTAAGCCGTAGACATCGTCGCGCGGGTCGGGCTCCTGACCTTCCAACATCTGCGCACTGGCGTAGGCAGGGCTGATGGCCTCAACGAGAGGAGGGCTCTCTTCACCCTCGTGCGGAACAAACGCGCGCGCCATCCCGAAGTCGATAAGCTTTATCTTACCGGCCTCGGTAAGGAAGACATTCGCGGGCTTGAAGTCACAGTGCACGATGCCTCGGCTGTGTGCGTAGGCCAGGGCTTGGCCTACGGCGTTGATAATGGGTAACGCTTCCGGGGCGCTCATCCCGGTAAAGCTCTCAGAGCGGATCCGCGCCGTCAAAGGCTCACCGTGCAGATACTCCATGGTGAGATATGCCGTGGAGCCGTCGCGATGGAACTCATAAACCCTAACGATATTCGGATGAACGAGCTGTTGGCAGGACCCGACCTCCCGTTGCAGCGCAGCCAGCCGCTGAGGATCGGCTTGGAACCGGGGGTTTAACACCTTGACGGCGATAGCGCGCTCCGGCGCAGCGTGCCGATCCAACGCCTTGTACACCGTGCTCATGCCGCCAACGCCAACGCATTCGACTAACTGAAACCGCCCGTTGAGCAGGACGCCTGCGCCGGGGGCGCAGGCGTTTTCTTCAATGCCCTTGCTAGTTATCCCCTCTTGGCCGTCTTCCTTTGGTAGCGGGACGGCGCCCTGCTCGGCCGCAGGATCTGCGCTTAACTCGGGGCCTGTGCCTGGCTGTTCGGCCATAGGCTTTCCTGCAGAATAATGTTTATCACGCCTAACCAGAGATATCGATCCTGTGGTACGGTATCTAGGTAAGTTTGTCGCAAACTTAGCGCACAACATGAGAACATGATCGCTGGCCGCAACACAAGCACCGTATTTTCAAAGAGAAAGCAGACATGAAGAATAGGAACTATCTAAAAAGCAACGAAAGCTCGCAGGATAAAGCGAGCCACCTCTGGGCATTGCTGCTTGGAATCGCCTTGAGTGTGGTGACTACACCCGATCGCGCAGCGGCACAAACCGAATCCAATACCCCCGCCGCCTTGCCCAAGGACATCGTACTGGTGCTGGACAATTCCGGCAGCATGAGGAAGAACGACCCGCGGTTCCTCACCAAAGAGGTGGTTGCGCGCTTTGTTGAGGGCGCACCTGACGAAGCCCGCCTGTCTGTTGTGATCTTCGATAAGCACATCCTGGCAACGCCTTTGGGAAGCCGCGATTCAGTCAACTTGGCCCAGTTTAACTATCGAGGTCCTTTAACCAATATCCCAGCAGCGGTGGCGCGGGCTATCCGAGAGCTGAACCTGAATGGGCGACCCGAGGCTGCGAGATCGATCGTGTTGTTGACCGACGGGGTAGTAGACACCGGTACCAAGGCGCAAGACAGGGAGGTCACGCATTGGCTGCGCGTGCAGTTGGTTAATAATGCCGCGAGTACCGGCGTAAAGATCTTTACGGTCGCGCTCGGTACGGGCTCCGATAGTCAGCTGCTGCAAGAGCTCTCTCAACGAACCGGCGGGCGATATTTTTGGGCCCGGCAGCCCGAGGATTTGGCGGGTATATACGCACAGCTCTCCGACGCCTTTTTCGCCCCGGCCGTATCACAGGGACCCTTGGAGCGAGTACCGCAGTTGGCACCCGTGTCACCCCATACGCCCGCCGTCGACCCCGCGTCTTCCAATCTGCCGCAAGCAGTCTCGCCGAAGGCAGGAAGCGAAAAAGCGTCTACACCACCCAACAACGCCCCCACACCGAAGCCGAAGGCAGAAACCGCTGCGCCCACCCCCCTTGTCGCGCCCTCTCAGCCGCGGTCCGCCGTCCCTATAGGGCCAGGGGCACCGGAGGTTCGCGTCGTGTATGCGCTGGTGATTGTCGCGGCCTTGCTCGTGGCTGCGATTCTGGCGCTGGTTGCGATGCATCTTTGGTATCGCCAGTCCAAAGGAGCAGCTAAATCAGAGGTACACGCTCCGCTGCCCATGGCGTATTTCTTCGATCTCAACGGTGTTACGGGCCGCGAGCGTTTCGAGCTTGGCGCCCTTACCATCGTAGGGCGCGTGCCCGCCGTTGAGGGTAACCACATTGTAATCAACCGACCGACGATAGGTCGCGTTCACGCCGTGATAGAGCACAGACGCCAGGGTTTCTGGTTAGTCGACCAGAACAGTAAAAATGGGACCTACATAAACGGCCATGTGGTCACTACGCCCACGTGCCTTACCCACGGAGACCAGGTACACTTCGACGAGTTTCCTTTCGAGTTTTCCCTGGCTGGAATGATCTTGGCCGATGCGACTCTGGTGAAAGATACGAATTTCCCCCGGGACTCAACCCTCAGGAGAAAGGCCCAAGATCTGAAGATCCACACTAGATCTGATTCATCACACTGAAGTGGTCAAGACCCATCGGCATACTGATATTGTCGAAACCTTAGGTTTCGATGAGGTGAAACGCGACCGAAAGCCACTGATGCGATGGGGCATCATCGCGATCCTTGGAGTTTTAGTTGTGGGTGTCGGGATCGTGGTGAAGAATCGAATCCTTAATGCACGCCCGCCGGAGATCAAGACCGTTAAGGTGCAACGTGGCAGTTTGACCGTCACGGTCACCGCAACGGGCACACTGAAGCCCATCAGCCAGGTGGACGTGGGCAGCGAGTTGTCCGGCACCATCGAGACGGTTGAAGTCGACTATAACGACCGGGTCAAGCGGGGTCAGGTACTGGCGACGTTGAACACAGATGAGCTCAAGGCCAAGGTCCTACAATCCCAGGCCTCGCTCGAATCGGAGCAGGCCAGACTACAGGTGGCAAAGGCGACTCTTGTGGAAACAAGGCTGAAATTCCAGCGCATGCAGGAGCTCACCGCAAAAGGGCTCGCGCCCATGCAAGACCTTGATACCGCGAAAGCCGCGTATCTGCGTGCCCAGGCGGAGGAGGCAAGCGCCAAGGCACAGATCGCCCTTACCCGGGCGACCTTGAACGCCGATCAGACCAATCTGGACAAAGCCGTGATCCACTCGCCCATTGATGGCATTGTTCTCGCTTCCAAGATTGAACCCGGTCAGACGGTGGCTGCCGCCTTCCAGACACCGGTACTGTTCACCTTGGCCGAAGACCTCACGCGCATGGTGCTCCACGCCAATATCGACGAAGCCAATATGGGCCAAATCAAGAAAGGACAACAGGCGACCTTTACGATGGACGCCTATCCGAATCGCAACTTCCCAGCGACAATCATCTCGATTCGAAATACCCCGCAAACCGCCGAAGGGATAGTAACCTACGAGACCTTGCTCAGCGCTGACAACTCGGAACTGCTGCTGCGTCCGGGCATGACCGCTACGATTGATATCACCACGCATAGGGTCGAAGACACCATTCTGGTCCCTAACAACGCGCTGCGTTTTACCCCGCCCGGGACCAACGCGACAACCGCCGCCGCTGATGCGGCCCTATCCACTGATCGTAAGCAGCTCGTCTGGACGCTCCATGATGGGCGACATGTCCCTATCCCGGTGACCGTTGGCCTCTCCGACGGCCATAATACGGAAATCCTATCCGAAGACCTCAAGCCTGGACTGCCGCTCCTAGTCAACGAAGTTAGAGAGGGCAGAGCGGGTAGCGGGCCAGCGGGTGGTGGTCTGCGTCGACAGGACAACCGAGGTCTCGATGCGCAGCAGGGGTCTGTAGTCCCCTCGAAGCGCCTCGCCGAGACGACACCGGTATCCGCGAGCTGGACCAATATCCTAGTAGTCTCGGTCGCCGGATTGGCGACGCTTTTCTCTGGGATCAGCGTTTGGTTCATGTATCGAATGTCCAAAGTTCCCAAAGGGGTATCGATTGCTGCGCCGAGCACAGCGGGGTGGCGCCGTGAAAAGGCGTCATGATCAACCTCTCATCAAACTGCGCGGTGTGACTAAGGTCTATGGCGAGGGGCAGACCGAGGTACGCGCGCTGACCGGCATTGACCTGCAGATTGACGACGGCGAATTTATGGCCGTGATGGGACCGAGCGGGTCGGGGAAATCGACCTGCATGAACATCCTCGGTTGCCTGGATATCCCCACCGCAGGCACGTTTCTCTTTCGCGGCGTGGAAGTCGGCAAGCTAACTCGGGATCAGCGCTGCTTGTTGCGTCGTCACTATCTCGGTTTTGTCTTCCAAAACTTCAACCTCCTTGGCCGGATGTCGGCTTTGGAGAATGTGGAGCTGCCATTGATCTATCGCAGCATTCCGGCCGCCGAGCGGCATGCGCGAGCCCTTAATCTCCTTGCGGCTTTGGGCCTCAAGGGGTGGGAAACGCATACTCCCGTAGAGCTTTCCGGCGGCCAGCAACAACGGGTTGCCATTGCCCGTGCGATCGTGACCGATCCAGTCCTCTTGTTGGCAGATGAGCCCACAGGCAATTTGGATTCCGCGCGTAGCCGAGAGATCATGGAGCTTCTGACACAACTGAATCGTGATCGCGGCCTCACTATCGTGATGGTGACCCACGAACGCGAGATGGCGGCATACGCACAGCGTCGCGTGCACTTCCTAGACGGCGCCATTGCAGTCGACGAACCACAGGAAGCCATCGCCTAATGTTATGGAACACGCTGTTACTTGCGCTGCGGGAGATCCGCCGCAACGTTATGCGCTCATCGCTCACAATACTCGGCGTGGTCATCGGGGTCGCCGCGGTAATCATCATGGTCACCCTTGGGGGTGGGGCCAGCGCGCAGATCACTAAAGAGATCACCAGCCTCGGCGAGAATCTCCTCATCGTCACGCCTGGAACCGCTCAAAAAGCTCTTGGGGTAACGTCTAGTACCGCTCCTTTTAATCTGAATGATGCTAGAGCCCTCGAGCAGGAACTCTCGAATGTGATGGCCGTATCGGCATCGGCGACGAAATCCATGCGGGTCGTCTACAGCAGTAAGAACCGGTCTACCACGGTTACTGGCACCGATAGTGCCTTTTTCGAAGTCAAAAACTGGCTGATTGACCAGGGACGTTCCTTCAGCGAGGCAGAGCTGCTTGCCGGGAAGCCCGTCTGCATCCTCGGCACCATGGTGCGCGATGCGCTGTTCGGGCCGCAGGATCCTCTCGGCGCCTCCATCCGGCTTGGGAAACTGTCTTGTGAAGTGATCGGGGTGCTTAGATCTAAGGGTGGATGGATAACCGGCATGGACCAGGACGATCTAGTGGTCATGCCGCTGCACGCCTTTCAACGGCGTATCGCCGGTAATCGTGACGTTAGTACTATTTACGTCGCGGTAGCGAGCGGTAAAGCCACCGCTGAAGTCAAGCGGAATATCGACTCACTGATGCGTGAACGCCGCCACCTAATGCAGAATGTGGAGAACGATTTCGAAGTGATCGATCTCACGGAGATCGCTAGCAAAGCGGCAAACATGCACCAGATACTTACTGCGCTGCTGGGTGCCATCGCTACCGTGAGCCTGGTGGTCGGCGGCATCGGCATCATGAATATCATGCTGGTGTCGGTAACCGAACGGACCCGAGAGATCGGTATTCGGCTTGCCATAGGCGCCCGGGAAAAGGAGGTGCTCATGCAGTTTCTAGTGGAAGCTATTGTGCTTGCGTCATTTGGAGGAATTGTGGGAATGCTCCTAGGGCTCGTGGGGTCTGCTCTCGCCGCCCACTTTCTCGAGATTCCCTTCATCCCAAATCTGGCCGTCGTGATAATCGCGTTCCTATTCTCTGGTGCAATTGGGGTCATATTCGGGTACCTCCCGGCTTATAAGGCTGCGCGTCTGGATCCCATCGATGCACTTCGACACGAATGAGTGGAGCCCGGGGGTTTACAACAAGCTAGTTCTGTCGCATATTTAAACTAAACGAAGATATGGATCGTCGGGAAACTGGATACGACGCGTACCTGGGTACGTATACCAAGTGGTTACCCTTTTTGAAGAAAGCGGGAAAAACCCTGTCCTATAAACCAACTGTGGACAATACTACTCTATCAAAGTAACCTTGACGGATAGTGATCGATCATTCCTGCATAGCCGTGGCAGTGGTAATTGAAGCGGCGCACACGCAACGATCTGTGCAGATCTTATGCGACGGAAAACATTGTGACCCTGTTTTCTCCACCGATCCCTCTATCAGGCGTTATCGTGAACAAATCCCGAAAAAGGAGACATGCGTGTGGACGAATTAGTAGCACATTTGTCTGACGGAGATCATCGCGTTGAAGCAGGTCTACGTCCGGAGAAAACGGTCAAGGCATTGAAAGAGTGTATTGACCGAGGTTACGTTCATATTAAGTTTACGGAAACAAAGGGCGGTACGGAACTAGGCGTTAGGCTTGATAGACAGGCTTCTGATATTAGTAAAGCTGATTTCGATACGGAAACGGGAAGCGTCCATCTCGTCGGTAACCTCACACTGAATTATGTGAAAGTTCAATGCGTCGCCGATATAGATCTCAAAGCACTTGAAGGTAAGGGACATCTCGTGCCGGTGGAGAGTTGAGTTAGAATTGATGATCGCGCGAGAATCGTTAGGAGGAGATATCATGGCCACAATGGGAAAATACTGTAAGGCATATCCAATTGAAAAATTCCGGACATATAAAGGATGGACTGAGAAGGCTGAAAGTGCTCGAAAAGAGACGAGAGAGGTAGGAGGGAAGGAAGTGGAAGTCGAGCGGCAATTGACCGATAAAGACCATCTGTACCTTCAGGAAAATTACGTCGTAACCGATGGGGTATTTCTAGATGAAAATATCATCTTTGACGATGTAACATCGGCATGGAAGGATTTTTGTACGCATACGTTGAAGTTCGAAGTGCCGGTTTACGACTAAGACTGTATATACGAAATACGAAGACCAGCAGCAGCGAGGAAAAGCCCACCGAATAGAGCCAACGCCCATAAGCCCTTAGTCTCTAAATCGCCCAACAACAAAAGCTGCCCCGAAATGTGTCTGGACCTGTCAAGGTCGGGTGATAGCAATACTGGTAATCACCGTTGGTTGATCCTAAAATCACCGCCTCATTCTTTCATTGGAGTACTCCCCTTATTGCTACGTGTTGGGGGCGCTGGGGTCTTACCGCCTACGATGGCTGGATAGGGGACTATATCTGGGAGCAGGGGGAGTAAAGTGCATACCCATTTTTTTTAATCGGCAAGCTGGAGATCCATAACATGAGTTATGAGGAAAAAGAAGATACCAACGTCTATAAGGTCGTGGTAAATCATGAAGAGCAATACTCTATATGGCCTGTGGACAGGGAGAACGCTCTCGGCTGGAGGGATGTTGGCAAGGCTGGGAGGAAGGAAGAATGCCTGGCCTATATCAAAGAAGTATGGACCGATATGAGGCCGCTTAGCCTGAGAGAGCAAATGGAGGAGGCGGCAAAACGCTGATCGCGAGTAAGCGCAATAGCCGGGCAAAGGCCACGCCGGAAGGCCTTGGAAGTGCCCCAGAGCTTGTGAAAAAGTCTCGCGAACAGGCCTAACGTATGGCAGGTCCCTCAGTTAGCACGCGTTGGCTGGCATGCTCCAGACCAAATTCTCAGGCGCGGGTACGCCTCTTCTGCTTCCCATATGCTGGCGGCGGAGCCTCAGTCTTTCACACTTGGCCGGAAAAGCTATCGACGGTTGAGGTTTGTGCGGTTCATCTTCCGGGGCGTGAGAATCGATTACGGGAATCTCCTTTTACCGAGCTCCCGGCACTGGTTCAGACTCTAACTGAAGCCCTCCTTCCACACTTGGCTATGCCATTCGCTTTCTTCGGCCACAGTATGGGCGCTTTGATCGGCTTTGAGCTAGCCCGGCAGCTACGCCGGCAGCACGGGCCTAGCCCGGTTCACCTCTTTGTGTCGGGACGGGGAGCACCGCAGATACCACCTCCTGAGCCGCCGATCCACGCCCTGCCCGAACCTCAGTTTATAGCCGAACTCCAAGGTTTTAATGGTACACCCAAGGAGGTGCTCGAGCACCCCGAATTAATGCAACTGTTGGTTCCGACCCTGCGGGCGGATTTTGCCGTCTGCGAAACCTACAGCTACACAACCGATGCTCCCATCGACTGTTCCATCTCGGCTTTTGGAGGGTTGCAGGACCGTAAGGTCAGTCGTGAACTTTTGGAGGCATGGCGTGATCAGTCACGCGCTTCTTTCAACCTCAGCATGTTCCCCGGCGAACATTTCTTCCTACATACAGCCGAGCCACTGGTTCTGGAGACGATTGCTCAGCTCCTAGCAGCAGCTTGTGTGGATGATCGTGTGAAGAAGGTGCCGGTAAAGCCGCCGCTTGCCGGCTGGGACCTTGCCCCAAGGTGTTGAGCAGTGATGAGGTCCATGTTTGGTGTGCGGAATTGGACCAACTCGCGTCTTGCCTACATGACCTACAACAGAGCTTGGACGGAAACGAACGGGTAAGGGCTGAGCGTTTTTATTTCAGGAGGGACCAAAACCACTTTATCGTGGCGCATGGGCTTTTGAGGCTGATCCTCAGCCGCTATTTGAACATAGAACCCAGCGACCTGCGCTTTTGCTATAGCCCCCATGGAAAGCCGATGCTCGCAAAAGAGGTTGACGGGGATCGGTTGCGTTTCAACCTATCTCACTCCCACGGGCTGGCTCTCTATGCCGTTACGCGGGCCCGGGAGCTCGGTATAGACATAGAGCGTATCCGTCCCGATCTGGCTTATGAACAGCTTGCGGAGCGATTTTTCTCTCCCCGAGAGGTCGCTGCCCTCCGTGCTGTACCCGCGAGCCAGCGCCTGGGAGCGTTTTTTAACTGTTGGACCCGCAAGGAAGCCTACATCAAGGCCCGTGGCGAAGGACTCTCCCTTCCATTGGACCACTTTGACGTCTCATTGGCCCCAGGTGAGCCAGCCACTCTATTGAGCACTATTGGCGATCCGCTCGAAACGAGCCGTTGGTCTTTACGGGAATTGGACTCGGCCCCGGGTTATACGGCTGCTTTGGCTGTGGAAGGACATGACTGGCGGCTAAAATTCTGCCAATGGCAACAGACGGACCTTATAACGCCAAACAGCGAACGACCGACAGAGCAAAATTCTCAGATCAACGCGGCATCCCAAAGACTATGGGCCAAATTGCTCCGGTAGCATTACATCGATTTTGGTCCTACAACGAAGCTGTCGAAAAACCCGCTTATTTGTGACACGGTATTGTTGTAGCTACGAAAGGTGTCGGCATGAATTGCAACTCATGCATCGAATCCTATTCGCTCTAAACTCCAACTGAGATCGATCTCTCTCCAGCCGGGTTACTCCACACCTTCACCCTTCATTGTTAACCCTATCCGGTGCATAGCGGTGGATTTTCCGATGTTGTGCGGCTATGTATGCGGTAAGTGTTGGTTGGCCAGCATTCCTCCCAGCGATTCGTACAGGCTCCAGCGGGAGGCTTCCCCTCCACGGGTCCAGCGGACCCATTGAGGTTCGAGCTCATACTTGTTATTCAGGGCACAGCCTTAGGCTCGACCGGAGCCTTCTTACCCCAAACGAGACCTAAACGCTACCTAAATATATCTCGGTGGTCTGAGGCGAAACCTCGTTAGGAATTGTAAAAGCCCTTTTCGTGGTGATCTGTCATCATACTGCCATCATACTACCTTGCCGCACCCCTTATAAGAATGAGCGTACCTCAACCAGCGATGAACGGGAAACCGGCACCGGCGCGCGCCGCACACACGGCGGTGTGTCCATTCTTCGGCCTGCTGTGCGATGATGTTATCGTGGAGAAGCGGGCGGCCGCGTGCGCGTGGCGATCACGGGACTTGACCATGCGGCTCAGCTCCTGCGGCTCGATTCCGTGGTGTCGTTGTACCTCGAAGGGCAGCGAACCTCGCCCCTGCCGAGCGTCGCACACCTACTCGCGAGCCAAAATGCGCTCTAGGACATCGGCGTGTTAACGCGCTTGAGCGGCGGTAAGGTCTACGACCCGACCCACGGGGTCGACGGCGAGGTCCGCGATATCTTCATCCGCGACGGCCGCATCGTCGCCCCGCCTCCCGGCGGCGTCGAGGCGGGCCAGGACTATGAGCTGTCCGGCGCCGTAGTCATGGCGGGAGGGATCGATATCCATACCCATATCGGCGGGGGCAAGATGACGATCGCGCGCATGCTGCTGCCGGAGGACCACGCGGCCCATCCGGTCGCCTCGGGACGCATCACGCGCTCGGGATCGGGCTTGGTGACGCCCTCGACGATCACCACCGGCTACCGTTACGCCGAAATGGGCTACACCGCGTGCTTCGAACCCGCGATGTTGCCGCTGAACGCGCGCCAGACGCATATGGAAATGGGGGACACGCCGATCGTGGACAAGGGCGCCTATGCGCTGCTCGGTAACGACGATATCTTCCTGCGGCTGCTCGCCGAAGGCCGTGAACAGGCGCTCATCAATGATTACGTGGCGTGGACCTTGGAAACCTCGCAAGCCCTCGCCATCAAGGTGGTCAATCCGGGCGGGATCAGCGCCTTCAAGTTCAATCAGCGCATGCTCGATCTCGATGAGGAGCATTGTTATTACCCGCTTACGCCGCGCTTGATTCTGCAGCGGCTCGCGCAAGCGGTCTTCGACCTCGGCGTGCCTCACCCGCTGCACGTTCACGGGTGCAATCTCGGCGTCGCGGGCAATGTCGATACCACGCTGAAAACGATCGCCGCTAGCGATGGCCTGCCCTTGCACCTGACGCATGTGCAATTCCACAGTTATGGCACGGAAGGCGACCGCCGCTTCTCCTCCGGCGCGGCGCGCATCGCCGAGAGCGTCAACAGCCACCCGAATATCTCCATCGACGTCGGTCAGATCATGTTCGGCCAGACAGTCACGGCCTCGGGCGATACCATGGCGCAGCACCGGAACCGCGCCAGCGCTTATCCCAAGAAATGGGTGTGCATGGACATCGAGTGCGACGCCGGCTGTGGCGTGGTGCCGTTTCGCTACAAGGACAAGAGCTTCGTGAACTCCCTGCAGTGGGCGATCGGATTGGAATTATTCCTCATGGTCAAAGACCCCTGGCGTATTTTCCTGACCACCGATCACCCGAACGGGGCGCCGTTCACGACCTATCCGCACCTCATCCGCTTGTTGATGGACAAAAGCTACCGTAACGATAGGCTGGCGACGATACATCGGGGCGCCGCGGCGATGAGCACGCTCGGGAGTCTCGACCGGGAATACGGCCTTTACGAAATCGCCATCATGACGCGGGCCGCGCCGGCCCGGAGCCTGGGATTGACCGATCGCGGCCACCTCGGCCTCGGCGCGGCGGCCGACATCACGGTCTACAAGGAGCACAAGGATCGCGAGCGGATGTTCTCCCAACCCCAGTTCGTATTCAAGGACGGTGAGCTGGTCGTGAAAAACGGCAAAGTAATCAAGATCACTCATGGCAGTACCCATGTGGTCCGGCCGGAATACGATAAGCGTATCGACCGGATCCTGCGGCCGCATATCGAGAAATACGATACGCTGGGATGGGAGAATAGAAAACTGCGCGATGAGGAGATCGCGGGCGAAGGAGGCGGCCGGATGCTGATCGCCAAATGCGCGCCGCGGCAGGCCGCATGAACATCAACGGCGTCTACATCGAGGACACGTTCGCCGAAGCCTTTCCGATGAAGGCGACGCGGCTCATCATTACCGCGATGACCTTGAAGTCAGCCTACCGCGCCGCCAATTCGCTCACCGGATTCGCCTCCTCGGTCATCGCTTGCGGGTGCGAGGCGGACATCGAGTGCGAGCTCGACCCCCTGGATACGCCCGACGGGCGGCCGGGGATCGCGGTCATCATTTTCGCCATGTCGGTGAAACAATTAGCGGATCAGGTGCTGCGCCGGGTCGGGCAATCGGTCATGACCACCGCGACCAGCGCTTGTTTCGCGGGGCTGCGCTGCGAGCCCTCTATCAAGCTCGGAAGCAGCATCCGGTTCTTCGGCGACGGCTATCAGATCGCCAAGCGCATCGACGGCATCCGTTATTGGCGCATTCCCGTCATGCACGGGGAATTCGTCTGTGAAGAAAAGACCGGGGTCGCGGACGCGGTTGGAGGCGGCAATTTCCTGGTATTCGCGAAAACCACCCGGCATGCGTTGACGGCCTGTGAACAGGCGGTCAAAGCCATTCGCCGGGTGCCGCGCGCCGTCACCTGCTTCCCGGGAGGTATCGTCGGCTCCGGTTCCAAGGTGGGCTCGAAGTACAAGTTTCTCAAGGCCTCCACCAATGACGCGTATTGTCCCACCTTGAAAGGCCGGGTACGCTCGAGCTTGACCCCCGATGTCGGCTCGGTGCTCGAGGTGGTCGTCGATGCGCTCGATCAAGAGGCCATCCGTCAATCGATGCGGGCTGGCATCGAAACCGTGTGCAAGTTCGGCCCGAAAAAGGGGATCTACCGGATCAGCGCCGGGAATTTCGGCGGTAAATTGGGTCCCTATCATTTTCACTTGCGGGAGATCCTCGCTTGACCCCGCTCACGCTCACGCTGCGGACGCGCCCGGCCCAAGAGGTGGATATCGGGCGCCTCACGCCCGATGGCTTACAGGCAATGGGCCGCCCCGCCATCGAGCAAATCAAGCTCACCTGCGGTAACCGCTTCCTGCGCCTGCATGAGCTCTTCGAGGTCCAGGGCGAGGACACGAGCGTGATCCAGATCCGCCGCGCTTGCGATAAACTGTACGGCATCGGCATGGCGATGAGCTTTGGGAGCATCTCGGTACAAGGCCGCGCCGGCGACGATGTCGGCCGCAACATGCGCGGCGGGACGATCGCGGTGCGCGGATCGGCCGGCCATGGAACCGGACGCGGGATGCGGGGTGGGTACATCGAGGTACAAGCTAATACCGGGGACTTCCTCGGTGGCGCCGAGGCCGGCGCGCTCGAGGGCATGTCGGAAGGAGTCATCATCGTCTCGGGCGATGCGGGTGCACGCGTCGGCGACCGCATGCGGCGCGGGATCATCTACGTGCGCGGCAATAGCGGCGATTATTGCGGCAGCCGAATGAAAGGGGGAACCATCCTGGTGCTGGGGCAGAGCGGATGCTACCCGGGGATTGGCATGCGCCGGGGCACGATCGTATTCGCCCGCAAGCCCGCCGAGGTCAGCGCCACCTTCAATTCCTGTGGCGTCCTCAAGATGGAGTTTCTGCGTTTGCTGTTCCGGCAACTGAGCAACTCCTACCGTAAGCTCGCCTTGCTGCGCGATCTCGGGCCTGAGGCGGAGCGCTTCAGCGGCGATCTGGCGCTCGGCGGCAAGGGCGAGCTGTTGGTTTTACATTCGGCGCTCTTAGAGGTCGTGAATCGATCGTCGCGAGCAGCCCCGACCGCCAGGAGCCGCTGAGCGAGCGAGGAGACATTCGATAGGCGAGGAGCAAGCACGCGACGGGACGAGCGGGATGCGCGGTAGATTGATTCACATACTCTGAGGAGACAATGGCATTACTCATTAAAGGCAAGGGCGAAAAAGAAGGCCGGCGGCGCGGCCGCAAGGTCGAACCGAAGGCGCTCGCCGAGATTCGCGAGTTGCTGGGAGATACCCCGAGGCGTCGCGATCTGCTGATCGAGTTTCTCCACAAGGTCCAGGATCGCCATCATTGCATATCGGCGGCGCATATCGTCGCCCTGGCGAAAGAGATGAATCTCCCGACCACCGAGATCTACGAAGTCGCCACCTTTTACCACCATTTCGATGTCGTCAAGGAGGACGACATGCCTCCTCCCCCGCTCACCGTGAGAGTCTGTGACTCGGTCACCTGCGAGATGTTCGGGGCCAAGGAATTGATCATGGATCTGCAACGCCGCGTCGGACCGCAGGTGCGGGTGAAAACCGTGCCCTGTGTCGGACGCTGCGGCGGGGCGCCGGTCGCCGTGGTCGGCACCCACGCGCTCGAATGGGCCTCCCCTTACAGCGTGGAGAAGGCCATCGTCGAGAAGCAAACGGAAGCCATAGCGCCCGCTGGGATCGACTATCACGATTATGTCGTGCACGGTGGTTACAAGACGCTCGCGGCCTGCGTCAACGGTGAGCGCGATGTCGAGAGCGTCATAGAGGCATTGGAAGCTTCCAATCTGCGCGGATTGGGCGGGGCGGGTTTTCCCGCAGGGCGAAAATGGCGCATCCTCCGCGGCCAACCCAAGCCGCGCTTGGTGGCGATCAATATCGATGAAGGGGAGCCCGGCACCTTCAAGGATCGCTATTACTTGGAACGCGATCCGCACCGCTTCCTCGAGGGCACCTTGATCGCGGCCTGGGCCATCGAAGCGGAGGAAGTCTATATCTATTTGCGCGACGAGTACGCGGGTTGCCGAACGATGTTGACCGCGGAGCTCGAAAAACTGCGCCGCAACACGCCCTGCATCATTCCGCCGATTTATCTTCGCCGCGGCGCCGGGGCTTACATCTGCGGTGAGGAATCCGCCATGATCGAATCGATTGAAGGCAAGCGCGGCATGCCGCGCTTGCGTCCGCCCTACTTGGCGCAGGTGGGACTCTTCGGGCGCCCGACGCTTGAGCACAACCTGGAGACCCTGCACTGGGTGCGCGACATCATCGAGCAGGGCCCGGACTGGTTCACCTCGCAGGGCCGCCACGGGCGCCAGGGATTACGTTCGTTTTCGGTCAGCGGGCGGGTGCGGACGCCGGGGGTGTATCTGGCCCCGGCGGGCATCACCATGCGGGAATTGATCGAGGAGTATTGCGGCGGCATGCTGCCGGGACATGAATTTTACGGCTACTTCCCCGGCGGGGCTTCCGGCGGTATCCTACCGGCGTCACTCGGAGATGTCCCGCTCGATTTCGATACCTTGACGCCCCATGGATGCTTCATCGGCTCGGCCGCCATCATCGTTTTGTCGCAGTACGACAGTGCGCGTAAGACCGCGCTCAACGCCATGCGTTTCTTCGCCGATGAGTCCTGCGGCCAGTGCACCCCCTGCCGTGTCGGCACCGCGAAGGCGGTCGCACTGATGCAAAAACACCATTGGGACTGGGCCTTACTCGAAGAACTGGCGCGCGCCATGGAGGATGCGTCGATCTGCGGTCTCGGTCAGGCCGCGCCCAACCCGCTCCGATGCGCGATGAAATACTTTCCCGAGGAGTTTAATTGATTTTACTTCGCGGGCGGGGTGAACCCCGCCCTTGACCAAAGGGGAGAGTCGCACTACTCCCCTTTGGAAACCCCAATGCTATAGTGCCCACCTTAAAACGCGGGGGATTCAGAATGAAGGAAGGTCTGCAAAGTGTCGCGAGCAAGCCCAGATGCGCGAAGCCGCGGAGCAAGTCGCGAGACATATCATGTCGATAGGCGAGCGACGAGCGAGCACGCGACAAAGCAGATGGGCTGCGCAGTAACTTTTGCAGAGCTTCCTTAATGGCGGCGAATCCAATGATCGTGTCAGAACAGCAGACCATTCGATTTAAGCTCGACGGCCGCGAGGCCGACGCGCTGCCGGATGAAACTATTCTGCAAGCCGCCATGCGGATTGGGACCGAGATCCCGTATCTGTGCTACAAAGAAGGCTATCGTCCCGACGGGAATTGCCGCGCCTGCGTGGTCGAGATCAAAGGTGAACGCGCCTTAGCACCCTCTTGCTGCCGAAGACCCACGGACGGCATGGAAGTCTCGAGCACGAGCGAGCGGGCGCTGCATTCGCAGAAACTGGTCTTGGAGTTGCTGCTCTCGGACATGCCTAGCCAGGGCCGATCGCCCTATACGCCGCGCTCCGAGCTCGACCACTGGGCGGAAAAGCTGGCGATCGACCGGCCTCGTTTCCCGGGCCGCCAGCAACCCCGCGCCGATCTGTCGCACGCCGCCATCGCGGTGAATCTCGACGCCTGCATCCAATGCAACCGCTGCGTACGGGCGTGCCGCGAAGAACAAGTCAACGATGTGATCGGCTATGCCTTCCGCGGCCCGCATTCGCAAATCGTCTTCGACCTCGATGATCCGATGGGCGTGAGTACCTGCGTCGCCTGCGGGGAATGCGTGCAAGCCTGTCCGACGGGCGCGCTCATGCCGGCGGAGAATGCCGGCCTGGTGCGTTCCGATAAGAAGGTGTCCTCCGTTTGTCCCTACTGCGGCGTCGGCTGCCTGCTCACCTTCAATGTCAAGGACAATAAGATCTACTACGTCGAAGGACGCGACGGCCCGTCGAATCACGGGCGCCTCTGCGTCAAGGGACGTTTCGGTTTCGACTACGTGCACCATAAGGAGCGGCTCATGAAACCCTTGATCCGGCGCGATGGGGTGCCGAAGTCGCCGCAGATCATCTTCCCGGAAGAAGTCTACCAATATTTCCGGGAGGCGACCTGGGAGGAAGCGCTGGAGCGCGCCGGCGGCGGCCTGCGCCGCATTCGCGACCAAGTGGGCTCACAAGCCCTCGCGGGGTTTGGGTGCGCCAAGGGCAGCAACGAAGAAGCTTACCTCTTCCAAAAGCTAGTGCGCACCGGTTTCGGGACGAACAATGTCGATCATTGCACCCGTTTATGTCACGCCTCTTCGGTGGCCGCATTGCTGGAGACGATCGGCTCCGGAGCCGTATCCAATCAGGTCGCCGACGGCGTCGAGGCGGATGTCATCGTCATCATCGGCGCACGGCCCAACGCCAACCACCCGGTCGCCGCGACCTTCATGAAGAATGCCGCGCGTGCGGGTAAGAAACTTGTGGTCATCGAACCTTTCGGATCGGACATTGCCCTGCATGCGACCCATTTCCTGCAATTACATCCAGCCACGGACGTCGCATTGCTCAATGGCATGATGCACACCATTGTCTCGGAAGGCTTGCACAACCGGACCTACATCGAAAAATATACGGAGGGTTTCGCTGATCTCTGGACGCGGATTGAGGGCTACAGCGCCGAGAAGGTCGCGCCCATCTGTGGGATCCCGGCCGAGACCATCAAGGAGGTGGCGCGGCTCTATGCCAAGGCCGAGCGCGCCATCATCTTCTGGGGCATGGGGATCTCCCAGCATGTGCATGGGACGGACAACGCCCGCTGCATCATCTCCTTGGCCCTCATGACCGGCCAGATCGGCCGGCGCGGGACAGGCTTGCACCCCTTGCGCGGCCAGAACAACGTGCAAGGGGCCTCCGATGTCGGACTCATCCCGATGGTCTACCCCGACTATCAGCCGGTCGCCGATCCCGGCGTACGCGCCAAATTCGAACGACTGTGGGGAGCCACGCTCGATCCAAAACCGGGGTTAACCGTCGTCGAGATCATGCACGCCGTCCATGCCGGTAAGATCAGGGGGATGTATATCATGGGCGAGAACCCGGCGATGTCCGATCCGAATTTGAACCATGCCCGCAGGGCGCTCGCGGAGCTCGAACACCTGGTGGTTCAGGATATCTTCTTCACCGAAACCGCCGGTTTCGCCGACGTGGTGTTGCCCTCCTCGGCCTTTCCGGAAAAGACCGGGACCTTCACCAACACCGACCGGCGCGTGCAGCTCGGCCGGCAGGCGATTGATCCGCCGGGCGATGCCCGCCAAGATCTCTGGATTATTCAAGAGATCGCCCGTCGCTTGGGTCTCGATTGGTCCTATTTCGGCCCGGCCGAAGTCTTCGCCGAGCTCCGCAAGGCCGCGCCCAGCATGGCGGGGATCACTTGGGAGCGTTTGGAGAAAGACGATTCGGTCACCTATCCCTGCGAGCAGGAAGGAGACCCCGGCGAACCCATCCTGTTTCAACATGGATTTCCCACCAAGAGCGGTAAAGGCCGCTTTGTTCCGGCGGTTTACACCAAAGCCGCCGAGCTTCCCGATCACGATTACCCGTTCGTGTTCTTGACCGGCCGGCAGCTCGAGCACTGGCATACGGGCAGCATGACGCGGCGCTCGGTAGTGCTGGATGCGATCGAGCCGCGGGCATCGATTTACATCAACCCCGAAGATTTGGCATCGATCGGCGGCAAAGACGGTGATGTCTTGATCGTGGCCTCGCGCCGCGGGGCCATCGAAGCTCCCGCGCGTACCGCCAACGGTATTCAACGCGGGACCGTCATCATGCCCTTCTCCTACCACGAGGCAGCCGCGAACCTCCTCACCAATGACGCCTTGGACCCTTTCGGGAAGATCCCCGAGTTTAAGTACTGCGCGGTGAGTCTCGTCCCCAAATCGACTAACCAACGCCGTTACGCAACGGGTTAATACGGGAACGGCGATCCCGGCATCGCTTCTGCCCACCCATCGGTGAACAGCATAGCGACCGATGCCTATATGGCAATGTAGTTCGGAATACACATTTTCCAAGCCACCGGATAAAATCAGCTTTTCTCTCTGCGAAGGCGAACTATGAGCTGGTCACATTATATTGCGGTGGATCCCGCCGTTTGCCATGGCAAAGCCTGTATCAAGGGTACGCGCATAATGGTGTCGGTGGTGCTGGACAACTTGGCTGCGGGTCTTACGCCCGAGCAGATTATCCACAGCTACCCTTCCCTTAGCCGGGAAGCGATTCAAGCCGCCATCGCTTACGCTGCCGAGCTTGCACGTGAGCGCGTCCTTCGGTTGTCGGCGTAAGCCGTCCGGATGAAATTCAAGATCGACGAGAACTTGCCCGCGGACATAGCCGTATTCCTGAAAAAGGCTGGTTACGACGCGATGACCGTGCTCGATCAGAAACTTGGCGGCCGTGCCGATCCGCATATCGCGTCAGTGTGCCGCACCGAAGATCGCGCATTAATCACACTGGATATGGATTTTGCGGATATTCGTACGTATCCACCGAACCAGTATCCGGGCGTGGTGGTGTTGCGGCTAGGTCGGCAGGACAAGCCGCATGTCATGGCAACGGTTGCCGGCTTGATCCCGTGGTTCTCGACAGAGCTGCTGGACCGTCGACTCTGGATCGTTGAAGAAGACAAATTACGGATCCGAGAGTGAGATCAGAAAAGAAAATATTTCAAACCTGGCCCCTTTAACGGTTTTCAGGAGGCTGATGCCTTCTACTATCCGGATGTCTTCGTTACCTGCGATGCAGGCGATTCCGATCCGTATGTCAAGCGTTACCCCAGCCTGGTGATAGAAGTATTGTCCCCGTCGACCGAGGGAATCGACCGCCGGGAGAAGCTCTTGAATTACCGCAAGCTGCCCAGCCTGCATGAATACGTCCTAATCGGTAGCGAGCAGCGATGGATTGAGATCTAGCGCTTGGAAGCGGATGGCATTTGGACGGTGGCAACCCTGGAAGGCGATGAGGACCTCGAATCGAGTAGTGTGGGCGCGGCGATTCCCACAGGGGAAATTTATCAGGATGTGATGTTTTTTTGAATGCGGGCTTCCCGAGACTTGACGCCCCGCCCAAGAGCAGGCTATATACTGTAGTTGCGCGGGGTAATTCGGTAGGTAGTAAATATTTAGGCCGAAG
>JBOIDL010000011.1:0-36989 GCA_050740435.1 Gammaproteobacteria bacterium
AGGCTCGGCAACAAAGAGGAACCGGAGGGCTTTATCTACGTCACAGACTCGAGGTCTAAGGGTGGGCTCAAGCTCACTCCGTTCCAGATAATGGCAGCTAACCATTACCAAAATAAAGATACAAGGGCGGGCGATAGCCCATCACCCACGAACCAACAAGCGTAGTTGTCTCTTCAGACCTTGGACCGATAATGAGTCGACATCCTCACGGACGGCTCATTTTTGGTAGGCTCCGGCCTTGTCGGGCGTGATGGGGCCACCGGTTTTGGCGTCTACAATAAGTTCGAAGCGAGAAGCCAATTCGCTCGACGAAATCCTTCTTACGCCGGAACCTGAGAGAGGATCGTTGGCCCATAATTGCCCCCGCGGAGACCTTTGAATTAATACCCAATGCCATCCGTCCTGGAGATCTGCGATGATCGGCGCGCCTTTTTTCAGCGCATCAAATGCTTCGCTTCTCGACGCGTTGCGAACGATTGCGTCCTTTATGCCGTATCTCGATGCCAGATCCTGGTTGAATTGCTTCACGCTTCCGGGATCATGCGAATGACTGACGATGCGACTGATAATCAGCTTGGCCTCTGCGTCCGTGTTTCCGGAAGCCTTGGCCGCTTCGATCTTCTTGTTCAGACCCGACAGGACCGCGCGATTGCTGGGCTTATCCAGACCAAAGACCGTTCTGAAGGCCATCGCTCTCGATGCGCCCAGGCAGAAGCTGCCACCTTGCTCAAGTGGACTGAACGGTTGACGCTTCGTGCTTTTCCTCCACGGATTGTCTTTCCCTGACTTCCCGGTGGGATCGACCTTGGTCACCGGATAGCTTCTGTAGCTCAGAGGAACTCCGGCCTGAGATTCGTACACCGCCTTCAGCCCCTCCAGGAATCGCGTTCGCGCGACCATTCCCAGTATTTTGCTATCTCCTTGCGTGCCGCCGTTCCATCGTTGGTCTTGCCGGCACCGGCGGCGTACTTCCCTTGGAGATCGTAGTGGACCTGCATCTGCCTCTTGGCTACTCTGATCGCTTGGTCAATATCACTTTGATCCAGTTGCCCCAGACCTTCGTGTGCCTGTGTACCTTCATGCGTATGTATGTACATGTGAACACCCTATCAAACTCGCGAGCCCCTAACCCATCGATCCAGTACCCGCACCACTCGCCTTAGCGCAGCCCGGATCGTGGCCTGCCGGCGGGACAATACCGTCGACACTCTCCGACTGAATCTTTCGGGGTTCAATACCTTCAAGGTCGGCATCACCCGTTACCCTCGATACTGGGCCCGTGGCTAGCGGTTACCCAGGTGGGAGTCCCCCCCCACTAAAGTACGCGGCATTGCCAAGCCGCAACTGTCGCCTAAAACCCCGCTAAAACCCCGCCCTAAAACCCTAAGACCTAAAACCCGCGGCAATTTCCAAAAGATCGCTCTCGCTCATTGGCGGAAACGGTCCGCGCCAGAACCCTCTCATCTGGAGGGCTTCGATGATGTCGACGCTGGTTTCATTCATTTGCATCGTTCGGTGAATCGAGCACATGCGGCATCAGTCGCCGGATGGAGGAACAAGCCATTGAACAACACCACAAAACGCTCGTAGCAATTTGCATTGTCGAATCGTCCGCCTCCATGAGCAATCAATGTCCCAAAATAGATGTGCAGTGCCTCGTGCAGTAATGTTGAGGCCATCGTTGCTTGATCGCCATCGCGAAATGCCTTCCAGAACCCCGCACCCAAACAGATAACATATCGTTTGCCAAAACTGGAGCAAGCAAAATATGTTTCCGGTTGACCCGTACACTCGGGACAATGCGCAGCACTACCCCAACAAAAGTATCGAATGAACCGGCCGTCTAGAAGCTTCGCCACAAACTGGAAACGTGCTCGAACCACATCTCCGCGGTCCCATGTTTTCCCCGCTGGCCTCCAAGACGGAACGAACTCTGGCAGTACACCGAATACTTCACAAAAGAGATCTCTAACTGCTTTCGTCCGGCGAGATCTTCTCAAAGCATCCGCTGCCGCGCGAATTGCGGTTAACGCCCTTCCTACAGCATCCTCCAGCGCGGCTCGCAGCTCATCGCCATTAACTGCCCTTCCTACAACTGACTCTGCACTCACACTGGCAATGTCAGCATCGCTGCAGGTGAAGTGTCTCACTCTTGTTCGCGCCCGTCCCAATCCGAGAAGCGAAGAGGTATTCAACCCAGAAGAATCCTGCCTTGACCGTTTTTCAGCGGGGTATCCTGCGCTATTGTAGAGATACATGGTTTGCTCCTTGAGACTTCATGCAATATGCTTTACGAACATGATGGGTTTCGTACATCGCACCGGGTGTTCCGGGAAGCGAACTAAAAAGGCCGCAGCGCTTCTCCTGTGTCATGAACCTCAGCCGAATCGGCAGAGTTCGTCGCTGGCCGGGTGCGCCCACTTCACCGTGACCATCACCTCCCGCTCACTGTCCATCAAGACGCCATACTGCTCGACCTGGCCACATCCACCGCGAATACCAGCGTTTTGCTCTCGACACGCTGGCCCATCGCTTCCCACCGGATCTCGTTGACTTTCTTAGCACGATAGTTACGCTTCTTCATGGCGAGAATACCTTCTGCGTTATGGGTTGCTGGCTATTGCCATCCCATATTCTGAGGATTCTCGCCTCTTTGTTATAGCTGACTACATTGAATCCATTGACTACCGGTTTCATAACCAGCTCGATTTCCCTTTCCAACTCTACAAACGATTCGGTGCACCGCCATAGATGGTGTTGTACCAGGTGCGGCCTAGCAGTCGCCCGCCTACTTGCGATAACGTGATTTCTGATTCCCCTGCTGGAGGAGCGACCTTTCTGACCACGAACCTCACGGTGCACCCTTCTTCCAATCGTAATTGGATGGGGAAGGCGTTGTAGCCCCAGGGGTTCAATATCAGGCTCGTGGGCAGATACGGCGCGCGCGGCTGGTTGTTGCAGAGGATGATCCATTCGTAGCCGGGGGTATGGGAGATTACTTGCCGATTGAGTCCTTCGTCTGCAAACTGAGCGAAGTAGAGCAAGGTTCCGCAGTACTGAGAATGAAGCTCATGGCGCGCCACCTCCACCTCTATCTTATTCTGATTTTTCCCGAATCCCGGCGCGTCCTTGATGCTGGCGACGTCAAAGTAGCCCGCATCCGAGGGAACGCCGCAGATCTGACAGACATTGGAATAGCCGGTGTCCCGAGGGATGCTACAGGCATGGCTCAAGTTCATGGTAGCCCCGTCCCGTAACCCAGGATCTTGTAGCCGTGGAGTACGATGAAGAGCTCAGCGCCAACACGCTGTTTAGTTACTTGGTCCTCGTAACCATAAATGGGCCCTTCCGAGACTTCCTCGACCTCGATGCGGATGGTCGAGCGGGGCATGAAGAGCATCGGTTTGGCCAGAGGACGGAAAGGCCGATCACCGGTCGCCTCACCGAGCCCGGCGATGTTATGGATAGGCTGATTCTGCAGCTCGCGCCCGGTGCCGCTATCGACGATGCTGTATTTGAAGTCGATTCCACAAAAGTGCACTACCAGACATTGCATCAACGCAACTGGGTTTACGATGGGTTCGATGATATTGGCTAACAACCACTCCACGGTGGTATTGGGCGGACGCGCTATTAGAACCGTCTGTCCGGACGGGGGTGCGGGGGGATCTGGCAACTTAGCCGGAATGAAGCTATATCCAATCGCCACCGCCACAAAGCCGCCCTCGACGCTAATGTTGATCACATCCTGCACACGATTGCCAGGCTTTCCCTGGAGTTTGAATTTGGCCACATAATCGTAGGGGATCTCCTTGGTCGCCGGTGCGACAGCCGGCGGCGGCATGATGTCCGGCGCTGGACGCATGAGCGCTTGTTCCTGAGCTTGACTGAGTCCTGATCGCATGGTCATTACCTCATGAATGCGGGGCTACCATAATGGTTTCCATACCTCGGGGGCCAGCGCGGGGCGCGCATGCCAACGGGTCTGGGGCGGTTCCTGCGGCACATAGGCCTCCAGTCCGCTCATGCCATCCTGCCGGACGTAACCCTCCATGCCCTGCATCTCCGGGTCGGCCTCGAAACCGCGCAGGTCTTCGTTATCATCCAGCCCCCTCAGCTCCGTATCGTCTTCCAGACCGCGCAATTCCATGTCATCGTCAAAACCCCGCAGTTCCTCGCCCTCATCGAAGCCGCGCAGCTCCGGGTCGTCATCGATCCCCCGCAGCTCGTCATCCGCTTCTAGCCCCCGGAGTTCCGCGTCATCATCCAAGCCCTGTACTTGCTGCTGGTATAGCGTGCCGTCCGGCGCCTGGTACAAAGCGCCGAGTCCGGCATAGCCCGCAACGCCAGCCTCTTTTAGAATCGGGGCCGCCGCTGTCAGAGCTGCTTCACCGCCGGGGATAACCGAGGCGACCTGTTGGGCAATCGGTAGCGCCTTGCGCAAATAGGGGCTCGCCGCCCTTAGCGCCGCTGCTACTGGATGGTATTTAAGAGCTTTTCGTGCTAAGCGTTTCAGTCCCTTCCAAAAGCCGAAAGCGTTGCCCAAACCATCAATGCCTTCGACCCACTGATACAGGCCACCATCTGGACCTTGGCGCATTTCGCCCAGATACCCGATACCCATCATCTGGGTCATTGAATCTTCGTCGATGCCACGAAGCTCTGCGTCCTCTGCCAGCCCATGGACTTGATATATGCTGCCGTCGGGCGCCTCATAGAGAGCACCGATGCCCTCATACCCGGCAACACCGGCCCGTTGCAGGATAGGGGTCGCTGTCTTGAGCGCAGTTGCTACCGCCGTTCCATAGGGGCCGGGGATAAACGATGCCACTCGTTGAGCAAATGGCAGAGCCCGACCCACGACGCTCTTTACTCGACGCCTTAGTCGACTCCAGAAGCCGCCGATGGGATTGCCCAACCCGTCCACACCCTGTACATATTGATACAGGTTCCCATCCGGGCCTTGGCGCACTTCGCCGAGATAACCGATACCCATCATCTGGGTCACTTGGTCTTCACTTAAGTACCTCATGGTTTGCCTCCTTCTGGTTTTCGCCGGTTACTGAACATCGCGGGTCAGATAGCCATCAAGTACGACCCAGATCCGAAGTGGTCCTTGCACGTTTGCTAGCTTTCCTGGATCGGGAACCTGAGACCCACCAGGCCCTTGTACCGTGATCCCTTGTCCGGGTACCCCCTGAGGGAAGGCCATCTCTACACGGAAGTTTTGCTGTGGCTCGATATACACCGGCTCGGCAAAGCGAAATGTGGCCGTTGGATCGGGTTCGCCGTGGTTGCTAACGGTCGGAAAACCTGGACTTACGCCAGCGCCAGATGGAAACCAGAAGGTGGGCATCTCGATCATGATCTTCTCGCCCACAATCAATGAGGTCACCGAGTTGTAGATCAGATCAGCCAAAATCTCGCTCTCACTGACCAGTGCTACTGCCTCTATGGTTGCTGCGGGTTGTTTGTCTGGTTTTATTGCAACCTGCTTACTTTCCTTTACTCGAAGGTTGGAGACCACTACCCTCAAAGCACGTGCCTCGAAGGTGTTCAAGCTAGGCAAGACGCCCGAGGCCTGCAGGTTCGTTTCCAGCTTGGTCTTGTTCTGGATATCCACGAAGAACCGAATCACCCGTGGATCTGTCATAAAGTCCGTGAACGTTTTTTTGCTTGTTACGCCGTTTGTTACCTTGTCTTCGTCCTTCACGAAGAAGGCATCGTAAACGGGTGAATGAAGCTTTTCTTTAACGCCTTGAACCTTTGCCATGGCAATCTCCTTTTCTCAATCAGTAGTGACTGGTTAATAATCAACTCAACGTTAGTGTTTACGATTTCAGGCCGCTGGCTTGGCTATCGGACACGCTCATAGAGGGTGCCGTCGTCTCCGAGGAAGTAGCGGCCGAGCTCGCGGCCCTCATCCTTGCCCACCCCTTCGGCAGAGGTTTCGCCAAGCCCGTTCAAGCTGCTTGGGCCTATGCCCTGCATCTGATACAAAGTTCCGTTTTCGCCGAGAAAGAACTGTCCTAATCCTTGCAGTTCTTTTCCCTCCCCCAATCCTTGCACCTGATGCAAGGTTCCATCCTCACCCAAGAAAAGCCCTTCTGTCCCAGATGAACTGGGGTTCACGATCATCAGTTCGTCGAGCCCGAGCTGTTGGTCCTTTTTCATTTCCTCCCCCTGCTTCTGCCGGCATTCGCATTGGGGCGACAAAGAATTGCCATGCGCTTTTCCTTAACCTTCGATCCCTTGCGGGGTTACACGGTAGCTGCCGCCCACCACATAGAGCTGCGTACCTTCGATGTTGCTGACCAGGCGCGGTGGATCCTCCAGCTTGTGAATGTAGGTCAGCGGTTGACCCGGTTGTCCTTTGTCGGAGCGATAAATCAGACCCACCAGCTCACCCAGTTCCACGACCACCGGAGGGACCACTCGGGAATGGCGCACCTTCACCACTCGGGACGGAGCGAAGCGGTTGAATGCCTGGTACAGGCCTATCCCCTGTTGCATGCCTTGAATCGGCACGGCATCGAAGGTTTGTCCAATGGGTGGGGCTTTACCACTTCCACCGCCGGAACATTTTGAGCATTGGCAGTTCATTTCCGCGCCGCCTTCATGGCCGCCGGCTGCATCTGCACGGGACGCACCGGCTGCATGGCCGCAGGCCGCACCGAAGCGATTGGCTTTAGGACCACGGGCCGAGCCGCCTGCATTGCGGCAGGGGCTAAAGGGCGCGTGGTTGCCGGGCGAGGAGGCGCCGATTTCACTGACTTCGCCGGCCAGATCCCCCAACGCCGCAATCTGCGCACGATGCGACTCGTTGTGCGCGGGTGAGGTCGAGCGGACAGTCCCTGGTTCCAGATACGGTGCAGCACCGTTTGGAGCCAGGGGCTCTTGCCCAGCAATTGCCGTTGCTTCAGCAGGCCCCACAACATCTTTACCCGCGCGTCGTTGGGCTGTATGGGCCCGCTACGCACCGCCTTTATAAATCCTTTCAACCAGTCCGGTACCGCAACGGCAGCGCCCATGCCTTGTAGTTCCATGTCCTCAGCCATCATGTCGGGTCTCCTCTCGATAGCGATTATCTTTTTAACCAGTGTTCTTGGTGCCCAGCCCATGGGGTAGGGCATGGTAGCGTCCAGCGGGATCCAGCGGCCTTTGTGGAAAACCTCCAGATAGATATGGCTAAAGAGGTCTTGCCGGAGTGGGTCGGGTCCGCTGAGTGCCAGCCGCACCGGATGCCCGACGGACTCCAACATTGCGCCCAAAAGGATTGCCATGTCGTCGCAATCGCCCGCGCGCAATTGCAGCATGCGCTTTGCCGAATGGAGCACCTCCACCCGGAAGGTGTCCTTGGTGTAGCGGACGTGCTGCTGCACCCACTCGAACAGCGACTTGATCTCCCCCAAGTAATCTTTGGGTCTGACCGCTCGTTGGAGCAGAATGTCGATAGCGGACTGGCGTACATGGAAATCTTTTGCCCCTTGTTTAATCAGGCCGATGATGTGCTGGACCGTCTTCAGCGTACCCGCGTAACCGCTGGGAATGGTTTTCAAATCGATTCGCGGTAGTAAGCTCATGCATATGCAACCACAGTGTGCTTTAGCTCCATCATCGCCATTGAGGTTTCTGCTACGAATGGATAATGACAAGCCCCATGCCAACTAGCAGGCTCGGTACAGGACCGTGTCGTAGGAGCCTGCTCTATAAGGATTCAGCGAAGATATTCGCGCCCAGCTCTCCCGACCGATCGCCGGAGGATCCCATAAAAATTATGGCTCGGAGACCGCTCGCTAAGGGTTCCAATGCAAGGATTGTAGGCGCCGGCGGGTGGTCATGAGAATTATGACTGGCGCCGGAGATTTTATGATCCTTGCGAGGGCACATCCGGGGAGCAACTGACTCGTGCTGAGGTGATCGCGCAGGCGGATTTTTCTGGCGGGTCATAGCGGCTCGCCGGGCGAGGTCAACTCGATCCGGCACGAGGCGCTCTAAGCGCTGCTCGTTATGCGCTTCGATGTCGGCCAAGCGCGACTCAACGCTGCCCCACGCGCTTCGATGGCGCCTAGACGCATATCGACTCGGTTAATCCGAGCGCCGATGTCTGTCCGAAATGCGGGTACGTCATTGCGCAGCTCACGGAGTTGCTCTGGCACGAGGTTGTTGGGCGCGCTAATAGCAGCTTCACCAGCGAGGCGACCGCGCTCACGACCCCCCGCCCTCGCGGCTCCGCTGTAATGCCAGCAACCGCTCGTTGATCTCCTGCAGGATGTCCGTGTGCGTGCCTAGCACACTGACGATCGATTGCAGGTGCGCCCTGAACAGGGCGAAGTCGGCTCGCATTAATGCGAGCTCGCGGTCACGCTTCTCATTCTCGGCGCGGATTAGACGCAGTTGTTCGAGCACGTGGTCGGCGCTCATAGCAGCTTCACCAGCGCGGCGACAAGGCCGCCCGTGATAGTCGCCGCGATGGCGGCAACCGCGATGTAGTTTCGGCCCCGGTTCATCTTGGCCTCGTGCGCCCAGAACTTTTCTTGCTCGGCCCAGTTGTGGCGGCGGGCAAGCTCGGTCTCTATGTCCTGGCGCAGTTTTTCGATCTCTAGGATGTCGCGGCGGATCTCGGCGCTCATTTGTCCTCCTTGATTCCCTATCCCTGCCTGCGCCAAGCCGGAAGGCGCGGCAGGCAGGCTGACCGGACAATCCCGGCCTTCACGATTATACACCGGCCGCGGCCGGTTCAAAACCAAGCGCCCCGGCCAGCCTGTCTGCGTGCGTACACGCACAGGCAGGCGCCGGGCGGCGCGCCGCCGTGATAATTTAACCAGCCTTATCCTGCGCGAGTGGTGAACGGCACCACCGCAGCCGTCGCGCTCTCGCCCGCGCGGGTTGCGAATTCAGGCGCCAAGCGGTGGAGCAAGGACTCCAAGCGTTCCTCATCGTAGCGGGCCACGGCCTCGGCCATTTCCGCCAAAGTCGATTTAAGCACGTGGGAATCGACATGCCGGTGTCGAGCCAGCAAAATCTTCTTGTGCTTGGTCGCGCGCAAGGCTTCCTGATCGTGGAATAGTTCCTCGAAGAGCTTCTCCCCGGCCCGTAGGCCCGTATACACGATCTCGATCTCGGTGCCAGGGACTTTCCCCGAGAGCCGGATCATTTGCTCGGCGAGATCGCTGATCTTGACCGGCTCCCCCATATCGAGCACGAAGATCTCACCGCCCTCGCCCATCGCGGCGGCCTGCATGATCAATTGGCAGGCCTCGGGGATGGTCATGAAGTAACGCATGACTTCCGGGTGGGTCACGGTGACCGGGCCGCCGGAGCCAATCTGTTTACGAAATAACGGCACCACACTGCCCGCCGAGCCCAGGACGTTTCCGAAGCGTACAGTCGTAAAGCGGGTGGCGGAGCGTTGCTGCAAATTCTCACAGATTATCTCGGCGGCGCGTTTGCTGGCCCCCATAACGTTCACGGGATTCACGGCCTTATCGGTCGAGATGAGCACGAATTGGCTCACCCGGGCAGCATGCGCGGCCTCGGCCACGGTCTTGGTCCCGAGCACGTTGTTGTGTACGGCCTCGCGCAGGTTCGATTCGAGCATGGGCACGTGCTTATAGGCCGCGGCATGGAACACGACCGCGGGTGAGTGGCGCTGCATGAGGCGCCGTACCGCCGCTTCATCGCAGACATTACACAGATGAAAGCTCGTCTCCACGTCCGGGAAGACCGTCTTGAGATCGATCTTCAACTCGTAAAGATTGAACTCGGACTGATCGACGGCGACCAGCTTTCCTGGCGACAGGTGAGCGACCTGACGGCAAAGCTCCGCCCCGATCGAGCCCCCGGCGCCCGTGATCAACACGGCCTTTCCCGAGAGGCGGGATCGAATCAGGTTCCAGTTGAGCGCCACCGGCTCGCGCCCCAGGAGATCCTCGATCAGCACCTCGCGGAGCTCATTCATCCCGGCGCGGCCGGCCAGCACGTCATGGATGCTCGGCAAGGTGCGCACCGGCAGCCCGGAAAGCTCCGCCAGCTCGACCAGACGCTTCATCTGGCGCGAGTTCGCCGAGGGAATGGCGATCATCACCATCGCGGCATCCAGGCGGTCCACCGCGGCGGGCAAGTCAGCGCTCGTCCCCAGCACCCGCAGGCCATGGATCTCACGCCCCGATTTCGCCAGATCGTCGTCCAAAAACGCGACCGGCCGGTAGCGGCATTCCGGATCGCGCATCAGGTCGCGGACGAGCAACTCGCCCCCCTGTCCCGCGCCTACGATGATGACCCGCTGGCCGCTGCGCGAACGCAGGTGATAGTCCTTAAACCAACGGAAGGCGAAGCGCGGGCCACCGAGCAAGCCCCCGAGAATGATCGCATAGAGAGGAAAGACCGAACGCGGCACTCCATGCAGCCGGGTGACCATGAACAACACCGCCGCGCACACGAGCGCACCCGCCAGCACGGCCTGGCCGATGCGCATGAGATCCGGCAGCGACGCGAAACGCCAAACACCCCGGTAGAGGCCGACATACCAATAGAATACGCACTGTGTGGGGATTACCACGAACAGGGCGCCGATCCCCGCGGTCAAGAATTCCTGCGGGATCGCCCCGAGATTAAAACGCAACCAATAAGCACACAGCCAGGCGAGCGGGATCATCATAAGGTCATGCAGGAAGGCGGCACCGCGCAGATGCCATGTTTTCAAATGCTTGGACATGCGTTCCCCCCTTAGGCTGCGTTACTACGCCTCACGGCTTCTTCAAACCCTGTAACCACCTGGTCCACCTGCGCTTCGGTGATGCGATTGTGAAACGGGAGGGCTAGGGTGCGTTTCGCCACCGATTCGGTGATGGGCAACATCCCAGGCTTCGTACCGAAGCGCTCGCGAATGAACGGCTGGAGATGAATCGGACTAAAGTATCCCCGCGCGGGAATGCCCTGCCGCTCCAGCGCATGGATCAGGGCGTTGCGGTCTAGCCCATCGGCCAAGGTCACCACGTACACGAACCAGCTCATCGTCACATGCGGTTTGATCACCGGCGGCCGCACCAGACCGAGTAAGCTCAACCGCCGGGTATACATTTTCGCGACGTGATTGCGCCTCGACAGGATGCGGTCGATCTTGCGTAGTTGCGATACGCCCAGGGCGGCTGACATTTCATTCATGCGGTAATTGTACCCGAGCCGCTCATGTTGCAACCACGCGTGCTCCGAGTCTCGCCCTTGGTTGCGCAGGCTGCGTACTACGCGCGCCAGGTCGTCATCGTTGGTGACCACGATGCCGCCCTCGCCGGTGGTGATCTGCTTGTTCGGATAGAACGCAAACACGGCGGCGGTACCGAATCGGCCGACCTTTTCTCCCCGATATTCCGCGCCGAGCGCTTCTGCCGAGTCGTCGATCACAAGCAGACCGTGGCGCCCTGCAACAGTTAAAACATCCTCCCATTCGATCGGGTGTCCGAACACGTCGACCGCCATGACCGCCCTGGTCTTGAGCGTGATCTTGTGCTCCAGATCGTCCGGATCCAGCGTGTAGGTCTTGGGCTCGATATCCACGAACACCGGCGTCGCGCCCACATAGAGGATCGCGTTGACGCTAGCGACGAAGGTAAACGATGGCACCAACACCTCGTCGCCGGGACCGATGCCCAAGGCGCACAGGATTAAATGCAGCGCCGCGGTGCCGGAATTCGCCGCGACCGCATGCCGGACCCCAATATAGCCGGCCATGAGGTTTTCGAATTCCTCGGCCTTGGGTCCCAGTGCAAGACGGCCGGAGCGCAGCACCTGCGTGACCGCCGCGATATCGGTCTCGTCGATGTCCGCGGCGGACATCGTCAGGACGGGATCACGATTCATACGGTGATTCCTCAGCTTCAATCTCGATGCGCACGTAATAGCGAACACCCTCTATTTCGAAGTACGCTCCTTCGTCGCGTCTATTGGTCGTGAGCGCGCGGAGTCGATCGAGGATCTCCTCGGTAGGCGCTGTTCGCGTCAGGTCCAATCGTTGTATTCCCTGCAATTGCCGTTTCGTATGCGCGCTACCGCCTCGCTCCTGCGGTAGCCGCGGCAGGCGTTTCTCGATCATCAATGGCACCGCCTCGCTCAATAGCGCCTGCTCCAGTTGCAAGACTCTTTGGTACAAGCTATGCGCCGTATCGCTTGGCTTGACGTCGAGACGGCGGCGAATCGCGATATCACCGCTATCGATGCCGGCGTCGATCCAGTGCAATGTCGCGCCATAGGGCGTCTTTTCGTAAATGGCCCAGCTGGGCGTATGCCAACCGCGATTGAACGGCAACCATGCCGGGTGCAGATTCAAACAGCCTATGGCAGGAGCCCTAAGAAGTGCGCTCGGAAACTTGTAGGGGAAATGCACCGACAGCAAATAATCGACCCCAAGCTCAGTCAGCAACGCCGTATCCTCGAAGCCCCCCGCGGGATCACCCCCTAGCACCGGAACTCCTGGCAGCATCTCTCGCATCGCATTCGCGCAATCCGCGGCCGATCCTGTTGGGACTATCAGTAGCGAAGGCTTCCAAGCATGTTCTTGCAATATCGAAATCCCGGAAACACCGATCGAGCGATTGGCCGCATACGCCAGCCGAGGCTTGATGGCGGTTTGAGCATCGCTGGATTCAGGAGTGTTTGACATGGTTGCCAGTGGGCTTCCGGGGCGTTCCCGAAAAATATTCAACCGTCGCCTGCCCAGGTTGGGAAATTCCCTCGCGCTGAAGCACCTTAACGAGCGTCAGTGCGAGGATTTTTACATCCAGTCCGAGACTCCAATTGTCCACGTACCAGACGTCTAAGCGGAATCGTTCTTCCCAGCTCAAGGCATTGCGGCCGCGGACCTGCGCTAACCCGGTCAACCCGGGCCTGACCTCATGCCGGCGAGCCTGCGCCCCTGTATATAATGGAATGTAGTCCATCAATAGCGGGCGTGGCCCGACGAGGCTCATATCGCCCTTCAGTACATTCCAGAGTTCGGGCAGCTCATCGAGGCTCAGGCTGCGCAAAAATCGCCCTAGCCGTGTGAGCCGAGCCTCATCGGAGATCCCAAGGGTGTTCCCGATACGCTTCATGGTCCGGAATTTAAGGATTTCGAATGGCACACCGCGCAATCCCGGACGGAGCTGTCGAAACATCACCGGGCCGCCCATCGCTGTCCTGATGGCGATTGCGATGATAAGCATCGGAACACTCACCAGGAGCAATGCTACGATTGCCCCGAGCACGTCTATCGAACGCTTGAGTTTAGTTTCTATACTCATGTACAGCCGCTTCCACAATGCCCGCCAAATGCTTGCCGACATCCCGTATGTTGTGCTTGGCTCGGACAAAGTCCTTCCCGCGTCTTCCCCATCGCCCGGCGCTCTTCGAGCGGCAGTTCCATCAAGCATTTTATTGCTCCAGCCGACGCCGGGCTATCATTGGCGGGAACGCTATATACCGGCGTTCGCCTCAATCTCAGTGATATTGTTCCAAGTCAAGATCCATTCAAAGGTGATCCGCCATCGTCCGAAATTTGAGGATCTCGATTGGCAGGCCCTGAAATCCCGGCCGCATCTGGCTAAACAGGACCGGGGTCCCCATTGTTATCCGGATCGCCACGGCGATGACGAACATCAGCGGCCCCATGACCAGCAGGCCTATGACCGCTCCGCTCACGTCCATCAAGCGCTTGAGCCAATCTCTCATCCTCGTGTACGACTTCAGCAATGATAGCGAAGCGTTATGATGGGCGAGCGCTCAAGTCCCGGTAGACCGAGAGCAGTTGTTCGACCTGAGTAGACCAGGAATAGCGTTTTTTGATCCTCTCAAGCCGATCTCCCGTCGCTCGCAGTTGGTGTCTATCGCGGTAAGCCTCGCGCATCGCCCGAGCAATGTCCTTGGGATCGGTCTGATCCATGATCAACCCGGTCCGCTCCGACTCGACAAAAGCACGCATCTCAGGAAGATCCGACACACATACCGGTATGCCGGCAAAGGTCATCTCGAATATCTTATTCGGCAGGCAAAAGCGGTAGCTCAAACACACGTCTTGGATCGGAATGACACCGACATCCGCGGAAATGATGTAAGGGACGACATCGTGTGGAGACACGCTATCGAGCACATGCACACGGTCGAGAACGCCGCGTTGACCCGCGAGATCCAATAGCTCTTGCTCGACCGATGCCACTCGCGGGCCCAGGAGTGCAAGGTGAAATTCCTTACAGTGCTGAAGCGCTTCGACGGACTTCTCTAGGCCGCGCCCAAACGTCACATTGCCGACATAGACAGCCAAGGGGATATCCCGCTTAAGACCAATGCTATCGCGAATTGTCCTCGGCACGGTGTGTTGCTCACTTGGATCGGGCGCGTTCATGACCACCGCCGGGCGCATGATTTTATACGTCGCCGCGAGAAAATCCGCGATGCTGCCGCAGACCGTGATCACACGGTCCGCTTTATGTATGCTGCGAGCTTCAATGATCGCATTTGACACGCGCCCCAAAAAGTTTAAGCCGTTTCGGTGCCGTTCTAATTCATGGGCATCGTATACGATCTTTGCCCCTACTGCGGTGGCCGCTTGTGCGGCTATCGGCAAGGTTGCGAGATCGTGCGCATGTATCACGTCTGGTTTAAAGCGCATTATCTCGACGGAAACGTCTTTCGAGAGACCCACGATATCGAAAACGGCATTCAACCGATACAGCGCAATCCTTAGCCACCGGTAAACCGCGCGGCCATTGATTCTGAGCCACCGGTAAACTGCGCGGCCATTGATTCTGAGCCACCGGTAAACCGGGCGGCCATTGATTCTGAGCCACCGGTAAACTGCGCGGCCATTGATTCTGAGCCACCGGTAAACTGCGCGGCCATTGATTCTGAGCCACCGGTAAACTGCGCGGCCATTGATTTTGAGCCATCGGTAAACCGCGCGGCTGATGATATATAAACGACCGTCAGCAATCTCACTACTATCTTGCTGCAAGTCGCCTCGCGGGGTAGAACGGATATAAAACACCCACATTTTACTCTTATTGACTATTGCCATTGCCGCGAACGCCGGAACAGCCGCACACGCTTTAGCAAATCTCCAGATCGGAGTTACGCTATGCAATAGTCTGCTTATAATGTCCGACAAATTGCGATTCGCATCCATAGGTACGCGGACGTACCGCACACCGTGGCGGATTTCCACATTCGGGATACCCGGCCGCGCCTTACAGACGACGCATACCGAGTATCCGTGCGCCGCGAGGGCTTCGGCTTCCTTTATCACGCGGGTATCGTTCGTGCAGGGATTCGTCACGAGCATTAACACACGAGATTTTTCGTCCGCAGGAATCTCTCTTGGTGTCATCTCTCCCCTCTCCAGGCCGGCCTGATCAATCGAGAACCTCCTAACCTCACAGTAGCTAAGCGGGCTTGTTATTGCTACCGTGTGCTATCTCATTATCAGGTTAGTCTAGTTTTGCTGAGAGCTTGTGAAAAAATCTGCTGCGCTCGGGATCTCGCGTTCCGGCGGTGCTCGGAATCCTCCTGTATTTCAACATACATTCCGGTTCCTGCGCTCCGGCGGAACGCGACGTCCCTTCGCTCGCGACGATTTATTCACAAGCTCTGCGCCTACGCTCCGCGGTCATAGCGCAACTTCGGACGATTCCGCTTTAAAAAAGGATGATGGGTGCTTCGAACATGATAGACAACCCTCGCCGCCCTTGGAATGCTTGATTGTATCCAATTCCGACGAAGCACTTTCAGGTATTGGCCAATCCTTGGGCTTAACATTTCCCCAAACAACATGGTTCTACTCGGGTTGGGCAAGACTATGGTTCCCAACCGCCGGCGAACTAAAGATCGATAGCCTTTACGGGCAAGGCGGCGCTATCAGACGTGCTCTCGTCCTTCCGTTCTAACCTTAATCCCTTTCTGCGCCATATAGGACTTTGCCTTGCGGGTCGCTTGCTCCGTATAGTGAAAGATATTCGCAGCGGCCACAGCATCGGCGCCCGCGATGATGCCCTCCACGAGATGTCCCCAGGTAAAGACACCGCCAAAAGCAATCACCGGAATGTCTACGCACTCACAAACCTGCGTCAACGTTTCCAAATCATAGCCTTTTCGCGCACCGTCATGATCGATTGAATTAAACAGAATTTCTCCGCATCCCAGTCGTGCCGCCCGCTTCGCCCACTCCACTGCTGACACCCCGGTGGAACGTTTGCCGCGATCGATCCAAACCATCACGCTATGTGGCTCTTCGCGCTTAGTGTCCATCGAACCAACGATGCATTGTCTCCCATACCGTAGCGAAAGTCGCGTCACCAATTCCGGGTCATCGGCGAGAATTGTGTTGACGACTATCTTGTCGGCACCTGAGCGAAGAATAACCTTGGCATAGTCCTCCTCGTCGATCCAACCGCCAATTGAAAGCGGCACAAAGCAATAGCGAGAAATACGATCAGTAATTTCTGCAAATGCCGCTCTGCTCTCGCGGTACCGCGACACGTTTAGCAGTACGATCTCGTCAACGGACCATTTGTTAAACGACTCGATGGCGTGCAATGGGTCATAATGTATTGCATTGGTATGACGAAATTTAATGCTTTGTACCACCCTGCCATCGCTGACGATGAGCACCGCAACGAGCCTATGTTTTAACATTCACGGGTCTCGCTTATTTCATCACGAAGTTTTTAATCAGGGTAATACCGACTTGCTGGCTTTTTTCTGGATGAAACTGCATGCCGAATACATGACCGCGGGCAACGATTGAAGGGAAGTGACTTCCATAATCCGTGCGGGCAAGTACGTCATCGTCGTTCAAGCAGTCAACATAGTAACTATGTACGAAATAAACGTCGGCGCCGGTATGGATGTTTTCTAGCAACGAATCGGTTCCGACGAGATCCAGTGCGTTCCATCCCATATGCGGTACTTTGAGACCATTGCTTTCTGGAAATCGCACGACCCGGGCATCGATCCACCCGAATCCCTGGTAATGCCCGTTTTCCATCGATTCCTTGCACAGCAACTGCATGCCCAGGCATATGCCGAGCAAAAACTTACCGTCTGCGACGTGGGCAGTGAGTGCTTCGAACATGCCGCTTCGGCGAAGGTTGTCTATTGCCTCCGAAAAGGCACCAACACCGGGGATGATAACTTTATCGAATCGTGATACGTCGCTAGGTCCTGAGATGGTTACATGTTGGCAACCGATACAGTCTAGGGCATTTGACACCGATTTGAGATTACCCATGCCGTAATCAATGACCGCAATATTGCTACTCATCAATCAGGCCTGCTGATTTACGCTGTAAATCTCCGAAACGTCAGGGGTGTGCGTCGCGGAAATTCGATCGGCAAATCGTTTGAGCAACCAGGTCAGCCTCTGCACGTGATCTGTATAGCTGACCTTTACGCCCGGCGCGTTTGATGGATTCACGTAACCGCTAGCCGAAATATGTTCAAGCGCCGCAACGAAAGCCTCTACATCCCGTGACTTTACCGTCACGCCGTTCTTGATTGCCAACAGCGCATCCCGGCAGTCGTCCGCCGTTCGAATCGGATAGACACCCCGGCACAGCCGATACCAGGCATTTCCGAAGACTAAGGCGGGTTTTCCGCGACAGACGGCTTCCCACCCGGCCATACCGGTCACTGTGGCAACGGCTCGGGCGTTGTCCGTTAATTCCAAGGTAGGGGTTTCTAGTCGGATAAACCTCATATTGGGTAGCGAATGCAGGTCCTGGTAAAAGTACTCGTTTCTCGACTGTTCGCCGTTTCCGGCGTAGGAAAACTGCGTAGGATGCTCTTTGACATAAAGCCACCATCCTTCCGGTAGCGCATGGGAAAGTAAATTCACCATCAGGGATTGGTCGTTATAGATACCGCCGTCCGGGCAGGTGGTACGTTCCGGCTGGTAGTGCATCGGCACGTATACGTACGGGACATTTATCGGTACGTCCGCGCAAAGGGACTCGTACAGCGCCTTGTAGCCAAGCTTGACTTTGTACGTGCGATCCAGATAGGCGCGATATTCGTTCCGGCGGAGGTGGGATGCTTCCAGCGGAATGCCGGCTCTTTTGTATACCCTGTTCATCGGCCGCCGGTCGTCACGCCGCGCGCGCCATCGGTCTTTAGCGGGCCGGACCTTCTCCGGCCGTCGCGGCGGCTTGTATCCCGGAAGGAGCATACCGGCGATGTTCTGCAGCGTGCGTGACAACCGTCCCAGCAACGCCGGCTGCGTTGTCTCCTGCCGGGAGGCACGGACCAGTTTCTGATAGCGCCTGTGCTGGATCTGCTGCTGCCCTTGTTGGACCGCCACATACCACGGCACCGCACCCGCATCGCGGGAGCGCGCACCTGCGAGGTATTCCGAAGCCCCCCGCGACAACACCCAGGAATCGTCAGTCAGCAGGCAATGCCGGTAGGCGGTCCGCAATTCGGCGGAGCCGCCCTCGACGGAATCGTTAACGAACAGGAGGCCGTTCACCGCCGTGGAGACGAATATTGGCGTCCGCAATCCTCGATACCGGGCAACCGCGTAAAGCACGTACTCCGCAATGCTGTGCGGGGAGGTATTGAATACGACGACGTGCGGACTGAGCCGATCGACGACATTCATCCAGTACATCAGCAGGCGATGGTAGGTCCGGCGCCGCTCCAGGCAAGGGAAGCCGCCTTCCATGTCCATCCTGTCCATCAACTGCATAGCAACGCCCTCGTGGAAGAACATGCTCTTCAGCAAATCCTCGCCGAGCGGATAGCGGAAGCAGTCCTCGAATCCCGGTGCGGAGATGCAGCGGTTGATGTCCTCGGAAGAATGGGCAACAGCCTCCGGAAACCTCCCGATCACCCGCTCATGGTTCTTGGCTTTCTGGGTGATCCAGTAGACGGGTCGCCACCCGAGCTCCGTATGGAGCCTGTCCGCAACGTCCAACCACTCGGGCAGGCTCGATACCGAATAGATTATGGAAGTCGTCATCGTCACCTACAAACGGCAGCGGCGTTAGCCTGGACGCGCACGCTTTCTCCCATCCTGATTTCTACCGGCCGATCTCCGCGGCCGATTCGTCCTGCGTCACCCCCAGCATCTGCCGGCGCCACCGGTTCACCGTATCGACAAGCTGATTGACATACTTGTCGTCGGTCTCGAGAAACGAAGGAGCTTTGGTATGCTCGCCCCGGACAGCGCGCTCGATATCCCCGCGTATGTCCCCCGCTGTATCGGCGTAGACAAACATCCCTTCGGCGATATCCTCGGCAAAATCGACCTTCCCTATGGGGTCAATAATCGTGGTCGGTACGCCGAAATCTACAGCCTCACGCGCTGCGGTCGAAAACGGCGTCAAGTGATAGTGTACATGCTGTAGCAGGACGTGCAGCGGTAGCAGTGTCGAATACTGCGTGTCATAGTTGTTCAGGCCGGCCCGCTCTAGAGTCGCTCTCACTTTCCGCTCGGTCTCCGGCGACCGGTTGATCGGATGCAGTCGGATCAGCCAGAACCACGATGGACTCTGCTGCATTGCTTCAATAAGATGTCGGGGAAGCAGTTCTTCGACGCCGTGGGAGGGAGTCACAAGGATCGCCGGTTTCCGTGCCTCGAGTGATGCGACGAACGCGCGTTCCTCCACTGACAGCATAGCCAGGCTGCGGCTCCCGATCCATTTCGCCTTCCAGCGGTTGCCGCCGACCAGCGGAATGTGCCGACAGGCGCCGCCCGGAAACCAGCGCCGGATGATCTCCTTGTTGTGGAAACCCCAACACCAGAAGAAATCTGGGAGCATGTGATAGCCGTCGCGGGGCACGCAACTGTAGTGGGTGTTGTAGCCGTGGTAGCTGCTCTGGCCGCCATGCTGGATGTCCACGGTCGGAATGCCCATTTCCCGGCAGGCCCAGGTCACCGGCACCCAGCTTGTGAAGCTGGAGAAGAACACGATCCGCGGTTTGAGGCTGGCGAAAACCTCGCGATAGAACTTACGTTTATGGGCGTGGGAGTTGTAGCGAAATAGAACCTTTCCCGGTTCGACCCGGAACGACGGTTCGATCGCGGAGACGATCCGTTGTATATCCTCCATCCGGCTGAGCGCCTCCGGAAACACGGGTCTGGGGAAATACCGCCGCAACGACATGTGCGCCGTGGTATCAAACATCACGGGCGAATTGACGCACTCGAAATCCAAGGCCGCTCCTTCACAGAGGGCAACCACCCGGCCGCGCGCTTGCAGATCCTCATATACCGGGTCGAGGATAGGCGCATAGCGCTTCGCGCCGAACTTCTGGTAGTACTTGTTGGGGCGAGCGAACACGACAAAGTCGACCTGTCCCACTTGGCGTATCTTGTCGAGCTCCGCAGCGGCCTGCACCTCCGCCGCTTCCCTGCTCAGGACCGGCGCCTTGCCGCGCATCTTTTCGTTCTGTCTCTCGCCAGGGTGCGACTTCGTCATCACCGGCGGGGCTTCGTTCGGTGATTGCACGGGGTGAAGCAGGCGCCCAATTATGCCGGGGAACCGGCTCCTCCAGCCTGAAGCCGCACTATCTTTTCTCTCCGCGTCATCCGGCGGCGGGTTATCCACTACCTTAAAGGGTTTGCGCAGCCGTCCCCGTACGAGCGGCCAGAGGTGCACGCCCTCGATGGCGATGCTGTTCACGCCGAACTGGCGCTCGATCTCGACAAACAGCTCGGCGAAACGCCTTGAGTTCTTCGTAGGTATCGGATCGCTCATGGGGCGGCGCGCATCTATGCCCGCGGGTCGGAAACGTCCGCCGCTACAGCTCCCGACACCACAGGCTCCATCCGTCCTCATCGCCGACTTCGACAAAGCCCGTCTTCGCGGCGATGCGCCGCGAGGCGTCGTTCAGCGGGTGGATCCGGGCAAAAAGCGGCGGCGCGGTGCGTTGTACGGCCATGCCGACAATTAACGACCCCAAGCCCCGGCCGCGGCATTCCGGCGCCACGGTCCACGATAGCTCCTTCACGCCGTTCCGGTGGTCGATCCTGACGGTACCCGCAGGCAGACCGGCCGTCTCCGCGACGTACAATTCGGTGTTGTCGTCACGCAGCACCCTGGAGAGCCAGTCCAAGTGCGCCGACCACGTCACCACTTCCCGATGTAGCGAGAACTTTCGCGTGTCATCGTCGTTGCGCCAGCGCAGAAGATCGGCGGCGTCGGCCGTGTTCGCTAGTCTCAATCGCAAATCCTCCGCCCCAGTCACGGTCAGTGCGCGCGAAAGCATCCACTCTTCTCGTCGAGTTCTCGCTCTCCGGTCGGCCGCGGCGGACACGCGGAATTGTAGTAAAGCTTGCGATTGGAATCCGAGAAGGTTCGATCCGCTGACGGCTTCGTCCTAGCAGCCTCCTCCCGAGCCCCGAGCGTATGCCTATAAATGGCGTCGGTAGACTGCCATCCTTCACGCCTTTCCCAGATACGGGCCTCACGCATCGGTTCCACCATACGGTAAAAATCATCCACCGTGATGCCGAGAAAGTCGCAGTACAGCCCGAGCGTCGAGGGGGTAACGGCGTCGTATTTCTCGACCATTCTGATAGCTTCCTCCCGGGTCATTCGTCCGTGGCGGATCTCGGTGCTGGCGTCGTCAGTGGCCCGGCCATAGCCGAATTTCAAATACTTCAGGTAATCGTGCACGTCGTTAGCATGATCTTCGATCTTCCCGTACAGATTGAAGGTCCTCTCACGCTCATAGGTCACCGCGCCGAAGTTCCATTCCTTCATCATCAGTTCGCATTGCCGCTTCGCATCCCAGTAGAAAAAATTGCTAAGATAGATGCCACGGACATTGTTGCGCGCGATATCTTCGTCGCTCGGATAAACATAGGGAGCAATATCGCGCTCGGTGATGTCATCCCGACCGATCAAATCCTCAGCCTCGTAACCGCGCATATCATGCTCCTTGCGCGTCCACTTGGTGAACTCGACGAAATCCTCTAACGTGACCAGACCCGTCAGCTCCGCATAACCGTGTTCTCCCCACACGACCCAGGGTATCTTATAGGCCACCGACACTTGGAACGGAAGCGTGCGGATACCGGCATGGTAGTGCCAGGTTAGGTCCCCGACCGTCTTAAGCATGTGCCGCGACACCCGGCGTACCAAATCAAGACCGGCCGTGTAACGGACGAGATCGCAGCCCGATTTGCTGACCAGGTTGTCAAGGTTGCGTAGACCAGCAGGGGAGTTGAAGGCATGATTATACGTGACCAGCAGGGGATTGAGGCCATATTTTTCCTTGAGCAGCCAGACCTGGTAGTGCGAATCTTTGCCACCACTGACAGGGATGATGCATTCATGGGATGCCTTACGTTGCCGCGCCGTCTTGATCATCTCGTCGACGATCTGCTCGAAGATCTTCAAGCGCTCGTCCCAGTCGACTTCCAACTTCTCACGACTTTCATGATAACGGCAGCCGCTACACACCCCCTCCTCGTCAAACATGATTGTAGGGCGAGCATTAGCCGGATACATACAACGCGCACAGTACTCCATTGAATTCTCCGTTATTAAGACTGTTGGATTACCAGTTGTCGCCGAATCGGCGTCCGTAGCGCGTCGAACGCTTTATTTGCCTGCTCAACTATCGGCAATCAGATCCCAGCTCAGGGGCGTACCGCGCGGCACGGATCGGGCGATCGCTCTGCCGATCACATCTCCGAGATATTTGGGCGGCAGACCGAGACCAGGACGTATTGATCGGATATTCCGTGAAGTGATGATGTCCCCGGCGTTCATGTTCTCAACGACATAGAGTGAGCGTCTGAAGACCGCATTTGCGCGTTCGCTCGGCACACGTTCATAGGTCGCGCTTCCAAGGGCTTGGTAGGCGACCCGACAATCATTGATGGTTTCCTCCAACTCGGACGGCTCGACCGAAAATTGCGAATCCGGTCCATCCTCCTGCCGAGAGAGGGTAACATGCTTTTCCAGCAGGGTCGCACCCACAGCCACCGCGGCAACCGACACCGTACGGCTGCGGGTATGGTCAGAGAGGCCCGTCACAACGCCGAAACGACGAGCGAGATCCGGGATCGTCCGCAGATTGATCTCGTCGGCCGGGGTCGGATAGCCGCTCACACAATGCAGCAAGGCCAGTTCACGGCAGCCGCCGCTCCGTGCCGCCTCGACCGCTTCGCCAATTTCTTCCAGACTCGCCATACCGGTGGAAATGATCAGTGGCTTCCCAGTCGCCGCGGCATAGCGGATAAGCGGGAGATCGACCATTTCGAACGAGGCGATCTTGTAGACGGGGCAACCCAGCTTTTCGAGGAAGTCTACTGCTGCCGGATCGAAAGGACTACTGAACAAGGTAATACCCAAATCCCTGGCCTTGTGAAATAGGGCTTCATGCCATTCATAGGGCGTCGCGGCCCCCCGGTAAAGGTCGTGCAGCGTGCGCCCGTCCCACAGGCCACCTTTGATGCGGAACCCAGGACCGTCGTGATCGATGGTGATGGTGTCAGCCGTATAGGTCTGCAGCTTGACCGCGTCCGCTCCGGCGCGCTTGGCCACCTCGATAATCCGTAATGCCCTTTCCAGACTGCCAAGATGATTTGCAGACATCTCTGCAACTACGTAAGGATATTCATCAGGGCCAATGGACCGATTTCCGATAACGAACGATTGCTTAATCATTTACTCAACGCGCGCGGGCCAAATCTTGTCAGACGGAGCGCGATCGCGACCCCACGTGCTGTCTTGATTGAAAATACTGGACGTCGGTTCATTTTCGACCTGATCGTGACATAGAATGATTCGATAGTAGTCCACGGACAGCACCGCGCCAACTCGACTTCCGATCCCGCCGCCGCATTCTATCACGGCCGCCTGACACCACGGTGGCAGCGGCGCCCGGCCAGGCAGCCGTGACAACGTATCCGTGCGCCGCGGCCGGACGGCCAGGTGCCCAGCACAGCGAGGGCCCGCAAGCCGTCAATATCGGCCCTGTAGCAGGCGGTGGGCGCGTGGGGTGCAAACGCTGCGTCGACCGGCGACAGCGCGGCGGGAGATTGAGTGCCGGACCGCATTGTCGTCATTCCGTGATATCCAGCACCCGCGCCACGCGTTCGCATCCGCCGCCGTCGCAGAGTGACGCCGCGGCGGTACTCATATCGCCCAGCGCCGCAGGATTCGCGGTCAATTCACGAATCCTGTCCGGCAATTCATTTACTTTGGTCGCGCTCGCCGCGCCGGCACGCGCGAGGGCGAGAACGTTGGCGCGCTGATTGTCCGCCAGCAGCAGAATCAGAGCAGGCAAACCCAGGCAACAGCGCTCCCATGCCGAGATTCCGCCGGCGCCAATGGCCAGATCGGCCGCCGCCATCAGCCTGATCATCGTTTCAACAGTCGGATCGACATGCAGCGCCGAGGGCGGCGGCAAGACCTGAAGTTGACGCGCGATCGCCTCGCGGTGAGGTGTGCCGGCACCCAGTATGACGTCGACTCCCAGGTTCACCTCGCGGCCGTGAATGACGTCCAGAACCTGACCGGTAACGTTGTCCGGATCCGTGGCACCCAGGCTTACCAGCACACGCCTCAAGACTTTTCTCTCCCTGCGCTTCCGAAGCGCGTCGGCGCGCGCGCCGGCAAACTGTGGCCGCAGCAACGCGTAATCGGTGCCCAGCATCAGCCGGCACGGCGGCGGCACACGGCCGCGATAATCGGCATCGCTGCGTCCAGGCGCCTGATCGAGCAGCAGGTCAGCGTCGTGATCGCGGCTAGCAAGATCGTCGATAACGAGGATGCGCGCCGCCCATGGCCTGCATGCCGACTCATATGCCGCGTCGAGTCCGTAATGGTCCACCGTCAGCAGCTCTGCACCAGCGGGCCACCGCCGTTGCAACGCGGCGGGAGTGGCCGCATCGTTGTTGGTCAGTTCCCAAACCTCATGGCGGGACGCAGCAAGTGCCGGTATGGTGCGCGCGGCGCCGGTGTTGCAGGCGAATGCGCAGATCCAGCCGCGAGCCGTCAGCGCTTCAGCCAGGGCGAGGCAGCGCATGACGTGCCCGCCACCCACAGCGGGAGACGCGTCCGCGCGAAAAACGGCGAACGCCATTACCGCACCGTCCGGCGGCCGTGGATCACGGTGTTGTACGGTGCCCGGAGACCGCAATGGTTAACGTCCATTACACTCCTTGAGATCGACTCGGTTCGTCCGCCGTTCGGTCACATATCCGAATCTTGCCAGATCCAGATCCAGCATACCGGCCAGGTGTTTGTTGCTGTCGGCAAAAAAATCATCAAAGGTATCAGTAGACGGTCCGACCACCATCGACGATAAGGTTCTGGCCGGTGATGCCGCCGCTCTCCCGGCTCAGAAGAAAACAGACGGTGGAGGCCACCTCCTCCCGCGTCACCATCCGCCGCATCGGGACGGCGGCATTGTACCGGCGCAGGAAGTCCGGGTTTTGGTTATCTAAGATCCCGCCCGGTGACACGACATTGACGCGCACGCCCCGCTCCGCCCAGTAGACGGCCAGATAGCGGGTCTGCTGGATCAGGGCGGCCTTGATCGCGCCGTAATAGATTGGGGTGGGCTCGCGTCCGGAAGGATAGATGGCAAAATCCGGAGCGACCACCCCGTAGATCGAGGCCACATTCACGATGCTACGCACCCCTGTTTGCGCTTGGGGCTCGACCAGCGCCGTGGCCAACGTAAGCGGCAAGCCGAGTCCGACGCGCGCCGCCTGCATCCACTGCTGCCAGTCAGTGTGCTCGACATCCGTATACGGTAGCGCCGGGTAGGCGTTGTTCACCAGCCCTTCGACCTTAGGATAGTCTTGCATCAGCACCTCGACAAAGCGCCCAACCTGCGCCTCCTCGTCGGGGACCAGCAGCCGTACCCGCACGCGCCTGCCGGCCTCCTCCGCTTCGCGGTTGAAGAGCGCGATCTTGTCCGGATCGCGGCTGGTCAGCACCGGAACGCCGTCGCGCGCCTCCACCGCGACAGCGATAGCCTGACCGAGACGGCCCAATCCGCCAGTAATCAGTACAGTCGCATCGGTCAGCATTCAGTCCTCAAAGCAGAAACCGTGATCCAGACTGTGACGTATACAGGCGGCTAGTGCCAAGTCCTCGCAGGTGTCGATGTCTATGCCGCGATACCATGGCATGGGGAAACCCTCTAGCCCGTCGATGTACAGGGTTTCCGATCGCGCAAGCGCCTGTGCATTAGACCAGTATATAGCGCCGGTCGGGCACATCACCTCAGGGTAGAGCTGGCTTTTCGTGTTTGTCCAACTCTCGAACGCCGGGTGCAGCTTGTGATCGCGCATGAACTGGGCGCGGAACGGGGGCGTCCAGCCGTAACTGACCACGGAGAGCAACGCGGGCGGACGGCGTGCGCGGAACACCTGCTCCGAATGGCGGATGTCCTCCGCATTGCGCAACGGGCAGTTGCCGAGTAGCAGGCAGAAGCGCTCCACGGCGCCATAACCATTGATTAGCGCATGATGGACGACATCCACCAGCGTCGCTTTGTCATCGGATATCGCAGCGTGGCGCATTAGCACCGCAGCACCCGCTTCACGGGCGGCGACGGCGATTTCCTCGTCGTCAGTCGACACGACGACGCTGTCGAAGACGCCACTTTCGATCGCGGCTGTGACCGTCCAGGCCAGCATCGGCCGGCCTGCGAACAGCAGGATGTTCTTGCGCGGTAGCCGCTTTGAACCGCCGCGAGCCGGGATGAGTGCCAACGCGCTGGTGGCGGAGTTCAAGCCAGTCCCTTCGCTCGCAGCGCAACGGTGAGCGCTCGGTATCCCTCGGCTACGGTTTGCAAACCCTTGCCAGTATCGAGGAACGCGCGGAGCATGCCCAGGTAACCGGCCGCCGCATCTACCTGCGGATTGTGCAGCAGGATTTGTTCGCCCTGATGGTCGCCAAAAGACACCGTGCAGTCCTCCGGTGCGCGCCCCTCGCTGCGCCAGACTAAATTGCCCTTGGTACCAATGATCTCGGCACCACGCCGCTTGCGTCGCATGAGGAAGTCAAGGTGCAGGGCCACCCGCACGCCAGAGATAAACCGCAGAAGGATCTCGGCGTAGTCCTCGGCGTCGATGCGCTCCGGTCCGATCTGTCCCAGCCAGCCCTCGACGGTGTCGACCTCGCCGAACAGCCATTGTAGGTAGTCGATCTCGTGGATGCAGTCGAGTACCACCCCGCCGCCCTCGAAAGAACTGCTTGCGTAGACCTTCCTATCCGTTGGCCGCATCTGCGATAACCGGTGGCCGAAGTGGGCCCGCCCGAACAGCGGCGTGCCGATCCGCGCCAGACTTGCCTTTAGCGTACGCGGGCCGTCGTGGAAGCGCATGTTGCACACCACCCAGGCGAGGCGTTGCAACCGTTCCGCCGCCTCCACGACGCGGGCAGCATCTTCCAGCGTGACAGCGATCGGTTTCTCGACCAGTACCCCGGCCCCCGCTTCCAGGGCGGCGCAGGCCACCGACGCATGAGCGTTTGGCGGGGTAGCGACCAGCACGCGGTCAGGCCGGCCGCAGAGGACCTCATCGAGCGTCGTGGCGACGGTGAGCCTGGTAGTACCGACCAGTGACGCAACGCGTGCGGGATCCACATCCTGAGCGATGACATCCACGCCCAGATCGACCAGCCATTGCACATAGCGCACGCCGATGGAACCGCAGCCTATGACGGCAACCTTCATAATCTTCGTCGCCGGATGCTCGGAATGCCGCCCTCCCTTCACGACGATCCCAACTCGCCGTCTGCGAGCTGATGGCCCTCCGGCAAGTCCTTCGCGAATACCCAGTCGAGGTACTCCTCGAAACGATCGGGAGCGATGCCGTATCCTGGCCTGCGGAAATCGAACTGCGCGTCACGCAAGCGCGTCCCCTTCCGCACCGGCGCTGTCAGATAAAGACTGCGCCGTACTGCCTGGCGCTTTTTCAGTTCTTCGGGATGCAGCACGCGGCGGCGGTTACCCATCGCTGTTTCAAGATTACGGATGGCGCGGACGAAGGAGGCCATCTCCAGACCCTCCAGCGACATGATATGTTCTACGCTCCGGGTCGTACGATCCTCGGTGATGGTCTTCTCGACCAAATTCGCACCGATAGCCACTGCGGCGATATCCATCTCCCAGCCCGGGGTATGGTCGGAGTAGGCGATTGGAAAGGGAAACATCTGCTTCAAGGTTTTTATTACATTGAGGTTGATGCTCTCAAGACGCGCGGGGTAGCCGGACGGGCAGAGGTGAATAATGATATTCTCGTTGCCCTCGGAGCGAATGGCATCCACCGCTTTTTCAATTTCGCCGAGCATTGCATTCCCAGTATCGATCTGAATGCACAAGCCAGTGCGCGCGGCGTGGCGAATCAAAGGCAGATGGTTCACATCCGCCGAGGCGATCTTAATCGAGTGGCAATCGATCTCAACGAGCAAATCGATATCACTTTCAAATGCAACAGTGGCAAAGAACGCGAGGCCTAGACAATCGCTGTGGTTTTTCAGGATTTTCCATTCCCCCGCTGACATCGCCCGGCGGCAGAGGATATCGTACAAAGGTTCCGAGACCGTCTCCGTAGCGCCCGTCACTCGGTCGACGAGTACCTCGTACGCAAACAGCTGCTTGCGATCGGCGACTAAACGCCCCGGATCGAATATTTGAAATTTTACCGCATCAGCGCCGGATTCTGCGGCAAGAGTTACCAAGCGTTTGGCAGATCCAAGCCCGTTATGCGTGGCACCCGCCTCTAGCGTGATTATGCATGGGTGACCGTCCCCAACGCGCCGATGTCCAAACATCGTCATCTGCGTAACGACCCTCTCATGTACTGGTTAAATACTCGCCTCGCACGCGCTCGAAAACCCTGAACCAAGCTCCTGACCGCGATCGCCTCTAGTGTTGCATTAGGTAACATTGATCGCACGTGCCAAGCTGCTAACAACCTGATCGACATCTTCCTCACTCATGCCCGGGAATAGTGGTAGCGACAGCGCGCGCCGGTAGTAGGATTCGGCCCCTGGCAAATGCACGGCGCCGTAGCGTTTTTGATAATACGGCTGATTACACACAGGAATATAATGAACCTGCGTTCCAATACCGTCGGCCACCAATTCAGCCATGACACGGGCCCGCGATCTGCCGATTGCTTCGAAATTGATCTGGACTACGTATAGGTGCCAAGCGGGTTTGCATCCTTCAACCCGCGCAACAGGCCCAACGACCGGCGCGAGAGCTGCAATTCGCCGGTCGTAGTGTTCCGTCAAAGAACGGCGGGTAGCGATAAATTTTGGCAGCTTCCCAAGCTGAGACAGGCCTAATCCGCATTGGAGATCGCTCGCACGATAATTGAGTCCCACCTCATGCATCTCGTAGTACCAGGGATTCGGTAACCCGCTTGTATCCGTGGCGCGATCACGATGTCGAAGAGATTCGGGAAGCTTAAGCATCCCGTGGTTCCGGAGTATCCGAATTCGGTCGGCTAAATCGGGCTGGTTAGTCGTCACGGCACCCCCTTCCGCCGTCGTGATGGTCTTGGCCGGGTGAAACGAAAATACCGTTAGATCGCTATACCGGCAATCGCCAGTCAATTGGACCGCCGGTGGTACTTCATAACACGTACCCAGCGCATGACAGCCATCCTCAATGACTCGCAGTTGAGCTTGAGATGCGACCGCGGCGATTTTCACCATGTTAGCACTCTGTCCATTGAGGTGTACCGGCAACACCGCTTTAACCTTGCCCCGACCCAGTATTTCAGCCTCCTTAAGCGCTGCATCTAACGCATCGGCCGTTAACAGGCCCGTAGTGGGATCAACGTCCGCAAACACAACCTCCGCGCCAGCCAATCGCACGGCATTTGCTGTTGCCAGAAAGGTTAAGGCAGGAACTATCGCTGCATCGCCCGGACCAAGCGACAGTGCTAGTGTTGCAAGATGTAGTGCTGCTGTCCCGCTTGAGCATGCTATCGCATGCTGGGCACCGACACGCTCAGCCAGCGCCTTTTCAAAGGCATCGATCTCGGGTCCGGTCGTTAACCAACCACCACGCAGCACCTCAACAACTTTGGCGATATCGTCCTCGTCGATGAAGTGCCGGCTATAAGGAATGAAAGAGGCGCTCTTGTGGGTCATCACGCTGCGCTGCTAGTCAATGGCTTGCGAGAAGCTCACGCAAGTCCTCAGCCGACAGCCAATCTGGATTCGTATCACTACTGTAGACAAAATCTTCATCCACCGGCCGACCGCCGTCGCCCCTGAACGATTCTCGCGTCCATGACGCAAAAGCCGGCTCGATTACGTACTGATTTCCGAGATCCAAAATGGTACGTGTATCGTATTTAGTCGTCATGACTTCGTGAAGTTTTTCTCCAGGTCTCACTCCGATGATCTTATGTGGCAAGTGGGGCGCCATCGCGCGTGCGAGGTCAACGACCTTCATACTTGGAATCCTAGGTATGAATATCTCTCCTCCTCGCATAAGCTCAAGCGATGATAATACGAAATTAGTGCCCTGCTGTAATGTGATCCAAAATCGCGTCATGCGTAGATCGGTAATGGGAAGGCTGTCACACCCTTCGGCGATAAGCTTGCGAAACAGCGGAACGACACCGCCGCGCGATCCTATAACGTTCCCGTAGCGCACCACCGAAAAGATGGTGCCGCTCGGGGCACCCAGGTTATTCGCAGCAACGAAAATCTTGTCTGCTGCTAGCTTACTGGCGCCATATAAGTTTACAGGGCTTGCTGCCTTGTCCGTTGACAACGCTATGACTTTCTCGACTCCAGCCCGTATCGCAGCTTGAACTAAGTTCTCGGCGCCTAGCACGTTTGTGTGGATACACTCGAAGGGATTGTATTCTGCGGCTGGAACGTGCTTTAACGCGGCCGCATGCACGACGATTTCTACGCCGCGAAGGGCGATTTCCAAGCGACTCCGGTCGCGCACGTCCCCGATAAAATTTCGTATCGCCGGATAACGCGCTTCACCATAAGTCTGCTGCATCTCATAGTGCTTGTACTCATCTCGCGAGTACACGACCAACCGTCGCGGCTGATACCGTTCAAACATTGTTTTTACAAACTGTTGGCCAAATGAACCCGTACCCCCGGTGATCAGAATAGACTTACCGGACAGATTAGGTTCTGGAAGCGGAAAGAATGGTTGGTATTGAGCCATCGCGTTTCTAGGCGACAAACGGCTTGCCAGCAGGTAACGGCATTACGTTGTTTTTTTTCTCTTGTTACAATTGCCTTTAACGATTTTTGTTATTCGCGTCTCTCGAGACCAACCGCCAAGGTATCGCTGTCGCGCAAGCTCGTCGAATAGATCAGGGACCGTAGTCTGTCTAGGATAAGACTAAGGCCCAACAGCAGCGCGATGCCGCAAAACATGAAATACCGGTTGATACCATGTACAAGTGAAGAGAAGACTAGTTCTGCTAGCACCGTCAGAATCATAAAGATCATCAGGGGACGCGATCTGATCAAAAAAAGCCCAGCTATAGCTCCTGAAAGCAACAGCAGATCAGCCAGAAAAGTGATATCCTTCTGGGTCAATTTCGCCAGCAATCCAAGCGGGCTGATTTTCCATGCCTCGCCATAGCGTATGGCATTACGCTCCGGCTTCAGGTCACGAACCGTCTGCCCACTGACCACTATCGGCTTTCTAACACCGTCCGAGAGCCATTTGTTCCACACGTCACCGCCATAGGAGTAGCGGAAAAACTTCAGTCCGTGATTGTACAATCGAAGAAACGCAGTCGAGTAGAAGTACCCAGGACGCTCTTCGAACGCATTGATGACTTGCGGCTTGTACACCTTGTCGGTAGCGGATTGCGAATGGCGCAGGTAAGTCGTGATCGGAAGACCGGTTGCCTCCGACACACGCTTATTTCTCAGCCCGCCTAACTTGGTGAAGCCGTGAGCGCTGTCCCGATCGTATAGTCCGTAAGCAGCCCAAATCATGTGCCAGCCAAGGAAATCCTGGAATGGCTCGCCCTCAATGCCTACGTTTCGGTCGGGGTGCTCGAGAAGTGCGGCAAACTTTGAGCCTGTGCTGAACGAAACAAAGAACGCAAAAAAAAGCAGACTAAATGCCGCCAAGGCAGATCTATAGCCCCGATCAAATTTGAGAAAGCCCTGCTGGTAATAGAATACCGCAAGAGCCAAGGGCGTAGCGATGATAAGAAACGCTGGTGACACCTTTACCGTTCCCATCACCGCAAGTAGCGCCAACATCAAACCATAGTTCCAGAGTTCGGGTCCCTGTCGTTGCAGAATGCGCATCAACAAGGCACAGAACGGTGGGAACAGGAAGATAAAGTAGGCGTCGATATCTGGGTAATACAGATCGACTATGAAAGGGAAAAATGTTCCGGCTAGAACGAAGAAAATGAGCGCTACCCTAACATTAAAGAATTGCCGCATGGCGGTGGCAAGCAGAGCAAAGGAAGTCGCCGTAACGGCGAACATGGCATACCGGGAGGTGGGATACACTTCCGAGAAAATGCGCGAAAGGGCTGCCGGGCGGCCCTCGATAATCAGACTGAAAGCGGGAATGAGCACCGAGCCCGCGGATCTATAACTTTTCTGACCGAGATGACCGTGCTTGCCGAGGTACAGTAGCTGATGCGAAAGGGCGGACATCTTTCCGTGACCGTTCGGAAAGAAGTCGTTTGAGATGATAGCGCCCGAATGGAAGAAATACATCACCAGGATTGGCCCCAGGAAGAACATGATGCTCTTTGCCGCCAGGATGTATCTCTGGGGAGCGGATTGTGCGCCCAGGCTTCGTCCATAGCTGACCAGCAGTGCGGTCATACCCAAAGCGAGTGTGAGACCGACATATGGCCATGTCGAGAAGTCGACGATATTCGTGGCGATCACGACTGAGCCGGGCGCTTGAGCGGCGCTCGCATTCGGCTCTGGCTCGAAGGTGACGGATAGTCGGTTGTTTGCATAAGGCCGCGGAGCCCAAACGATTGTGAAGCGCTGATTTCGGATATTTTGGATCGGTATGAAATCCTGCTTTTTGGACGGCGTTTGCTCGATGCGAAGCTGCGCTATTTTTTCTCCGTCGCCACTCTTCGGAGCCGCGGGTACCTCGACGAAAAACTCGATCTTCGGGCGGCCGATTCTAGCCAAGGTAGGCGCCGAATACGTGACCTGCACGGCTTCACCAAGTCGCAGCTCGACGCCATGGAAATAAGCGACCCCTTCGTAGATGAAGTCGACTCTCTTGCCGCCGTTCATCTTACCTAGCCTTTCAACTGGCATGGCAGTGAAAAAGAGCTGGTAGGATAAGAGATAGCCAGCGACAAAAATCAGGAACCAGCCCGCAATAAAAGTAAAACTGGAACTGGCCAGCCACGTCAAAGGAGCCGTGCTGCCAAAACGCGAAATGGATGCTTTGACCCTGGACCAATCTATATTCATTTCACGTCGCTCCCGTTGGAGACCTCAGCATGACACCTATCCTTTCATATGTAGGTTGTGCGCTGTACGCCGACTGTCTTCGTTGTCTGTCATATCGGCGTGAGAGGTCCAATCCGCCCTCACTCAGCTTCGGGCGGCTTAGTTTCGGTCAGATGACAGATTTCCAGGCGGCGCCGCTCTAACAGCCACCATCCGATTCCCACCAGGAATCCGAGAAAGTCCCCCAGTAGCGTAACAACCCTGTAACTCAATGCCACGATCGTTGCCTCGGATTCCCCGATCTCCGGAGACAAGGTCAGTATCAGGATTCCCTCTCGGACGCCGACCCCGGCAGAAACGCCGGGGACGGCAAAACCTAGCGCCCATGCTAAAGCGACATTAGCGGTCGCCACAACGAGACTAATCTGCCGCGGCGAGTCGGTGGATTCGATCAAGCCAAGAATAATCAGACCACAGAGAAGATAGAAGATGATGTACAAAGCGGTTGCGATGGTTGTTCCGGTAAGAAGCCGCTGCCATTTCTCGCGCAGCCATGCCGGCAGGCGTAATCCGCGACACAGGAATGCATAAGCGACCAGAGAGATGGTTGCCAACCCAGCGAAGCTCACGGCGAGGACGCCAATGTCCTTAAGTCTGGAGAGTAGGGACGCAGACGCAGGAATATGCATTGCCGCGAGTGCTAGAGCGCAGCACAGGATCAGCGCGGCTTCGGCCGCCATCGATTTGAGAACGACAGAACTGGGAACATTGTATCGCCGTGCGACCGCGTACCGGCCGATAAGATGTACGACGTTCGACGGGATGTATTTGTTGATCTGGGTCAGCGCATATATGCCCACGCTGTCGAATACGGGGATATGTGGACGGTCCAGCGCTGCTATTAGAGAGTGCCAAGCAACCCCAAGTATGATCGTGCAGAAGAGATAGACGGGTGCGAGAATCAAAATACGCGATCCGACGTCTTCCAGATTTACCTGTTCAAGGGCGCCGGTATGGAAGAGTGTGTACGCAACATAAATACAAGCCACGGTGGCAAGGAGCATTCCTGCTATTGTCACCAACAGCTTGGATATGCCCTGCGTGCCGTCCAGTGTCATTCGCGTAAGCGGCTCATCGGTGAAGGACGAACAATTGGTTCGCTCCACATAGAAAGCGGCGATAACGTGATAGCCGCAACCCGCATTTACCTGCCAGTTCCTTCATTCCGCGCAGGTCAATGAGTTGTACATGCTCTTCGCTGGCATGATGACTAAATAGACCGATGCGCGCGCCGACGGCATGAACCCACTCCAGTGATGGATGTGGAGTAGTCAGTATCATCTGTCCGTGGGGCGACATGCAATCTCTCCAGGCGCATATATGTGAGTACGGGTCCGGTAGATGTTCGATGACAGCAAGAGCGCAGACCGTGTCGAAATGTTCGCCGACCGGCAGATCGGAGATAAATCTGTACTTAGGGTGCAACCGTCTCGCAATAGACAGCGATTCGCTGTCTATATCGAGGCCGGCGTAGCTTGAAGGTTTGCACAGAGTCGTGATCGCGCCAATTCCGCATCCGATATCTAGGACGCTTCCGCGCAACAAGGAGACCGCAGCGGAAATACGCCGCCGCCTGAGATAGGGAGACAAAAGACCTTCACTGCCCTGGTCCGCCATCCGAATATCCCTCCGACGAAACGCAACGTCTAAGCAAACAAAGGCACTCGTAACATTGTTCCGCTTAATCCCGCCGCCGACAGAGCGCAAAGGTCCATGGCAAGGGCGTCCGGACCATCTGGACGTCGAAATGACGAGTGATCAAGCGCAGAAACTGGCCGGTGCTCCAGTGCTGAATGTGACCCGGCGTGTTTCCCATGTCGGCCACATAGCGGAGCCGAGCCAGATTCAGAATACGCCAGATAGGCTCGCGCGGAACGCTGAAAAGAACAAACGGTTGCGCGAGCTGTGCGAGAACCGCCAGGGCCAGATCTCGATCTGGCAAGTGTTCCATGACTTCGCAGCAAACAATGATCTCGGCATTGGCCTTTTCATGCGTGAGATCGTAGATGCTGCTGGCGAAGAAGTCGCATTGGTACCCGGCGGTAAGTGCCTGCGCCTTTGCGACATCCGCCATCTTGCCGTCGAGATCGCAGCCACTCACAGTGAGCCCCCTTTTTAGCAACCGCAGGCTCAGATGGCCTTCACCACACCCGACTTCAAACGCGCTATGAGCGCCGGTAAGCGAGACCAGTTCGTCGAACGTCTCCATGAAGCCGCGCATCAGATGCCGCGTGATCGGATTGCTCGAATGGTACTTGTCGTAGAGGTTTCCTGACGGACCCCGGCGAACATCTGTCACGCTGGTGCTTTTCCTTGCCGGTGGTACGCGGTGTTATTCCCCTGTCGCCTCGGTTGTCGGCCAACGATCCGAAGCGCTGTCGCTACGGGTCTGGGCGATCGGCGACACGCGGAAGCGCGCATCGGGCGCTGTGTCTATATCGAGCAATCTGGTCCTGATATCCTCTAGAAGCATCCGGTTGGTGGCAATAAGTTCGGCTAGGATTCCCAAAACGCTGAGCAGAACGCCCGACAAGAGCAAGATGGCCGTCAGGATGAGAGACTGGACGTGGCCCGCGCCTTGACCGATAGACAGAAAATAAAGAAAGCGGAAGCCGAAAAACAGGCCGGGCACGGCAAGGAGCGCGCCCAGCGTGACGAAAAAACGAAGCGGCTTATAAATAATGAAAATGCGGACAATGGTGAGCATCGATCTCCGCACATAGCTGCCGACGCTCTTTACAAGCCGGGACGGACGTGTCGGACCGTGCACGCGAACGGGGACGGTTGCGATGCGCATATTTTTCCGACCGGCCTGAATGATCGTTTCAAGCGTATACGTGTAGGTGTTGAATACATTCATCTGCATCGCAGCGGCGCGGTTTATCGCGCGAAAGCCGCTCGGTGCGTCCCGCACGGTGGTCCCGCTGGCGAGAGCGACGGACCAGCTCCCTAGACGCTGCAACATCTTCTTGATCAACGAAAAGTGTTCGATCGCCATGATCGGGCGTTCTCCGATCACAATGTCAGCTTGGCCTGCGACGACCGGCGCGACGAGATCGGGTATACAGCTTGCCTCATATTGATTGTCGGCGTCGGTGTTGACGATGACATGAGCGCCAAGGCGCAGAGAAGCCTCAAGGCCGGCCAGATAGGCGCGGGCGAGCCCACGATTTGTGGGCAGTCGGACGATGTGATCGACGCCATTGCCGCGCGCGACTGCTACCGTCCGATCCGTGCTTCCATCGTCGATGACGAGCCATTCGACCACATCGACGCCGGGAACGCTCCGGGGAAGAACGGATAGCGTTTCCGGAAGCATGTCTTCTTCATTGAAGCACGGAATTTGGATGATGAGCTTTTTCATTCATTAATTGCTGCTTCGGAAATTGATTGATTTTTAGCACCTGAGAGCTTGTCCCACAGATACACCCTAGCGTTGCATAAATTTCGGTTGATGCCGATCTCACGCAGCTTTCAGAGCCGCCAGGTAATGCAACAGTTCCTCCTGGACCGCTTGATTGGCTGACAGAGTGAGGGTGAGCT
>JBOIDL010000012.1:0-36291 GCA_050740435.1 Gammaproteobacteria bacterium
CCGCCGCAGGCCAACTCGTACACTGAAGCGAACCCACCCATTTGTAGTGGAGACCTATTGACCGCACCGTCCGATTTATGCGCCTTCCCGGCGGCTGATCCCCTCCAGTTGAGAAAGTTGGGCTAGCGCGCGATTCTGACCTAAGGAAGCTCTGCAAAAGTGTCGCGAGCAAGCCCAGATGCGGAGGCCCCATCCCTACGACTAGCATTGCACCGGAGAAAAGCAAGCGCTCACCGTATGGCACTCCGTCAACCGACTAGCTATGCCGCACTTGCTAGCCTGTCCAAATGCATCACTATTCCGGCGGCCATCTCGGAGGCGCCGTCCGCGCGACGCGTGACATGCCGCCTTGCAACCTCACGCAGTGTAAGGACTGCATGCTCCAGCTCGTCGATCGTTAGATCCGGCAATCTCCGGCCATTGCCGTAAGCGAGCGCTTGAGAGCCGGGGGCGCATCCCCCGTGGTCATCGCGTTATGCGAGAAGCGCCAGTCGAGCCAATGGGTCCTGTATCGGGGACTCCACGTGCGCAAGAGCCAGGAACCTCGTGCGAGCAAGCGATCTCGACTGATATGCCCGTGGAAACTCGCAACGCGTCTGCGACTGCAAGCGCACGCTCCTACAGTTTCACCTACATGCACGACGAATAGAATGCGCATTTTCGAAGAAGCCCCTTCAACGGGTGTGGGATGAACTGCGCGAGAAGGAGTTTCCCAACCGTGTGTTCAATCACCTCGACGCGGTGGTCGCACAGTTGCGCGCCTGATTGCCGCGATTGGCGCACGATCATGACCGGGTGCGGAGCATTGCTGCGTGGCCGTGGATAGTTAGTCTCAACTTGAACGCATATTAGAATCAGTGAGGTAAGCCCCCGGCTTTGCCGAGGGACTCACCGTGGTTTGACCTGTACTACGGTCGGTGTGAATCTCCGCTTTCCGCCAAGAGAAGGGGATTCGAGATGAAAGAATATCAGAGTTTGAGTCATACGAGATGGGACTGCAAATATCACGAAGTGTTTATACCGAAGCGAAGGAAGAAGAAGCGGATTTTCGGGGTGCTGCGTCGGCAGTTGGAGAATATATTCCACGAGCAAAATGTACCCCAGAACCAGTGAACGCGCTGAGACTTGAAATACTTGTCTGATTTGCGAAAGAACCGGGCGAGACATATTTCAAGATGGCGGTCGCTCTGCGGATTGATGTTGGTGAAAGCTCTGGCGAGCGCTGTGATAAAAGGCTTCTGTTGTACCTTTACAGCACCGCCATGAGTGGCGCTTCATAGCGATTTCGGCGCGCCGAAATCGCTATGAACGCGGCGTTAGACCTTCAATCGACGCTCGGCAGGCAGCCGAAGCACGGTTTGAGGAGATGATTGCTGGGTTCGACGACTAGGCGTTGCGCGGCCTGATCGGTGTTGCCGCCGATGATGCTCAATGGTAGCGTGACCAAAAAGATGCCGGTACCCAACGCCGTGGCCCCTAACATCAATGGTCTGACAATCGCCGCATCGGCGAACATCTCAACCGCGGTCGGGGCCTGAGCGCTAGCTCCAGATCGGTTTGGATCCTGCGTCTCGGTGGACGCTGTGGTTCCGTGGTAATCCGCCATTACCAGGCGGGGCATTGATAGCGAGCTAAGTACTAACCCGTAGCTCAGTAAGCAGACGATATTTTTTCGTACTGACCCTCTCATATTGCTTTCCCCTTTGGCTCTATTGCCGAGTGGTTGTGAATCAGAGTAACGCTTTCGACGGGTCCTATAGCGGCACGCTTGCATTTTGCCTAATGTGCTTAATTAAACGCCTATCCCGCGGTCTTGCCGCAGGTACCTTAGCGATGGGGTTTCCAAAGGGAAAAAGCGCAGCTTCCCCCCTTTGGTCAAGGGCGGGGTTCATACCCCGCCCGCGAAGTATATTGATTATAGGCGCTATGTGCACCGGAGTGTACCTAAGCGAAAAATTGGTGGCGTAACCGATGGCCGGAGCTCTGGTACGGGTGGTATTGAGTTTGGTTGGCGCGTCTGCGATGAGTGAAGGCATACAGGCGAGGGATCTTGACACCCGCTCGGCAAGCATGACACATCCCACGGCGCCGCCGGCCCGTGCTATCGGGAGCGTTCAGGCGGGCTGCCTCGCGGGCGCCGAAGAACTGCCGCTGGCCGGCGAGGGCTACCAACGCATGCGCCCGAGCCGGCGGCGAGGTTTCGGCCATCCCGTGCTGGTTCGGGCGATTGAGGCCTTTGGCCGCAGCGTGCATAAGGCGACCGATGGGGTTCTACTCATCGGTGATCTGAGCCAGGCGCGGGGAGGCCCGATGCCCTCCGGTCATCGCAGCCATCAAACCGGGATCGATGCCGACATATGGTTTTGGATGCCCGCCTTCGCGCGGGACCGTGGCTTGACCACTCGCGAACGGGAGACCCTGACGGCGCCTTCCTTTGTCCCAGTGCGATCCGATCTTCCCTGGAAAGTGCTCAAGTTCGCCGCGGAAATCGACAGCGTCGATCGCATCTTCGTGCACGCGGCGATTAAACGTCATCTCTGCCAATTGAGCAGACGCATTCGCAGCACTGAAGACTTTCTCTGGTTGCAAAAGATCCGGCCCTGGTGGGGCCATCATGATCATTTTCATCTGCGCTTGAAATGTCCCGCGGACAGTCCAGGTTGCGTTCCGCAAGTGCCCGTGCCCGCGGGTGAGGGCTGCGACACGACTCTGAAATGGTGGTTCACGGAGGAGGCGCGAAGGGAGGGTGAACAAGAAAAGGCGCGCGAACGGGTGCGACTGCCCCCGGAATGCAAACAGGTGATCCCTTAAGACCTCGCAGTCCGCCAGCGAACTGCGGGGCAACGATGACCGCGCCGGCGCGGGTGGTTCTGGCTTTCGCGGCGTGACCGGCATCACAGGCGCGTGCATTCATTTTGGGAGCAGCCGCCTGGTCTTATTTGCGGTTTGCCGTCAGTATAAAAATGCCGTATCTTGCAACGCGCCGGATCGCACCGGCGATCGATCGCCATCGTTTAGATTAAGCTTTTGTCAATCATTAAGATGAGTGTGTTCTTCGCAGGCTTGGGCCGATATCGTTGCCACGCCGGCGCCAAGCACGGGCGAAACAGCGGGGACAAGACGGTTTGACCATGGCTACGAGAGAGGGCGATGAACGATCGGAATGATCGGCCAGGCGCCAAGCGGCGCGCCACGGCGCACTTCCACGGCCGGCCCCCGCAAGCGGTGTTCAAGACGAGCCAGCCGCTACGCCGTCAGCACTCGGCGCTCCGCAGCCCGGTCACCTGGGGAGCGTTGGCGGTGCTCATCGGGATCAGCGTGTTCTTGTTTTCGGGGACGCGAAAGGTACCGGTATCCGTCCCGCCGGAGGAAGCACCCGCACTCACCCAAACCACCGGCGGGCAAGAAACGGAAGAGGGGAGCGGCCGGGCCGGTGATAGGGCGCGCACCATCATCGCGGACCTACGAGCAGGTGGCCGGAGCTACGATCTTGAAAAGCTTTACACGCAGGCCGGTCAATTTCTCGCGGACCAACGGCTGGCCGATGCCCATCTCTTGTATTTCTTCGCGGCGCGGACCGGTCACGCGGCATCGGCGTTCGTATTGGCGGAGATGTTCGATCCCAATTACTTTACCAAGGACACGAGTCTGCTCGGCAGGCCGGACCCCGTGCAAGCCTCGAAGTGGTATCGGAATGCAGCCAATAACGGATATGCGCAGGCCGGAGAGCGCCTGAAGCAACTAAAACAGTGGGTGGCCAAGCGTGCCAGCACCGGCGACCCGGAGGCGCGGCGTTTACTCCTGGGCCTGCGGTAGCCCGGCGCGGTCCTCAAATCGACCCGGATCGGTCGACTAGACTTACGGCCTCGCTTCCGCGGTCATGCCGCCGGGACTTGCAAAAATTAGGGAATTGAGATCATGTTGCGAACATTGACCGCCGGGGCAATCGCCTGCGTTTTCCAATTTCAGGTCTTGGCCCAGGAGAGCGCGGAGCGGCCGCTGCTAATGCCCGGCAAGAGGACCTTGTACCAGCGCGCACTGGCGAATCCAGGCAGCCGCCTCTACGCGCAACCCAGCTTGGATGCCGCCGCGCAGCCGGTGATCCCGTTCACCGTATTCTATGCCTATGGGCGCAAAGCACTGAACGACAGCAAGTGGGTAAGGGTTGGTAGCGACAGTCATGGAAGCGTGCGCGGTTGGATCCAGCAGGATAGTTTAATCCCTTGGCATCAAGCGCTGACCGTGACCTTCAAAGCTTCCAAGGACATCGACCGCGTGCTGCTGTTCCGCGACCGAAAGTCTCTAAAACGCCTGGTTGAAAAAAAGGATCTCAAGACCTATGCCCGGCTCTACCAAGAGGCCGTGCTCGGCACCTTGTCGCCGGATTCGCCGGTGATCGCGATTCAGCCGGAAGCGAATATCGATATCGAAGACGATTTTTACCTGGTTCCGATCAAGCGGCATGAGGACGCCTACCTCGGAACCGAACGGGCGCGCCTGCTTCAAGTGGCCTCCGTACCGTTGGAAAGCGGGGCGCCCGCGGCGGCGCGATTGAACAACGCGCCGGGGGACAAGGCGCCGACCTACCGCAGCGGGATCGTGTTCGTCATCGATTCCACCCAGTCGATGCGTCCTTACATCGAGCGCACCCGCGAGGTGGTGCGCAAGGTCTATGACACGATCGATGCCGCTCGGTTGAGCCACCAAGTCAGTTTCGGGTTGACGAGTTACCGCGACTTTGTACGCAGCGCGCCCGAAGCGCAATACTTGGTCCGTAACTTCGTGAGTCTAAAGGAGGGTGGGGAACCGCAACGGTTTTTCAGCCAAGTACAGACACTCGATGCCGCGACCACCTCCAATGCCGATTTCATAGAAGATGCTTTCGCCGGTATCAAGAGCGCGATTGAAGCCAATCCCTGGGATGATTTCGATGCCCGCAACATCGTGCTGGTGACCGATGCCGGCGCGCGCGAAGCCAATGATGCCTTTTCGAGTACGCGCCTCGGTGTGGACGAAATACGGCAACTGGCCCAAGATCGCGGCATCGCGATCTGGGTGTTGCATCTGCTCACGCCGAGGGGAGCGAAGAATCATCGCAAAGCCGAGCGACAGTACAAGCGCCTGTCTGAATATCCTGGCATTGGCGATCTTTATTACGCAGTCGGTATGGGCAAGGTGGAAGACTTCGGGCGGGGACTCCAGACTCTCGCGGACCAGTTGGCGGAGCAGGTCGGCAAGGTGGCCACGGGTGATGCGGCGCGCCCGTCCGAGCACGAGAGTGAGGGTCAAGGAGATCTGGTCGCGCTCAAGGAAAAGGTCGCGAAGCTCGGATACGCCTTGCAGATGCGTTACTTGCGAAAGGTGCAAGGAGAGCGTCCGCCGGCGGTATTCGATGCCTGGCTGGTCGATCGTGATTTTAAAGACCCCAAGCGCTCCTCGATTGAGGTGCGGGTGCTCATGAGCCGCGATCAGTTGAGCGATCTGCGCAACGGCTTGCAGCAGGCCTTGGATCTCGCCGAGGAGGGGGTTTTGTCGCCGCGCAATTTTATCAATGAGCTCAAGAGCATGGCGGCCCGCCTCAGTCGTGATCCGAAGACCGTCGGCGAAGGCGCCGGCCTGACCTTGGCCGAGCTCGGTTATTTGAATGAATACGTCGAGGACCTGCCTTATGTCAGCGAAGTCACGGGCTTGTCGCTCGCGGATTGGGAAGAATGGCCCGCGGAGCGGCAGGTCGATTTTGTGAGCCGTCTGGAGAGCAAGATCAGTTATTACCAGGCCTTGCACGACCATACGGATCTTTGGGTGTCGCTCGACGGCGGTCCGGTGAGTGGGGAATCCGTGTTCCCGGTCCTGCTCGATATGCTGCCCTAGATGAGCGCGATTTATCACCTCAAGGAGATTGTCAAGACACGGGCGACGAACGGCACCGGATTTCGGTTGGTCATTCCCTCGATCCGAATCGAAGACCGCGAAGCGATCGCGCTCGTCGGCTACAGCGGTTGTGGAAAGAGCACGCTTCTCGATGTGCTGGCGATGATCTTGCGGCCCGACGAGGCGGCCCGATTTACCTTCATCCCCCGAGGAGAGAACCCCATCGACGTCGCGGCTGCGTGGACCAAGCGCGACCAGAACCGGCTGGGCGATCTCAGGAAAAAGCACCTCGGGTATGTGTTGCAAACCGGAGGCTTGCTGCCTTATCTCACGGTGCGCGACAACATCAATCTCTCTCGCCGGCTGCTCGGCATGCCCGAGGACGGGAGCGTGGAGCATTTGGCGAAGGTTCTGGAGATCCAGCGCCACCTCGGCAAATTACCCGGCCTGCTTTCGGCCGGGGAACGCCAGCGGGTAGCGTTCGCGCGCTCGCTCGCCCACCGGCCTTCCATCGTAATCGCGGACGAGCCGACGGCATCCCTCGATCCCATTACCGCGCGCAAGATCATGGGCGCTGTCATGGAGCTCGTGAAGGAAATCGGGGTGACGTTTATTGCCGCCAGCCACGATTGGGCCCAGATCTATAAGCACGATTTTCGCAGCCTGCACCAAGATTCCCGCGAACGCGACGGGGGACGGTGGATCGAATCGACCTTTAAGGATTGAGGCGGCCGGATGTCGTCGTGGCGGAACATCATTAGCCTTGCCTACAGTGACTATAGCCACGAATGGCATATGTCCGCTTGTTTCATCTTGGGGTTGGCCGCGGTGCTCGCGCCTTTGATGGTGCTGTTCGGCGTCAAGTTCGGGATCATCACGAACATGATGACAAGCCTGTCCGAGGACCCTGGCAAACGCGAGATCCGCCCGCTCGGCAGCAGCCGTTATACATCCGACTGGTTCGCGTCCGTGCGCGCCCGGCCCGAGGTCGCTTTTGTCGTGCCGCGGACGCGCACGCTGGCGGCTACCGTCGAGCTTCGCAGCCGCTCGGCGCCCTTCATCGTACCGGCGGAACTGATCCCCTCGGGGGAGGACGATCCGCTGCTCGCGTCGAGCCCTCAAAAACCGCGGGGTTTGCGCCGCATCGTGCTTTCGGACGCGGCCGCGCGTAAGTTAAACGTGGCGCCGGGGGCCGACATAGAAGCCAGTCTCGCGCGCCAATACGGCGGACAACGCGAAAGGGTCGAGTTCAAGCTCCAGGTCGCGGGGATCGCGCGTCCCGCCGCGTTTGCGCGTCCCGCCGCCTTTACCAGCCTCGAGCTGCTTCTGGCCGCGGAGTCTTTTCGCGATGGCCGCGTCGTGCCCGAGTTTGGCTGGGCCGGCGGTCCGCCCGTGAGCGCCGAGCGCAGCTATCCCAGCTATCGCCTCTATGCGCGATCGGTCTATGAGGTCGCCGGCTTGGCGCACCTGCTGTCGGATCAGGGCCAAAAGGTCAAGACCAATGCGGATGAGATCGAGACCGTGCTCTCGGTGGATCGTAATCTCAGTATCGTGTTCTGGACCATCGCTATCGCGGGAATGATCGGTTTTTCCCTCTCCCTTAGCGCCAGCCTCTGGGCCAATACCGACCGCAAACGCCGGGAGCTCAGCGTGCTGCGGCTGGTGGGCTTCGCGAGTGGAGGCATCATCCTGTTCCCCGCCTTTCAGTCCCTGTTCACGGCCGTGCTGGGTTGGCTGGGCGCGGTCTTGGTCTATCTCGTGCTCGAGGCCGTGATCAATGCCTTGCTGGGCTCCCACCTGGAGGCCGGGCAATCGGTCTGCTTCCTGTTGCCTATGCATTTCGCGGCCGCGCTCGCCCTGACACTGGTGGCGGCCCTGATCGCGGCCCTGCTCGGGGGACTGCGCGCGGCGCGCATCGAGCCCTCCGACGGACTGCGGGATATTTAAACGTTTCGATTAGAGCTCGGTTACCGTGGCAAACGTTTTGCTTCACCCTTCATTGAGGCGATCTTGAACATCGTCTCGAGCTGAGCTTCAAGACGCACCACGCGTTCCGTGAGGGACTCGATTTTCGCTTGTTGCTCCTTAACCACGCTGGCAAGCGATACCACCTTGTCATTCATCTTGATAACTGTTGTGAGGGCGTCCCAAACCTTGTCCGCAACGCTCACTATCGTCCCTCCAGCTTCGCCAGGCGTTTATTCGAGGCCGTGACGAAGGCAAGGGCCCCATCAACCGCCGCCTCCGCTTCCTTCGTGCTGGCCTTCACCCGTTCTAGCAAAGTCTCTAGGTCTCCTTCTTCGGGTGCAGCGGCGTAGGCTGAGGCTCCCCGCCGCATGAGCTCCGAAAGACTGATCTCGAAGCGCTTTGCTTTCGCTACGAGCGTTTTCTTCTCCGCTGGGGGTACTTGCACAACGATGCGTTCAACTGCAGCCGGCATAACTTGTTCCTGTTGGACATGTACATGCCATGTACAATACGTATTGCTTTGGCTCTTGTCAATCGTCGTACCCCACAAGTAGCGCCGCTTACCGAGGCGGGTCAATCGTGCGGACAGCGCGGTGTCTAGCACACCTTTGACGCACGCACGCGCTTGGGTCTCCCCGAGCCCTCCGGGCGCGAGTTTATCTCAATGAGGCGTTGGTCAGTTATGCCCACGGGGCGTGGGCAGGGCCAGTTAGCTTCGCCCGGGACCCGGGAAGGACGCGGGCTTAGTCGGCGGGACCGTGCTTCCAGACAGGCGAGCCATCTCGACTACCCCTTTTCGCAGGTGAGAAGCGGCAACTCCCAGTTTAGCAGGCACGTGCCCCCGTCGATTGATACCCGAGATGAGCGGCTATGCCGTCGCGCAGCTGCTCTGGGTGCGCCTGGTCGATCCCACGGCTGGCGCGGACCTTGAAATCATCCTCGCAGCGCGCCAAGGCGATAGCGCATCCCGCAAGCGCATGACTGAGAGGGTCGCCGCTCCGCGCGTTATGGCAAGCATGAGTGTGGACTGCGCGAATAAAACGCGATAGGTTCGTATGTCGTTTTAAACTACGCGGGGAGCTAAACGCATATGGCCGATCCTGCACACTTAAAAGACGTCCCGGTTGAGCGCCGTTGCGTTAATGAGCCGCCGCCATTGGAGGGACAGGCCGAAATCCTCAATCTGGCGCACATACTGATCCGTGACACCAGCGATCGCATTGTCTTTTGGAATACCGGTGCAGAAAACCTCTACCGCTGGACCAGAGGTGAAGCCTTAGGACGGGTATCACATGAGCTGTTACAGACGCAGTTCGCCGAGCCGCTGGCGAGCATAAGAGCTCAACTTTGGCGGGACGGTCAGTGGAAAGGCGAGCTCCTACATCGGCGGCGTGACGGCAAACAGATTGTCGTAGCCAGTCATTGGGGTTTGCACCGGAATGACCAGGGCCAGCCGCGCGCCATCCTCGAGGTAAATAATGACATTACCGAACTTAAGCACTCACAGCAGACGATTCAGCAGCTCAACACGGCTTTGGCGAACGCCATGCCGGGTATTTCCAGGCTCGATTCTAGGGGGCGGTATACCGAGGTCAACGAGTACTACGCTCAGATGCTCGGCTATGCCTCTTCCGAGTTGCTCGGAAAAGACTGGAGAGCAACAATTTACCCGGAGGATCAGCCGACCGCGTTGCAGGCTTACGAGCGTTTACGTAACGAGGGTAAGGCGGAGTTCGAAGCCCAGGCAATACGCAAGGATGGCTCGGTGTTCTTTCAACGCGTGTTGCTGGTGGCGATCGCCGATCCCAGCGGCAAATTTGCCGGGCACTATGGTTTCATGTGCGACATCACCGACCGCAAACATGAGGAGCAGCTACGAGAGTCGCGCGAACGCTTGCGCGCATTCGCCATTCAGCTCGATTCGGCTATCGAAACCGAACGCGTTCGTATCTCGCGAGAGATACATGATGGGCTGGGCCAGGCGCTCACGACTTTGGCTATTGATCTAGCGTGGTTGAATAATCGAGTGCGGAATGCGGACGGGGAGGGGACCGCCAGCTCCGCTGGACAAAAGATTGCGTCGATGTCGGAGCTAGTGGATACCGTGATCGGTGACATCCGCCGCATTGCGAGCGACTTACGGCCCCCCTTGTTAGACAAGGTCGGGCTATCCGCGGCCGTTGAGACGCACGCCCGGCAATTCCAAGAACGCACAGGGATCCGCTGTCACACAACGCTGCAACGCGAAATCGATATCGTCCAAGAGCGAGCTGTGACCGTGTTCCGCATCTACCAAGAAGCGATGACCAATGCAGCTCGCCATGCAGGCGCGAACCGCGTTGCCATCAAGGTATCCCAGCGGAGTGATGTATTGACGCTTGAGGTCCAAAACGACGGGCGTGCCATCAGTAAAGCCGAAGCCTCAAACCCACACTCCCAAGGCATACTGGGAATGCAAGAGCGCGCGCGGATCCTGGGAGGATCGCTCAGCATCATTGGCATCCCTGGGGCCGGTACTGTGGTTAGACTGGAGGCCCCCAAGAAACACGTTTTCAGGGCTGAAACTGCCGGACAGAACGAGATCTCCAGCAACATAAGGATATTGATCGCCGATGATCACCCCCTTATCCGCCAAGGGGTGAAACAGATCTTTATGGAGGATGGTCTAGAGGTAGCCTTCCATGAGGCGCACGACGTTGCCAGCATGCAAGAGCACATCTATGCCAAGGACTTCGATCTGGTGTTGCTCGATCTTTCTCTGCCGGGCAAGAATGGGCTTGACTGCGTGCGTGAGCTCAAGCGCATACGACCGAACTTGCCGATCCTCGTGTTATCTATGTACAGCGACAGCCAGTTCGCCCTCCCGGCGCTAAAGGCCGGGGCAGCAGGCTATTTGACTAAGGAACGGGCGCCGAAGGAACTGGTCACCGCCGTCAAGAACATCCTCAAAGGAGATAAATACATCAGCTCCGAACTAAGCAAGCGGCTCGCCCTCGAGCTCGTTGAGGCCACCGGCAAACTTCCCCATGAGATTCTCTCACAAAGGGAATTCCGGGTCATGCTCCTGATCGCGTCTGGCGAAACGCTTAGCGCTATCGCGAAGCAAGCATCACTCAGTCCGAAGACCGTAAGTACCTATCGCAGCAGAATACTTCGAAAGATGAACCTAACGACGAACGCCGATCTGACTCAGTACTGCACGCGCCATTCCCTGATTTAGTAACCGAGCTACATTGCATCGTCGGCCGCAAGAAGGGGCGGCGAGCTCGCTGCGCCGCCGAGCTTGTAAGGCATCCCCTACAAAAGTCAAGGATGTTCCTGCTATACGCCGGCCCTCTTTTCGGCATAATAGTTGCCCATCTTTACGACAGCCAACAGAGCTTATGATTACAGTCGTGGCGTCGAGGCGGCGCCCGCTACTTGCGGTCTACAGTTTACTGGTTGCTCTCGCCGTGTTCGCTATCGGTGAGCTGGCCATCCGGCTGCTCGTGAAGCCCACCCTATTTGGCATGGCACTCGGAAAGATGGAACTGGCACCGAAAGACTGGAACGCGGGGCGGGCCCATATGCGTGCGGTATGGGAAGAAAGGTCCGGGGACCTTTCATATCAGGTCTATGACGCGCAGCTTGGCTGGAAGCCCGGGCCCAACCGCCGCAGCGCCGATGGCCTGTACTTCTCCAGCCTCGAAGGTATTCGGGCGCCGAGCCCTGATGTGTCTTTCGGCGATCTTCCGCCCAAGCGGCTGATAGCCGTCTTGGGAGACTCATTCGCATTTGGCGAGAGGGTGAGATACGAAGACGCATTTCCGGCACAGCTAGAAGAGAGCCTCGGGCCGCAATATCGGGTTCTGAATTTCGGCGTGTCGGGCTATGGTGTCGATCAGAGCTATCTAAGATATATCAGCGATGTGCTTTCCTGGAAGCCGGAGATAGTCGTGTTTTCGTTCGTTTGGCATGACCTCGTGCGCACGATGAGTGTGTACAGCTTTCTCAGTTTCTCCGGTTGGGATTTACCCCTATCGAAACCGCGTTTGCTGCTGACATCCGCTGGACTTCAGCAGATCAACGTCCCCACCCTGTCGCCTGAGGAGATGTTCAGGAAGACGCGCGTGTCCGATCTCCCCTTTCTTGAACACACTCTTGGTTACTACCCACTCGATTGGAAGGAGACTGTTTCTTACTTTCCGCATCTCATCCGGTTTATCGTTCCCAGGTTTGTCCACCGGCTAGCGCGAAATCAAAATGCAACGAAGGAAGCAATCTTTAGCGTTAACGAGGCGATCCTAGGTGCATTCGTCAAGAAGGCGAAAAAAACGGGATCGACTCCAATCGTCGTGTATCTCCCGGGTAGGTCGAGCCTAGGTGAGTCAGATGCTCGCCGTACCTTGGGCAGGGAGTTTCTGCAAGAAAGCAACCTCGAACACCTGGATCCGACCTCCTGTTTATTGGCCGTCAATCCGGCCGAACGGTTCGTGCCTGATGATCCTCATTATGCTCCTAAAGGGAACGCAGCCGTCGCCAAGTGCATAGGCCCGCACATCCGCAATGCGCTCGAGCAACGTGCGTCGATGGCCGGTGAGAGCTGAGTCGTAGAGCTCATGGTAGGGCGCGGTTTGGGTTTCTGTAGCTAGATGGACATGACAAATCAGAGCACCAATATCTTAGGAATATCGGCTTTCTATCATGATAGCGCCGCCGCTCTCCTCCGTGATGGGCAATTCGTTGCCGCAGCCCAGGAAGAGAGGTTCTCCAGGAAAAAGCACGATGCTCGGTTTCCGCGCCATGCGATCCAATACTGCCTGATCGAGGCCGGTGTGGAACTTCGGGATCTCGACTACGTCGTCTTTTACGATAAACCGCTGGTCAAATTCGATCGCTTGCTCGAAACCTACCTTACCTATGCACCTAAGGGGTTTCGATCGTTCCTGATGGCGATGCCGATCTGGCTCAAGGAGAAGCTCTTCCTGAAGGACCTGTTGAGGAAAGAGTTGGCGGTTCTGGGTAAGTGTAAGATCAAGGACCTACCTCGGTTGATGTTTAGCGAGCATCACCAATCGCACGCGGCGTCTGCATTTTTTCTCAGCCCCTTTGAGCATGCCGCGGTGCTTTGCATGGATGGAGTCGGAGAATGGGCAACGACCTCCGTTTGGCTCGGGCAAGGCAACAAACTCGAGCTTCAATGGGAGATCGATTTCCCGCATTCCCTAGGCCTTTTATACTCTGCGTTCACCTACTTTACAGGATTCAAAGTCAATTCCGGCGAGTACAAATTAATGGGTCTCGCACCTTATGGCGAGCCCAAATATGCGGATCTGATCTTTGACAAGCTGATCTCGCTTAAAGAGGACGGAACCTTCCGCATGGACATGCGCTATTTTAATTACACAACCGGCCTAACGATGACCAACCGGGAGTTTGACAAGCTCTTCGGCGGACCACCCCGCAAACCAGAGGCACAAGTCTCACAGCGTGAGATGGACATCGCGAGCTCCATTCAGAAAGTCACCGAGGAGATCGTTCTGCGTTTGGCGCGAACTGTCCATCGCGAGCTAGGCACGGAATCTTTGTGCCTCGCCGGTGGTGTGGCTTTGAATTGTGTCGCCAATGGCCGCCTGCTTCGGGAAGGCCCGTTCAAGAATATTTGGATCCAGCCTGCGGCGGGTGACGCAGGTGGGGCTATTGGCTGCGCGGCGGCCCTATGGCACGAATACCTCGACAACCCTCGGGGGCTCAATGGGACCGGGGACGGCATGTCGGGCGCCTATCTTGGACCGCGGTTTTCAGAGGCTGACATCCGTAGCCATTTGGATTCGGTCGGTGCGCACTATACGCAGTTGGATGAGCGCGAACTGCTGTCTCAGGTGGCCAAGATCCTAGCTCAGGAAAATGTCGTGGGCTGGTGTCAGGGGCGCATGGAGTTCGGTCCTCGCGCATTGGGTAATCGTTCGATCATCGGCGATGCCCGCAGTCCGAAAATGCAATCGGTGATGAACCTTAAGATCAAATATCGGGAATCCTTCCGCCCTTTCGCGCCTGCGGTGCTGGCCGAAAGGGTATCGGACTATTTTGAGATTCACTGTCCGAGTCCTTACATGTTACTGGTGGCTCCAGTGAGGGAAGATCTCCGCCTTCCTATGAGGGAGGACCAAGAGAACCTCTTCGGTATTGAGAAGCTTAACGCGCCTCGATCACAAGTCCCTGCGATCACCCATGTGGATTATTCAGCCCGTATACAAACCGTTCACCCGGAGACGAACCCGCGTTTCCATGCTCTCCTGAAAGCGTTTGAGGCGTTAACAAGCTGCTCCCTGCTCATCAACACCTCTTTCAATGTTCGAGGTGAACCCATCGTCTGCACTCCCGAGGAAGCCTATCGCTGTTTTATGCGAACCGAGATGGATTATCTGGTGTTTGAGAATTTCCTCATGGCGAAGGGCGACCAACCCAAGTGGGAAAGGGATGAGTCATGGAAAACGGCGTTCGAGTTAGACTGATGGCGGGTACATTACACGAGATACCCGAGCTAGACCGCAAGGGTCTGCGCCAGTTCGGCTTGGTAACCGGCGGTATCGTTGCCGGCTTATTCGGCCTGTTCCTTCCGTGGCTGCTCGAACGTGCCCTGCCGTTGTGGCCCTGGGTGGTGTTCGGGATCCTAGCCTTCTGGTCCGTTAGCGCACCGCGTACTCTGCGTCACGTTTATCGAACCTGGATGCGGTTTGGGTTACTGCTCAGCCGCATCACGACACCGGTTGTCCTGGGTATCGTGTACTTTGGAGTCATCACCCCTATGGCCCTGGTCATGCGCGTTGCGGGGAGCGATCCCATGGCGCGACGCTTCGATGACAAGATTCTGAGTTATCGAGTCCCGAGCCGGAAAGTCACTCGTGAGCATATGGAGAAACCTTTCTGATGCGTGAGTTTATTGTGGATCTATGGCAGTTCATGCGCGAGCGCAAGAAGTTTTGGCTGGCGCCACTGATAATCATCCTGGTGCTGCTAGGAGCACTACTCGTTCTCGCGCAAGGATCTGCAGTAGCGCCGTTTATCTACACCTTGTTTTAGTGTTGTCAGCGGTCGCGTGGCCTTAGCGATTGTGGAGCACCCGGCCCCAATCGAGGCTGATCCACCGCCCTTGGGCATAATCAAACAGACCACATTGTTTCACGATCGCGTAATGGCGCAGCGGGGTCCACCGCCAAGATATCAGTCGAACACCGGCGCGGGACGCCAAATACCTCTCGGCGGCCGCCAGGCTTCGCACCGGGATGCGGGTGTCCAAGTGGTGGAGCGTATGATTCATCACGACATTGGGCAACAGGTACCACCAGATCCCGCTAAACCTGACGTGGCAGGCCCCGGTCGCCTGCGAGAACTCCGTTCGCCATTCTGCGGCCGATTCATACCATTTAAGCCGCGGGTGAGTGTGATTGAAGAACACCACGAAACCAATCGCCCAACTCGTGATCATGAGCGAGGCGGCGGCAAAGAGCGCCATCCTGAACAGCAAGCTCCAACCACCCACATCGCATAGAAATGCCGTCGTTCCTCCTACGAGTAACCACGTCATAACCACGGATGCTAAGTCCGCATAGGCCGAATGCATAACGGGCTTCGGCAGCCCCCTAGGTGGCCACACAAACTTTCGGCGCCATAGCTCCAGCGCATAGTAGAGTCCGAATCCGCCGCCGGTCGGGTGCCGGTATATGAACTCCATCAATCGCCTCGGCAGGGAAAGCCTACTGAACTCATCGGGCGAGAGCGGCGCCCAGACAAAATCATGCCCCTTGAGGTTTGTGAAGTTGTGGTGGAGGCCGTTGTGAAAATACGCCCACAACGAATAACTGTGAACGCTTGGTACGAATGCCAACCGGCCGATGACGGCATTGAGCGTGCGACTTGATGTGAAGCTTCCGTGGCAAGCGTCATGGGCGGTGACAAACAATTGCGATCCCGCCACGCCACCGACGACCGAAAGAGCGAGTGCGGCAAGAACGCTGTCAACTGCAATGCTGCCGCTCATCGCCGTGATCCAGATGATCATGGCGAGCAGGAACCAACACGCGGGATCGCATCGTTCTTGAGCATGAAACTGTTCAAGTCCCGTCAACCTGGGTTCCACAAGCCCACTCCACTTGCTTGACATCGTGTGAACGATAGTTACGCTGCTCCATAGCGAGGATCTTCCATGCGCGAATTTGTTGGCTAAAATCCGTAGCTTGAGGCTTCGCTTCTTTTCTAAAAGGTAGCAACAAAAGAAACGTACGTAATGCCCGCGCGCAGTATACCGTAGTTATCATTACCAACGTTCGTGAAAAGAATACTTGAGTATATCGGCGCTAAGAAGGGTATTGATGTGCGCATCAATGGGAACAGGCCCCATGATATCCGCGTACATCATCGGAGATTCTACCGGCGAGTTTTATGGAACTATAGCCTCGGGATCGGCGAAGGTTACATGGATGGTGATTGGAGTTGCGAGGACCTGGAAGGCATGTTGACAAGATGTTTGCAGATGGTTACGACCTCGCAGAACGTCAGCATCGTGTCGGGCCTACAACACACCTTGTTCAACATGCAGACTATCCTGAAAAGCAGACGCTCCGCCGAGAGGCACTACGATATCGGCAATGATCTGTACGAAGCAATGCTGGATCCCTATATGCAGTACAGCTGCGGCTACTGGAAGGATGCCGCGACCTTGGAAGACGCACAACTCGCCAAGATGGACCTGATTTGCAGGAAGCTCCGCTTGGAGAGAGGGATAAAGGTCTTGGACGTCGGCTGTGGATTCGGCGGATTGATCAAGTACATGAGCGATCGCTATGGCGTTGACGTCACCGGGGTAACGTTGTCGCGAGAGCAGCAAAGGTTCGGGCAGGAGAAGTTTGGTCTCGACTCCATATTTCTGCACGATTACCGCGAGCTTCGGAAGTATCCTCGGAGATCGTATAACCGCGTGGTCTCCGTTGGTATGCTCGAGCACGTCGGATTCAAGAACTATGCGGACTTTTTCGCGTCTGTCCGGCATGTTACTAAGGACGATGGCATCTTTCTGTTGCATACCATAGGGGGTAATGTATCGGTTAGACGCCCTGACGACTGGGTGGACAAGTACATCTTTCCAAACGGGATGACGCCCTCGCTTGCCCAATTGGGGAAGGCGATGGAAAGGCTGTGGGTGATGGAGGACTGGCATAACTTCGGCCCCGGTTATGCCAAGACGCTGGATGCTTGGAACCGGCATTCGAAGGCATATCTTCAGGGTTCGGATCGGTATCCCCCCCGATTCCAGAGGATGTGGGAGTTCTATTTAGTGGGTTCTAAGGTGATATTCGACCTCAGGGCATCGCAGCTATGGCAGATATTGCTGACCCCGTACGGAGTGAAAGGCGGGCTCGAACGAATCGACTAAGTGCACCTTCTTGTGGCTCGGCGCGCTGGCGGCTAGGGCTTGGTTGCCGGTGTCTCCGCGGGTGGCGTCTCGGACGAGCGCGCCTGGGGCGTGAATAGGGATTTTCCTCGCTCGATCAAGCGGTCGAACAGCGTGAAGGCGAACTCCACGCTGTAGCCCATGAGAAAGGCGACAACCACGGTCGAGAGACTGTAGGTTTCGAGCTCCGCCTGGTCGAGGGAGAGCAGGATGCCGCCGATGACCCCAAGGAGCCCGCCCAGGCACAGGCGCATGGCGAACTGTCCCCCGAAGTTCGGCGCATAGCTGTTGTACGCCAGGTTAAAGAGCGAGCGGCGCACCAAATAGGCGATGGCGCCTAGCAGTCCCAGTATCAAAGGCAGTACATACTGGGAGAGAATGCTGAGCAGGGATCGGGAGTAACCCTCGATCGCGAGCACCGTCTTTATCTGCTCCTCGTGGTCCTTGGAGACAGTCTCGGCAGGCTCAGGGTACAGCCACCACCAGATCTCCATCAACCTTGCCTCGGCGCGGCTTGTGACCTCGATCTTCCGCTCAAGGTGAAGCTGACGGTCGACGAGTGGCTTCAAGGGCGCGGTATCGTCCTTGATGTCAGGGCTCGCGTCCCGGAGATCCCCGATCTGTGCGCTAACGGCCTGGTATTCTTTGCGGAGATCTTCGTGGTCCTGGAGCGCGTCGGTAAGCAGGATGACGTAGGCCTGTGTGATCACAAACATCGCCACCATGATAATCAAAACGTATACGGTCTTGCGCAACTCCGAGCGGATGCAGTTCACGACCGGCCAGGTTTTCGCGGCCTCGCTCCTGGGCGACGCCCGCGCTTGCCGGATCTGGTCGGTGATGTCCAGGCTCTCGTCGGTTGCCGGCGCCACCAACTTGCTCAAGCGATTGTAGCCGTCCCATAGCACCGCCTCATCCTCGGGCGTGAGCGTATCCGGTTTCCGGCGCAGGACCGGTATCAGGCTGTCGACGAGCGCCTTGCCAAGTTCGATGTCCGGGCGTGAGGCGGCGTAGCGCAGAAACCTGTAAACCGCTGCCTGCACCTCGGAGATGCGGTGCTGATGCACGGCATCCGGCGGCGCTGGCGGGGGTTCTTCCGCACGTTGGCCGGGCTGGACAGCCACCACGGATCCCACCGCAAGCTCTCCCGATGGCGTGGCTGAAAGTAATTCGGCGGACTCAAGTTGGATCGAATGGGAGTGCTGGCTCATCGGACGTCGATCTCGAAATGACATGGCTTCGCGCCCGTTTCCCCGGCGATGCGGCATTGCACCGGAGATCGGCGTGCGTCGCCGTAGAGCACATCGACCGCCCAGCGTCCGGCCCGGAGATTATTCTTAACGCTCCAGGTCCGCCAGTCGAAATGCCGCCGGGCATCAAGCTCTTGGCGCAGCCGCGGCAGCAGCGCGTCTTTGCCGATTGCCAAGATAATCTCATCCGTCGGCGTGGCATCGAGCTCCACCGAAGAGCTGAGCCCGCCGTAGCGGACCCAGCGGTGGCGAATGGGGAGCATGCCTTTTGACTCCAGCTCGGCTAAGGCCTCCGCATCCCCTTGAACGCGGATCCAGAAATAAAGCGGCTCGCCTCGGCTCGCCGTCAAAACACCTCCGGCAGGCATCGGCTCGCGCTCTCGTAAGCTCGTAGCCCAACTGACCTCGGCCCCCGAAAACCCCTGCGAAAATGCGGGGCCGGCCGCTAGCAGCGCGACCGAGATGAAAGCCACGGTGTTTAGTCGCATCGCGTTTCCTCCCCGCGCTAGCGAATCTATTACGAAGCTAACGCGAGATGATGACGTTGATAAACGGATTGGACAGCGGTAATCATGAAGCAAGCATAGCGCCAGGTACAGTATTGCCAATTGAAAACGCCTGGGTTCGGCATGCTTTTTCTACGGGGTATTTGAGCCGGCAGCCGGCGCCAGCCCGCGCTCGATCAAGCGTTTTTTCTCACTGGCTGAGAGCGATTCGCGGGCACAGATCTCGCCTCCGCTCAGAAGCTTGCTATCAATGACAAGCTTCAACTCGTTCGCCAGAGCCCGGAAGCCGGGGTGGCCTTGCTCTAGCCGGGCCTCGACAAAGGCCACCTGCGCGATTCCATTCAGGTAAATGTGTCGGACCTCGCGTTTATAGCGCTCGATGACCCACACCTGAACCTGAGCGTCGATTGCCGCCTCGATCTGGGACAGCCGCCTCAGCATCAGGTATTGCAAGATCGATAAAGTGTCGGAGTCATCCTTGGCGTGGGAGTAGATGGCGAGCACATCGTCGAGCGGGATCTCCGCGTAGACATCGGTGACGAACACGTGGTTCCTATGCTGCGCCAAGTCGTCGTGGGAGTCGTAACCGAGTGCCGATAACTCGGCTCCGAGCGCGTGCGCCTCGCGGTTAAAGCCCAGCGCGCACACGAGCCGTGCCTTGGTGAGGCCAAGACGCGCGGCGGCGTTGCCGAGTCTTTTTCGCGGTTGGGCGGATGGCTTGCGCCTGCCGAGCCGCTCGCGCAGATCCGCGGCGCTCGCGTGCAAGATCTCGGAGAAGGTGGTGGCCGTCGCCCCTGCCGCAACCATCGGACGGATCCGGGGAGCGCGTTACATCCTCGCTACGCGAGGCTCTTCGCCAAGGCGTAGATTTCCTCGGCATCGAAAATGTGGTCGTTGCGCTCGAACATCTTGCCGATGCAGTCGCGATGCAGGGTAATCTTCAAGGCGCCGAAGCCGATGGCCCCATAGGTGAGTTTTCCGTAGCGCTCCTTGGCGCGGTCCATCATATCGACGCCTCCCAGGCCGAGGGGCGGTGTGGCGTTAGCGTCCAGAAGCATTTCGATGCTCGGGTGGTCCTTCCAGTGTTCTTCATCGAGCAAATGCACGCCCGCGGCCCCCGTCGCCAGCACCACGTGTGCGCCCTTTAACACCTCTCTGACCGACGGATCGCGGACCTCGGGCCCATCGAAGGCGCAGACCGCCGGGGTAATATCCGTCCCAAAGCGCTCCTTCATCATGCGGCACGCGAGATCTGCACGTTCCATCTTGCGTGAGGTCAATACCACCCCGGCGCCTTCCTGGGTCAACATCACGCTCGCCCGCTGACCCACGGGTCCCGTGCCGGCAAGCACCACGGCCTTCTTCCCGGCGACCGAACGCTGCTTGGTCAGGCTCGCCACCGCGGCGGCGGCGGTCGTGTTGCTGCCGTTGCTGTCGAGCATGATGGAGACGCGAAAGTCACCGAAGAACTTCTTTCTTACCGCTTTGAATAATTCCTGACCCGCCCCGAGATCGCTGCCGCCGACAAAAATCGCGGTGAATTTCTTGTCCTTGGGCGCGCGCGTGAAGATCGTGCCTTCCACCAGCGATCCCACCTTAGCGGGTGTCACGCCGCCATGCGCCGTCACGTGATCGGCGCCGCCGTCATAGGCCACGACGGTGTCGAATGTGCTCGGAAGAGGGTCGGTATCGAACTGGAAGAGCAACTTTTTCATCGTTGTTGTCCTCAATCGTGAGCAGGGTGTTACTCGTCGCTGGGGGGCGCAGCAACGGTCTTTAGCCTAAGGTACCGCAAGCCATGCATGCGGACAACTCGCTTTTCGAGGTTCCGGGCTCGCAGCGGGTGCGCGTATAATCCAGGCGCCGAAAGATACCGTGAGGGCTGGGAGCGATGATTAAAGATAAACCGATACAGGCGTTTTTAGACGAGCTCGCGAGCAAATCATCGACGCCGGGCGGCGGGAGCGCGGCCGCGATCATGGGGGCGATGGGCGCGGCCCTGGTTAGCATGGTGTGCAATCTGACCATCGGTAAGCAGAATTATCTCGACGTCGAAGATGATATGAAGGATGTCCTGCACCGGGCCGAGGAGTTGCGGGAGCGTCTCACCGACATGGTGCGCGCCGATGTCGAGGTGTTCGATCGGGTGATGGCGGCCTACGGTCTCCCGAAAGAGACAGACGCCCAAAAGACCGCGCGCAGCGAGGCGATTCAGTCGGCCTTGCGCGCGGCCACCGAGGTGCCGCTCAATTGCGCCCGGGCGTGCTCAGAAGCGATCGCCCTGAGCCAGCGGGTCGCCGAGAAGGGTAACCGCAACGTCATTAGCGACGCGGGGGTCGCGGTCCTCGCCGCCTACGCCGCAATGCGGAGCGCGGCCCTGAACGTCTACATCAACGCAGGCGCGATTAAGGACAAGAGTTTTGTCGAGGAGCGCTTGGCGGAACTGGGGCAAATCACGAATGGCGCCGACGTGTTGACGGAACAGGTCTACGCGCTGGTAAGGAACAAGCTTTAGGGAAGCTCTGCAAAAGTTACTGCGCAGCCATCTACTTTGTCGCGTGCTCGCGCGTCGCTCGCCTATCTACCTGATATGTCTGGCGACTCGCTCCGCGGCTGCGCGCATCTGGGCTTGCTCGCGACACTTTTGCAGAGCTTCCTTAGTTTAGTGGTCATGGAGAAAACGCATCGATAGATCGATCGCCCGGATGTGCTTAGTCAAGGCGCCGACGGAAATGAAATCGACTCCGGTCTCGGCCGCCGCTCTCAGCGTGTCGAGATCGAATCCGCCCGAGACCTCGATCCGCACCCGCCCGCGATTGCGGGCGACAGCCGCGTGCAGTTGAGCCACGGTGAAGTTATCGAGTAATACGATGTCGGCGCCGGCGAAAATCGCCTCGTCAAGCTGCGCCAGATTTTCCACTTCCACCTCAATCTGCATCTCCGGATAGCGCGCCTTGGCGCTAGCGACGGCTCCGGCGATAGAGCCGACGGCGGCGATGTGGTTTTCCTTAATCAGGACCCCATCGAACAAGCCGAGGCGGTGGTTGTAACCCCCGCCGCAGCGAACGGCGTATTTCTGCGCCGCGCGCAATCCCGGGATGGTCTTTCTGGTATCGAGTAATTTGGTGTGGGTGCCTTGCAACGTACGGGCATAGCCGCGCGTCACGGTGGCGGTCCCGGACAACGTCTGCAAGAAGTTCAGGGCGGTGCGCTCCCCGGTCAATAACGCGCGCGTGGGGCCTGCGAGCACGCAGATCTCTTGGTTAGGCAGGATATGGTCGCCATCTTGCGCCTGCCATTCAATCTCGACTCGCGTGTCGAGCCGATGAAAGACGGCGCTAAACCAGTGTGTTCCGCACAGAACCGCATCATCCCGTGTTATTACATTGGCCCTCGAATGGTGGTCCGGCGGGATCAAAACGGCGGTGAGATCACCTTCGCCTACATCTTCTTGGAGGGCCTGAGCCACGCCGATATCCTTTAAAGAATCATCTAACACATTGTCTCATATGTCATTATATAAACTTGACCTCAGTGCGTGAGGGAGTTACGCAATTGATGTCGACAACAGCTTGAAAATCTTAAAAAAGTTTAATCGGTTAAACGACATGGCGATTAATCCCATGCTAGAATGCGAGCGGGCGCAGGGTTTCTCTTCCACCAGAAGGGCATCCATCTGTCCGAACGCGAGTCTGACATAGACGGCGGCACAGTGCATCCAGGGCATCAAGAACGACTAAAGGAAGTCCCTAGTACGATGCATGCACTGACACAACAAGGTGCGACGACAGCTCCTGGATGAAGCGCCGCGGCCAGCCGGCCCGTTGCGCGTGGACGAAGAGGGGTGGTTGACCGGGGTTCGCCGGCTCCCGTCCCCCAACTGTGACGATCGGCCTCCCGATACGCCCATCGATCTTCTGGTGGTACACGCGATTAGTCTGCCTCCCGGAATTTATGGCGGCGATTATATCGATGAATTTTTCACCAATCGATTGCATGCCGATGCGCATCCTTACTTTCGAACCATTGAAACGCTGCGGGTATCGGCGCACGTGGTAATTAAACGTGAGGGTGAAATAATCCAATACGTGCCCTTTCACCGGCGGGCGTGGCATGCAGGCGTGTCCGAGTTTCGGGGCCGGCGTTCTTGCAATGACTTTTCCATTGGTATTGAATTGGAAGGCCGGGACGAAGATCACTATGAAGAGATGCAATACGGTGTACTGGCGGAACTTTCCAAGCTGATCATGCGGGTGTGGCCGGGGATCACGCTTGACCGAATCGTTGGGCATTGCGATATAGCGCCGGGCCGCAAGACCGATCCGGGACCGGCGTTCGACTGGGGTAGATTAAAAAAACTAATAGTTAGGTGATGGGCTAAACAGTGATGGAGGAACAAAAATGAACCTACTTATCATCCTGATTGCCACGGCGGTGGAGAAATTTCTAGCGGACCCGTTAGCAAAATTCAGGGAGCTGCGAAGGCTCGGCTGGTACCGCGCTTTAGCGGCCATGGCCGAGCAGAAGCTCGGGGGTATCGAAGTATTCAAGGGTCCGCTGGGTGTTGCTATTTTGATTGCCTTACCGGTCTTAGTATTTTATCTCGTGTTCTCTTTTATCAATGGCATCCTCGCCTTTCTTGGATTCTTGCTGTCGATTGTGATCTTGTTGTATTGCCTCGGCCTACAGGATCTCGATGCGGACATCAAGGCGATCGTTAATGCGATACGAGGCGGCAACGATGACGAGGCGAATCGCTTGGCGCAGGCGTTTTCCCATTCCGCAAGCCCGGTGGATACGCAATCGCGCGGCCAGACGGTGGTGGAATCGGTATTTACCGAAGCCAATGGGCGCGTGTTCGGCGTTATATTTTGGTTTGCATTATTAGGCTGGTTCGGCGCGGTGCTGTTCCGGTTTTCCAATGAGTTGAGTAATTACGCTACCCATGCCTCCTCGGGCCTGCGCGAATGGGCCGGCCGGGTGCGCAATGCACTGTCTTGGATCCCGGCAAGAATCGCGGCTCTTGGATATGCCATCGCCGGTAATCTCACGGGCGCATTCAATCACTGGCGAGTGACGGAAACTCTCGATTTACAGCACACCGATAGCGTGCTCAAACAAAGCGGCACCGGCGCATTGGAGAGTGCGATTTCGGGTGATGAGGTTGAGAGAATCACGGCGGCACAGGCCCTGGTAATTCGCACGCTCGTGGTACTGCTCGCGATACTGGTGATCATTCATGTGATTAGTTGGATACCCTAGCCGACCGGTCGCCCGTGGACTTTGCAAGGGCTCGGCGCCCGCCGGGCCGCCGGAAGGACCGTTCCTTCCGGCGGCCAAGCCGGAGAGCAAGACCTCAATAGGCCACTTGGGCGCGCACCTGGAAGATGTCGAGGTCCTCCTCGTCGTGCAGGCCGCCGTCGATCTCGAGCACGTGGATGTAGTTGGCCATGAAGCGGATGTAGGGGTTGGGATACCAATTGAGGCCAGCCGTGATGTCGCGCTCACGACCTCCCAAAACGAGGTCATCGTTTAGGTCGATCTCGCTGTAGCGGACGGCGAGCTCCCACGCGCCCCATCCACCGCTCGCCAACGAGAAGGGCGTATTCGGGGTCAGGATATCGAAGATCCCCTTGTCGGCCTTGTAATTTCTCGACTCCCCGGTCAGAAACCAACTCGCATACCCGTAATAGCCGTCGAACACCAGGCTGTCGCCGACGCTGCGATCGATGTCCGTGCGGATATATTCGCCCTGGACCGAGAACGGTCCGTAAACGCCGGCAAGCTCCGCGCCGAAGAGGGAGAAGTACTGGACATCGCCCGGGATATTGCCGGTGTCTACCAGCCGCCCCCGCGTGCCGAGGTCATCGGTGATGGGATTTGACTCGGGCTTGGAGCGGAAGCGAACGGTTTCATTGAAAGGCGCCGTGCCGTTCTGAAAGGGCTCCCGCCAGGCCCCGGAAGCGCCGAGATGCAATACCCGATCACTCTGGAAGAAGGGCGCGTAGGTAACCCGCGCGGCGATGCTCTTGCCCTCGTCGTCGTTATTTTCCGTGGTCACGGTGTCGCCGAAAGCCCCGACCGAGGCGGTCCAGTTATCGCCGCTCGCCGCGGCCATGCCGCCGAGCGCGCGTAGGCTCAGGACCGCGAACGGCAGGCCGCGTTCCATGAAGGTGACGTACTTCGCGCTAGAGACAGCCTCCAGGCTGAAGGGGACCTTGAAGCTGCCGGCCGTGAAGCTAAGGGGCTTGAAGCCCGTATAACGCAGGTAGGCATCGGTGATCGTCACCTCGTTGGTCGTGCCGGTATCCTGGGTGGTGCCGGCGAAGTCGGCCTCGACCTTGTAATCCCAGTCTTGGTACGCGGTGCCGGCAACCGATAGCCGCGCCCGGCGCAACTGGGTGGCGTCCGAAAAGTCGGAGGGATCGTCCGAGTAGAAGGCCGAGTCGAGCTGGGCATAGGCCCCGATCTGGGCCTGGAAGGCACCGTCCTGGGATTTGAGCTTGATCCCGTCCTTGAGGCTCGCCTTGGCCTCGGGATCGGTCTTCTTCTCCAGCCCGGTCTTCACGCGCAAGCTCGCGTATTGCGGCTGCGAGATCAGCCCGTTAGCTAAAAGGACGTCCAAGACGTCTTGGTCCTGGGCGGGCAGCGGGCGGTCCGCAGCGGTTTTCTCCTCACGGATCTGGGCGTCCTTCAGGGCCTCGTACTGTTGCCTGGAAATCAATTTATTATTCAGCAGTACTTCCAACAGGGCCGCGTCCGTGGCCCAAACAGGCAGGGCCGCGAACGTGAGTAGCGCGGTCAAGGCATGATGTCCCAGGAATCGGTTGTTCTTCCCCATTAAGCACCTCCTCAAAGTCTTATTTATCGCTGTTATCAGGGCCATATGCACGTAACAACATATTTACTAAGTTATAGGCTCCACTAGAATGCTTATACTTGTATTCGTTACTAACAAAAATATGTATGATTGTGCATAACATACCGACATCGCGACCGGTGAACGGTCGTGGATGAGCTGTCGGGCGCGCTGCGAACGGCGCTGGTCCTCATTGGCCGGATGGACTCGGGTTTGGCCGAGATCGTGTGGCTGTCGCTGCAGGTGAGTGTGACGGCGGTGCTGCTCGCGTCCTTCATCGGGTTCCCGCTCGGTGCGGGACTCGCGCTCAGCCGTTTCCCGGGGCACAAGCTCGTGATTGTGTTGCTCAATGCCCTCATGGGGTTGCCGCCCGTGGTCGTCGGGCTGACCGTGTACTTGCTATTGTCGCGCTCGGGGCCTTTCGGTGAGCTCGGGCTGCTGTTTACGCCCACGGCGATGATCATCGCGCAGTTCATCCTGGTCACGCCGATCATCAGCGCGCTCACGCGCCAGACGATCGAAGACCTGTGGTCGGAATACGAGGAACAATTGCGTTCGCTCGGGGCGGGCCGGGGCCGGGCCCTGCTGACGCTGCTCTGGGAAGGGCGTTATAGCCTCTTCACCGCGGTGCTGGCGGGTTTCGGGCGCGCGATTGCCGAGGTCGGCGCGGTCCTGATCGTGGGCGGCAACATCACCCACGTGACGCGCGTGATGACAACCTCCATCGCGTTGGAAACCGCGAAAGGGAACCTGGAGCTTGCGCTCGCGCTCGGCATTGTCCTCATCAGTTTGGCTTTGATCATTAATGCAGCCGTCTATCTCACCAAAGATCTTGTCTTCCGCAATTCCAACTGACGCGTTCTGGCCAGCCGCGGGCACTGCGCGGGATGTGGCTGAAGCGGGCAGCGCATCGATCTTGCCGCTCCGGCTCGAAGGTGTGTCGTATACGCGCGGCGGCCAAAGCTTGCTGCACGATGTGACGTTCGCGGTGACGCGGGACGCGAGCACGATCGTTCTCGGGCCCAACGGCGCGGGTAAGAGCCTGTTGCTGAAGCTCTGCCACGGACTCCTACGGCCGGCCGCGGGCCGGGTCGTATGGCTGGGTCCCGCGGCTGCTCAGGCCGCCGAGCGCCAGGCCATGGTGTTTCAGCGTCCGGTATTGCTGCGGCGTTCGGTCGCGGCGAACGTCGCCTACGCCCTGCGGCTGCGCGGTGTGTGCCGTAACGAACGGCCGGACCGCATCCGGCAAGCGCTGGAAATGGCAGGCCTTTTGCCGCTCGCCGGCCGCTATGCGCGCGTGCTCTCGGGCGGGGAGCAGCAGCGGCTGGCCTTAGCGCGGGCTTGGGCCTCGCGCCCCGAGGTCCTGTTTCTCGACGAACCGACGGCCAATCTGGACCCCGCGGCGACCCGCGCGGTGGAGGAGGTGATCCAACTATGCCGTGCCTCCGGCACCAAGATCGTCATGACCACCCATGATCTCGGGCAGGCGCGGCGGCTTGCGGACGAAGTGCTATTTCTCCACCGGGGCGGGTTGATCGAGCAGGCGCCGGCGGCTCGGTTTTTCGATTTGCCGACCACCCCCGCGGCACAGGCATTCATCCGGGGTGATCTGCTCTGGTAGCAGTGACCACCGGCCAACGGCCGTGCAGCGAAGATCACGTTTGTATAAATAACCAGTCCCATAACGCAGGAGGAAAGTATGCATCATCGTTTCTCGTGGCGCTTAATGCTGCTCGGGGCCGTCATGGCCCTGATCGCGCCTTTACAAGCCGCAGAACAATTTATTACTCTGGCCTCGACGACGTCGACTCAGGCGTCCGGTTTTTTGATTACTTCTTGCCAATATTCCAGGCGAAACGCGAGATCGAGGTACGGGTCGTGGCGGTTGGCACCGGCCAAGCGCTGAAGCTCGGAGAGAAGGGCGATGCGGATGTGTTGCTCGTGCATGACCAGGCGGGCGAGCTAAAATTCGTCAAGCAAGGCTACGGGGTCGATCGGCGCGAGGTCATGTACAATGACTTTATCCTGGTCGGTCCGGCAGGGGATCCCGCGGCGGTCCGGGGAGGGATGGACGCGGTGCAAGCGTTGAAACGAATCGCGGGGAGCAAGGCGCTTTTCGTTTCACGCGGGGATGACAGCGGCACGCACCGCATGGAGCTACGGCTCTGGAGCGCCGCTCGCGTGGATGTCAAGGCGGCTTCGGGCGCCTGGTATAAGGACCTGGGGGCGGGCATGGGCGCGACGCTCAACACCGCGGCCGGCCTGAATGCTTACACCTTGTCCGATCGCGCCACCTGGCTCACCTTCAAGAACCCGGCCGATCTCATCCCGCTCGTCGAGGGTGATCCGCAACTCTTCAACCAGTACAGCGTCATTCTGGTCAACCCGTCCAGGCACCAACACGTGAAGAAAGAAGCGGGCCTCGCGTTCATGGACTTCGTGGTTTCGCCCGAGGGGCAACAGGCGATCGGATCCTACCAAGTACAGGGACAAACGCTGTTCAAGCCCAACGCAAAGCCGGCTCAAGAAGCGTTTCTTGGGCGCTAAACAATAGGTTTGGAAATCCGCTTCGAACTGCGCTGGGCGCTCGGACAAGGGCAGGCGGAGGGGGTCGAACCGGCGCTGTTTCAGATCCTGCAGTCGATCGCGGAGCGGGGCTCGCTCAGGCTGGCGGCCAAGGAACGCGGACTGTCGTACCGCCATGCCTGGGGGCTCCTGCGAAAGTGGCAGCGTGTGTTTGGACAACCTCTTGCGCGTCTGGAACGCGGCCGCGGCGCGGTGCTCACGCCGCTTGGGGAGAAGCTCTTGTGGGCCGAGCGCCGCATCAACGCCCGCTTGGGGCCGGAGCTCGAGAGCCTCGGCTCCGAGCTTGCCGCGGACCTGCGTGCGGTCCTGCAGGTGGACAGCGGGCCGCCGCTGCGGATTTTCGCGAGCCACGGGTTGGCGATCCCGCTCTTGCGCGATCTATTGCAAGCGCAGCGGGGGATACGGGTCAATCTCCAGTTTCGCGGCAGTCTCGACAGCGTACGCCTCTTGCGCGGCTCGAAGTGCGATCTGGCCGGTTTTCATCTTCCGGACGGGGCGCTCGGCGTGCGCCTCGCGCCGCGCTTTCGGCGCTCGTTGGACCCCAATTCGGATGTGCTCATTCATGCCGTGCGCCGCCGGCAGGGAATAATGGCGGCGCAAGACAATCCCAAGCGCATCGAATCGGTAGCCGATCTCGCCAAGGATTCGCTACGCTTCGTAAATCGCCAACCCGGATCGGGGACGCGCATGATCCTGGACCTCCTGCTCGAAGAGGCCGGTATCGTGCCCGAGGCGATCCACGGCTACAGCACCGAGGAATTCACGCACATGGCGGTGGCGGCCATCGTGGCGAGCGGCGGGGCGGATGCCGGCTTCGGGATTGAAGCGGCGGCGCGTCGCTTCGGCCTGCATTTTATCCCGGTCACGTGGGAAAACTATTGGTTTGCCCTGCCCCGCGACAGCCTCTCGAAGTCCGCAGTATCGGAGCTTGTCAGCATGCTCCGTAGCGCCGAGTTTAAATCCCAGGCCGGTGCGCTTCCAGGTTACGATGCTGCTCAGGCAGGGACGATCGTGCCGGTCGATAGCGTCATCGCTTGATTCAGCCCTGCGGCAATTTGTCACATTCCGCGACGGCTCAAACTCCCCTAAGATGCGCTACAGCTTAGCCTCCACCATTTTGCCCCCGCCAGGGGGCTTTTTTATGTGGGCGGTGAGGACTGGCCGCGCTATGTCCTCAAAATGGCGACCGGCGCGGGCAAGACCAAGGTGTTATCGCTCCTCATCGGCTCGAACCCGGCTCGACGCTCGCGCGGAACTTTCTCTTGATCGCACCGAACATCATCGTCCTCGATAGGGTGCGCGCCGACTTTGACGGCCTGCGCATTTTCTTCAATGACCCGATCCTGCCGGATGACGGCGTCGAGGACCGCAACTGGCGGGACGATTTCCAGCTCACGCTGCACATTCAGGATGATGTCCGCGTCGTGCGGGACACGGGCAATCTCTTTGTTACCAACATCCATCGTGTCTACCTCGGTGATGTGCGCGAGCCTTCGCTCGACGATGACGATCTGCGTGATTACTTTCTCGCGCCCTTCGGCCCCACGCCGATCGGCAAGACCACCGACAGCAGGACCGATCTCGGCGCGATCTTCGTGCAAACGGTCTCGGACTATCCGTTGGTCGAGGCCATCCATTAGAACGTCGTCAAGCACCCGGTGCTACCGGACGCCCCGAGCCGCGCCAGGTTAACCCTCCAGTTGCATAAATTCTGTTGTGTGGTGGCCGAAAAGGGCGTCGATTAAGGGTTTTAACGAGTTTTAAGCTTTTCGCTGGACATCACCGTGGGTGAAGTCTAGCCATCCAACAAGGAGGCTGATCCTATGATCAGAAAACTATGGAAAGCGGCCTACGCTTCTCGGTATAATATGTTTGCCGAAACGATAAGATCCGAGAAGGAGGCCGCTTCTATGAAGTGTAGCAGAGCCGAAGTTCACTGCAAGACGCATAGCCTTCCCCAACTGCGTTTTGAGGACTCTTCATCCCCTATGCATACGGCTACGAGTTCAAAGTTATTCTCACCAATAAGTGCCTCAGTGCCCGCAAGGCGCTTGCCTTCCACCAAGGCCGGGGCAGTCAAGAGGGGATCTTCGCCGAGCTCAAAACCGACAATCAGCTCGATTATGTCCCTACCCGTACTTGGGTCGGTAATCCGCCCCATACTTCCTCGATTGGAATCCCATGTTTGACGAGCTACTGGCTAAGCCTATGGGTTTAACTCGGTTTCGTCATGCCGAGGATTTCATTCTAAAACTGAAGAACCATCGGGAAGTAATCGAGCGAAGTCGCGAGGCGGACGCGCCCCGGAAATGGCGGACCTCGGTCCATCTACGCGAAGCTCTACGACACGATGTTGGTGCATTTCGATCCGTATAACGAGCTGATTCGTAAGGCCGTGAGCCTTTTGGACGACGCGCGCGCGGTGGCTGACCTCGGTGCCGGGACGGGAAACGTCACGGTTGAGCTTTTCAGGCAGCTTCCTTACCGCGATGTCTGGGCACTCGAATCGAATCAGGAAATGATCGATCTCTTACAGCGCAAGCTACCGGACGCTAGCGAAACCAAGCAAAACACCTTAAGGGTTTTCAAAGGCGATCTCATGCTCAGCCTACGTGAGTTCGATCACGATGTTCTCGACGGGGCAATAATGGTCAATACGCTTTACGCGATTCCGGATCGTGCCCGCTGCCTACGCGAGATCTACCGTGTACTCAAGCCCGGCGGTGTTTTGGTGTACTCGACTTCGACCAATCAAACGGACATTGATCGCTTATTCGATTCAATAAAACGGAACCTCGAAGAGAAGGGTATGGAAACTGCCCTCCGCGAGGTTGTAGAGCTGGCCTATGAACGCAACCGCGCGATGATTACGGATATCTTACGCGACTCTCCCGAAACGGTGGTCGATTATGCCAGGCAAGCCGGGTTTTCCGTAAGCGATGACCACGTTTTCCCCGGCGAGTATGAGGGCGCCGTGACGATCGTCCGCGCGCTGAAACCTAAGTTTCTCACCCCGAGTGCACCGGTCGATCCGCCTCTAGAAGCACTGCATTGTACCGATTCGCAAGCGCCGGTTAACCCGCGCTTCATCGATGATCCCTCTCCCAAGCCGACGCTTCCATCGTGGGATCCACCCGCGGTGTTCATCAGCTATGCGCGCGAGGATCGGGTTTGGTGCGAACAGATCATGCGCTACCTAGAGCCGGCCGAACACGCAGGAAAGATCTCCATCTGGGCAGACACAGAAATTGAAGGCGGTGAGGAATGGCAGGGGGCGATTTTTGAACAACCTTAAGAAAGCTTCTCTCGCCGTACTTTTGATTACAACGGATTTACTGCGTTCAGAGTTTGTGCGTGAACAGGAAATGCCATTGTTATTAGGCAAGCGACAACGTAAGGAGCTTATTATTATTCCGGTACTGATCGACCAGGCCCTAGTTAAGTTCGCGCAGTATAAATTCCCGGATCCGCGCTTAGGTCCTCATGACGTAACCTTGTCCGAGTTGCAGATCGAATCCTACGACGGTCAACCGATCAGCCATCTTGATAGGCCACGACAAAACCAATTTATCGACAAGCTAGCTCAGACAATTCTCTACCGGCTCGCGAGCTAGCGTGTTATCTGAGCGGCAGGTCATGCTGGTTTTTTTATGCTAGGCGTCGCGGTCGCGCTTCCCTCGCCCGCGGCCGTCGTGACGTTCGGGTCCGTCCGCGGACTGTTTGCTCGGGATTGTCAGGGCCGTGGCTGGAACGTCGCGGTTCACGTGCCTTCTGTGATGGATGACGGCCGCTCGCCACCCCACGGTGGGAAGCGTTCGAATCTGGCCCTCGGCGTGTCTCGCGCCGTTCAAATTGTTCGCGGCGAGTGTCGCTGGGCGGATCTTTCGGACGCCTTTCCTCCGCGCGGGCGGCAGCGCGATCGCCATAGTGTGGTTGCCGGGCCGGGCGTTCCGGGCGAGCGCGCGATTCAGGTGCGCGCGGCCGATTGCCATCATCACCGCCCACGGATCTGTCGTCGCGGCCACGAAACTTAGGTCTCGGATTGTCGGAATGCCGGCTCGAACGCGTCTCGAAACGCGAGTCGCCGCGGTTCCGCGAGGGATACGCATCGCGGTTTTGGTCACGCCGGCGTTCGTGCAACTGGTTTCGAACCCGCTCGCGCGCATCGCGGTCTGCGTTGTCTTTGTGGCGCTCGTTGCCGCTTCGTTCCGCGGCGGCATCGCGGCGCGCCAGGCCCTGTTCCCGGTCAACGTCGCGGTCGCGCTTCCCTCGCCCGCGGCCGTCGTGACGTTCGGGTCGTCCGCGGACTGCTTGCTCGGGATTGTCAGGGCCATGACTGGAACGTCGCAGTTCACGTGCCTTCCGTGATGGATGACGGCCGCTCGCCACCCCACGGTGGGAAGCGTTCGAGTCTGGCCCTCGGCGTGTCTCGCGCCGTTCAAATTGTTCGCGGCGAGTGTCGCTGGGCGGATCTTTCGGACGCCTTTCCTCCGCGCGGGCAGCAGCGCGATCGCCATGCTGTGGTTGCCGGGCCGGGCGTTCCGGGCGAGCACGCGATTCACGTGTGCGCGGCCGATTGCCATCACCACCGCCCACGGATCCGTCGTCGCGGCCACGAAACTTAGGTCTCGGATCGTCGGAATGCCGGCTTGAACGCGTCTCGAAACGCGAGTCGCCGCGGTTCCGTGAGCGATACGCATCGCGGTTTTGGTCACCCCGGCGTTCGTGCGACTGGTTTCGAACCCGCTCGCGCGCATCGCGGTCTGTGTTGTCTTTGTGGCGCCGGTTGGCGCTTCGTTCCGCAGCGGATTCGCGGCGCGCCAGGCCCTGTTCCCGGCCAACGGCGTTGCGGCGGTTGTGGCCATAGTCATGGTTCAGCCGCTTGTTGCGGTAGGCCACGCCGCGCCGGTGAGTGCGGTGGTGCCGCCAGTGGCGGGCATCCCCGTGCCGCGCAACTTCCAAACCGGAGCGGATCGGCGATGTGTGATGGTGATGCACCACCACGACCTGGCGCTGATGCCAGTTGAAAGAACTAGAATAAAAGACCGGTGAAACCCCGAAGCCGACGCCCCAGTGGAACCCAGGCCTGTAGTAAGCAACCGGGTGACCGAGCCAATTTCTCCAGCAGTACGGGCGGTTCGCCGGCCACCACCACGGGCCGTAGATGGCCCAGGGGTCGTAGTACGGCAAGTAGACGATGCGGCTGAAGGCGGGCTCGATGACGATCGATTCCCGCTCGCGAATTACGCGCACGTGTTCCAGCGAATTCAGGCTGCCGACCGCATACGCCCGCTCGCGTAGGCCCTGCACGCTGTCCATCACCTGCGCTTCCTGCGCCAGGAACGCTTCGCCGAGGCGCTGGGTCCACTCCAGGTCCTCGTCCATGCGGGCGAGGATTTCCGGGAATGCCACGAGGGCCTTGACGCTCGGATCCCAGTCCATGTCCTCGACCGCCTCCACCGCCTCTTCGCCCTGTAGATCCGGGTGTCTCTGCGACCACCGCGCCGCCTCCACCACTTCGAGTGGATACGTCGAAGCAATTAGGACGTGGGACAGCACCGTGTCCGGATAGAGCGCAATCGGCGCCAGCATCTGGTCGAGCTCGGCACGGCCGAAATACGCTTTGTCATCCTCAAAGGCCGGCGTCGCGGCGGGCGGCAGGGATAACGGGGCCCACAGGATCAGGATCCAGATCAGTTTCACGAGTGTATTCATGGCTCATTCCTCATCCGGATGTGCCGCATTATCGAGGGAGTCGATTAACCGGGGCTGAATGGGCTGGGGCGCCGGGGATAGACTTGGCGCGCGTCCATGCGTTTGTTAGGCAGGAATTGCTGCAATTGGGGCGTTTCATGATGGATAGACTGTGAGTAGATAATGAACTTGAAGGGATTGAACTCTGGTACTTCTCTTTTAGTTTCAAGAAAGCAAGCGCCTTAAGCTCTTGCAATTTCTTGTTGGACGGATATTGAGTAAGCGCCCATGTCGTTGTGCGCGCCCCGAGCTCGTGGTCGCCGCGGCTCAGCATCTTTTCGATGGCGCTGGCCAATTCTTGTTCTGAAAGCTCGAAGTAGCGCGTCAATAACGATCCGAATTCCTCCTGGCTAAGATGGTCCATACCCTGAAGGTCGGGCTGCCAGTAACCGATATTCTGATCATATAGTCGATTGATCACATTCTCGCGCATGACCAGGAAAGGCAGCTGCACATCGGAATTTTGATGGATGAATGGCGGCATCAAGTTTTGATGATGAATCGCTGTCCGGTCCATCCCAGTCCAGATGCCCTTGAGGGTTTCTCGATAAAGCCACTGGAGATGGGCCTTGATCTTGGCGAGCAGCGCCGGAGAGATCCAGATCCGCGTTAACGGCTCATGCCCATGGAGCAGGTGTTGGGGGTTTAAGGATACGGCCACATCAATGGCCTCGAAAAGCCCTTGGATGTTGCCCTCCTCAACAAAGGGGGCGCCGATATACGGCATAATAAAATCCCCGACGAAAAGGGCGCCGTGCTCGGGCACATGGATAAACATTCCATCGATTGTCTCTCCACCCGGGACTGGAATGAGCTCAAAATGTGTCCCTCCCACGGTGACCTCAGTACGCTGGTCAAGAACGACATCGGGCTTGAAACTAGAAATGAATTCTTCTTTGAAATCAGTACCGAAAAAGTAGCTAAATCTAAATCCTCTGATGCCCTTGGTGACGATCTCTAGCTCCTTGCGGTAATTGTCCCTGGCGTAGAACTTCACCTGCGGACCCAAATTGCGGAAATAGCTGTGTCCGCCAATATGGTCCCAGTGGGCATGAGTCACGAACACCGTCGTCAGGGGGGGCAGATCAGGAAAACGATCCCGCAGGAACTCATAGGCCGCCTGTGCCGAGTCGGGTCTTGTTCCGGCATCGATTGATATCAGCTCCTTACCGTCCTTTGACACAACGAAGTAATACTCGGTGAATTCGAAGCCCGAGAGATTAAATATCTTTCCGGGGACGATCTCTCTTAGTCGCCTGGGATAGAACGTATGGCCTTTCGTGGCATTGACCGCATACGGGGTGGTCAGCGTGATGCGTTTGTCAAAGCTGCCGTAGCCGCTCAATTGCAGATAGGCCTGAGCTTGTTTTTGTTTGTTGGTCCGGTTGTACAGAACAGCCAGGTGATAGAAAACCTCCCGCAGCCAACCGTCATGGGGCGCTTTAGATATGTTATCCACGCACCATTTGAGATCAGCAATGGCTGCGTCGGCCTTGTTAAACCGATCAGGAAGCTGTGCATAGACTACCCCTGTCATCCAGCGTACCAGAAAGCTCTCGTTGTTGGTCAGCGTCCGCGCGTTTTCCAGCATCTCGATGGTCTCATTCACCCAAGCGATTCGCCTCCAGAGAGGCACCTGATTGGCATAGGAGGCGCGCAGAACGCCCAAAGCGCCCAGATATAAAGCCTTTTGCTTGGAGGAAAGCTGAGCCTCGTATTTTTCCAGGAAGGATTCGAAAAACGCAATGCCAGCTTGCAACTGGTTGGTATTCATGAATTGCTGCATCAAGAAAGCGACGATCTGAGGGTCAGTGACAGGGCCAGCCTGATGCAACGATTTCAGATATTCCAGTTCGGGATGGTAAGTTTGATACGGCGCAGTGGAGGTTGTTGTACAACCGCTACCGAGCAGGCTAGCCCCTATTAGAAGAATGAGACTAATCCTAACCCGGCGTAGCCGGAACCAAAGTGTTGAAGGTACCATTCTGGCGTATGGGCAATAAAAACGGAGACGCGTCGTCGCCATGAATCCCTTTGTCGAACGCCATCAAGAGAAGATCGCCGCGG
>JBOIDL010000013.1:0-35692 GCA_050740435.1 Gammaproteobacteria bacterium
CCAAGCGCTCGGCCAGGCGTTTGTGGAACCGGACGCGCTGGGCGGCGGCGAGCCTCTGATACAAGAAATCTTCATAAAGCGCATGCAGAAAACGGTAACGGCCGGCTACCGTCCCATCTGGCCATTCTGTGATCCCTGCCTGTGCAATCATCTGCCCCCGTTCGGCCAATGCCTCACAGCATTCGTCAACCGCATCGCAATCCATGTTCAGCGCCGCAGCCACGAGTGCCGCTGACCACTCCTCCCCGGCTACCGCTGCGGCCGCCAGCAGCCGTTGCTCCAACTTACCCAGTGCGTCAATCCGATGCTCGATCAGCGCCTGGAGCCGCTCCGGCACACCGAGGGCGTCTACCCTGTCGGGCAACCCCCAGCATTCGTCCGCTAGCCTGAGCAAGCCCCGTGCAGTCCAGTGGTCGATGAGATTAACCACGAATAAAGGGTGTCCTTCCGTGCGGCCGTAGACCGCATCCACAACAACCTCCGGCATGGCGGTACCTGGAAACCACGCCGACAGAAAGGCCGCGAGATCAAGCCGGGAGAATGGCGCTAGAGGAAGTTCGATGCAGCGTCCGCGCGCGAGCAAATCCTGTCTCAGCCGCTTGATGGGGTGTTCGGTGTGTGCGGCATCGACGGGTCGGTAAGTGCCGATGATGAGCAGCCGTGCCAGATCCCGCCGCTGCGCCAGCAGCGAAATCGCATCCAACGTGGCGGCATCGCTCCAGTGCAAATCCTCGAGCACCATCACGAGAGGTAACTCCTGGGACAACGCTTCCAGTACCCCGACAAGCTCACGGAGCATGCGCTCCTTGGTCGCGCCGACGATGTCCCGCTGTAATTCTTCGTTTTCGTGCGCACTCAAAAGCCCCGGCATCTGCGCAAGCCAGGTCGGCGCCCACCGCTGGAGTCGGGTGATCAATGCCGAGCCCCCCGTAGCTCGGCAACAGCGGTCCAAAGCTTCCAAGACCGGCAGAAACGCCTCGCCCGCGCCATAGTGCTCGATACACCGTCCCAACAACACCCCGACCCCACACTCCGCCATAGGATCGAGGAAACTCTCAACGACTGTGGTCTTGCCGATCCCTGCCTCCCCGGTAATGAAAACCACCTGCCGTTCGCCACACTGCGCGCGCTTGAACAGCCGCTGTAACTGTGCCAGCGGTTCGGTGCGTTGGAGCAGGTAGTGGGTAGGATCCGCTGCGCGTATGACGCTGCCTATCGGCGTGGTCAATGGCAACGACCGCTCGGGAACTGCGGCGACTTTCTCTACGCGCTTCGGCGCGGCGATGAAGCGGTAACCGCGCCGCGCCACCGTCTCGATGTAACGCGGCGACTTCGCGCTGTCAGCTAGCGTGCGCCGCAGCTCATTGATGCAGACTTTGAGGACCGATTCGCTGACAAAGCGGTGCTGCCAGACGGCATCCAGCAGCTCATCCTTGGTCACCAGCGCGCCGGCGTGTTCCACTAAGTGGCACAGGACGGAGAAAGCCCGGGGCGGTAAAGCCACCGGCTGGTTCTCCCGCCACAGCATCCATCCGCTCGGATCCAGGCGAAACGGCGCGAATTCCCATCGTGGTCCGCGTTCCATCCCCATCCCCCTACGCGTAGTCAACGCGACTCTTCTGGAAATCCTAACCGAATCCTAACCCTTTCCTGACGACTCGGGTCGCGAATAACCCCTAGTCTACTACGCACCAGAACTCGCGTCCGTTTACTTGATGCTGACGGCCAGGAATCAATCCATTAACTCGTGAGAGGGGACGATCATGAAAATTGCTACGGCCGCCCTAGGGGGCACGTTTGACGACCACGATAGGTTCGTACAAGACGACCCCGTAGGCGAACAATCCGCCCGTCGGTCGCGATCCGAGGACGACGATCGGCGACTCCTTACCCGCGTGGCCGCCAAGGACACACAGGCCTTGACATTGCTTTATCAACGCTATGCCCCTCGTATAGGTCGCTTCCTGGGCAAGGTCCTCAAGCACTACGACCTAATCGAGGAAGCCGTCAACGACACCATGCTAGTGGTCTGGCGAAAGGCGAGCGAGTTCGATCCCCACCGTGCGCTTGTGTCCACCTGGCTCTTTGGCATCGCCCGCCACGCCGGGTTGCAAGCGCTCGCGCGATCCGCCAATGAGGCGTGTTCGACACCTTCCATCGGCGAGGAACACGATCACGCGGAACTCGAACACACCGACAACCTCGCGGCAACGGTCCTCGGTTGGGAGCTCGGCCGTGAGCTCCTGGCCGCCCTTGATCAACTCTCGCCGGAGCACCGGGCCGTCATCGAACTCACTTTCGTCGAGGGATTATCGTACTCGCAGATCGCGAGTGTCATGGATTGTCCGGAAAGTACCGTGAAGACCCGCATGTTCTATGCCCGCCGCCGGCTGGCACAGCTCTTATCGCATCTCGAGTTGGAAGGCGCACGGGCGTTGCCGCGTAACCAGTGGCAGCCAGTGGTTTACCGTCGCGGTTAGGAAGTGCGGGCATGATTCTTGGCGAACACGGTAACGGCGTCGAGGCATGGCGAGTCATCGAAGGGCGGAATTCAGGCAGGCTGCGCTCGGTTGACCATATTGGCTGTTGATTTATGCGCTCGCCCGACGCGGGTGGTCCTGGAGATCGATTTCCGCTCTCACGTTCTGGACTCATGGCGGTTCCTTCAGCGCGAGGCCGGCCCGGTCTCCACGGTTACGTCATCCTCGAAGACCACTTGCATCTTATCGCCACGTCGGAGAACCTGAGCCGGGATATGCAGCGTTTCAAGTCGTTTACGGCCGGGGAAATCATTCCGGAGCATTTGGCGGTATTCCAGCGCCCGGAATTATGCCGGACAGGAAGGCTTGATCGATCCGGGCTTGGTGATGGGGGCGTGAAGCGGGAGCTTCACGGATTGGGTTCCCAAGCCGGAGCTTGGGAATCAGAAAACCGGAAAACCAGGAATCAAATCGGGCGTGCTTTCTATATCGATTTACCTGGCACCAAGGCATTGGCCGAAGGAATTATGTCACTTGACGCCATAACGAGCCTATGGGACATTGCGCCATATCGTGCCCGCTACCCGCATCTTCCGCGACAAGGCCATCTACCTCGACGATGGCGCCATCGTGGAGATGACGATCTGGGAAGTGCCGGAACCGGTGCCTGGCAGTGCCCACCGGTTGAAGTATTCCCTTTTCTACGGCTACACCGGGCGGCGGGTGGTAAGTTACGACAACGAGCGTGGCAAGGGCGATCACCGGCATCGCGGGGATCTGGAGGAACAGTATATCTTCACGACCGTCGAGCAGCTGGTGGCCGACTTCCTGGCGGATGTGCGGAAAGCGAGAGGTGCAGCATGAGCAAAGTTCAAGTCCATGTGGACAGTCTAGAAGACATGGGCAAGCGGTTTGTGTCCGCCTGGAAGCGGGCCGAGGCTGGTGAACCGGTGGACGAACAACACGTGACCTTCTTCAACCTCGAAGCGTTGCTGCAAACCCTATCCCCCAAGCGGCTGGCGCTACTTAAGGCTGTGCGCCGGTCCCCCCATCCATCCGTCGCCGCCTTGGCGCGACACCTGGACCGAGATTACAAGCGGGTCCATGAGGATGTGGACGCCCTGGTCACGGCCGGGTTGCTGGTGCGCGACGATAAGGGCGTTCATACCGAATTCGATGAGCTGCAGGCCACATTGAGCTTGCAGTGATGGCAAGTTACGCTGAGCCTGATCGCTGCGATCAGTGTTCTTTGAATAGTCCTACAACAAGCGCCCGTCGTTGGCCGCTAGCCGAAATTCAAAATGAGACACTACAGTGTCTCAGTCATGTTGACACGGAGGACTTGGGCTTGGTGTTAAAATGACTCGTCTTGCGGAACACCGGCTGCAGGAGGCGACCTTTAAGGCGCGCAGCGACGTCTTTGGCCTCGACGGCCTGCTTGAGGATGGACAGGACAGCCGCGTAGGCTTGGAGCGTGTAGTCGATCTCCGCCGACCCGTGGGCATGGCAGAGGTTATGGATGCCGCTCCATAAGATCCCGCGCCGGATGAGCTCCTGTTGCACCAAGGTCTTCATCTCCAAGGGATCCCCCGCGGCCGGCGAGAAGCTTAGCAGGGTGCGGAAGGGATAGCCCGTGAGGGAGACGTAGTCGAGCGAAAGCTTGTTCACGATATTTTTCAATCCCTCCGACAATTGTTGGCCCACCTGTGCCAGGTGCCCGATGACCCCATGGTCGCGAATGAACTCGATGCACGCAATGGCGGCGGCGAGCGACAGCGTCTCGCCCCCGAAGGTGGTAAAAAAGAACACGTCTTTTTCCAGCAACGCCATGATATCGCCGCGGCCGGTGATGGCCGAGATCGGCATGCCGTTGGCCATGGCCTTGGAAAAGAGGCTCAGATCGGCCCGCACGCCGAGGTACTCTTGGGCGCCTCCGAGCGCGCAGCGGAATCCGGTCCACATCTCATCGAAGACCAGCAGCGTACCGTTGCGATCGCAGATCTTGCGCAGCTCGGCGAGAAATCCGTTTCGCTCGCGCTCGAAGACAAAAGGTTCCAGGATCACGCAGGCCGTATCGCCGTCGATGGAGCGCGCGACCGAGTCGAGGTCGTTATAGTTGAACGTGTGGGTGAGCTCCGCGGCGCAGGCCGGGATCCCGGCGTTGCGATCGGTGACTGCGATGTACCAATCGTGCCAGCCGTGATAGCCGCAGCAGAGCACCTTCTCGCGGCGCGTATACGCACGAGATAAGCGCACCGCGGCGCTGGTGACATCACAACCGGTCTTGGAGAAACGCACCGACTCGGCGTTCGGGATGCACGCGCGCATGAGCTCGGCCAGCTCGACCTCGAGCGGGTGCATGAGCGAAAACGAAATACCGTTCGCGAGTTGCCGCCGGATAGCTTCATCGACGGCTTCATGGCAATAGCCGAGGATAATGGGCCCGATGCCCATGTTGTAATCGAGATACTCGTTGCCATCGGCGTCCCATACCCGGGCGCCCTTACCGCGCAGGAGGTATTTGGGCGCGACGCCTTCGGAGAACTGCGTCGGCCCCTTGGCCAGGGTTTGCGTGCCGGCGGGGATGAGCCCCTGCGCGCGTGACCAGAGCGCATTCGACTGTTCGATGGCCGGAAGCTCGGCGTTGAATTTGACCCGGTTTGGCATCGTCAACTCCGGGCCTCATGGATCCGTCGCAAGACGCTTGCGGCGATCTTCGCGGCCGTGAAACCCTCGTACTCCAGCACCTCGGCCATGAGCGCGGGTTTGAACCAATGGTTGTCAAGGGCGAGGGAGAGCGTCGGGACAGAGACGCCGCGCTCGAACAAGGTTTCGGCCAGGATCGAATACAGCCCCCCGATCTTGAAGTGATCCTCGACCGCCACCAGCAAGCGCGAATTGCGCGCGGCGGACACCAAGGCCTCGGTATCGATGGGCTTGAGCGTGCGTAAATTGACCAAGCCGGCCGAGATCCCTTGAGCGCGCAGGATCTCCCCGGCCCCAACGCACTCGCCGAAGAGGGTGCCGTAGGTCAACAAGTTTACGTCTTCCCCGTGACTCAAGATCTCGGCACGGTCGGGTTGAGAATCCGTGTGCGCCACAGTGGCGGGCAGATGATTGTAACGAATGTAGTAGGGCGCCGGATCGCGCAAGATGGCTGGGAGACCGATCAGCATATCCTCGAGATCGGCGGGACACCAGACGTTCACGCCGGGGATGCCGCGCATGAGGGCGATGTCCTCGAGCGCTTGATGCGTGGGTCCGTTGGCCTCCGAGAAGAAGCCCGCGAAGCTGCCGACGAGTTTCACCGGAAGCCTCGGGATCCCCACATCCGTGCGGATAAACTCGAAGGCCCGCATGGTGAGAAAGCTCGCGAGCGCATGGACCACCGGGATGCGGCCGCGCAAGGCGAAACCGGCCGCGGCGCCGATCAGGGTCTGCTCGCAGATGCCGACATCGATGAAACGCGGACCGAGGCGTGCCGGTAACCCGCGGATCGCCGCCCGGTTCTCGGCGGTCATGACGATGATGCGCTCATCGGCTTGCGCCAAGGCATAGAGCAGATCCTCGTAGGTCCGGGGTTCGGGATGACGGGTTTGAGCGGTCGGCATAGCAATCGATAAAATTTGTTCCCCGCGGTCTCGCCGCGGACCAAAGCAATGGGGTTTCCAAAGGGGAGAGGCGCAGCTCTCCACTTTGGTCGCCCCACGGGGCTCTGTATATATACCCGTGGTGGCGAAACCTAATCAAGCTTAACGCGCGACGATCGTCTCGCTCTCGAGCTCGGCCTGCCGCGTGCCTTCGAGCTCTTCGAGCAGCATCTCGATCTCGTGGGCCGAGAAGTTGCAAAACCACCGATCGGCGCGCGCCGAGATACTCGGCAAGCCCTTGCCGCGCACTGTCTCTGCGATGACCACGGACGGCCCTCCGACCGCGAGCGGGATCGTCGCCAGTCCTTGCTCCAAGGCGTTGAAGTCATGCCCATCGATCCGCGCCGCGCGCCAGCCGAAGGCGATGAACTTTTGCTCGATGGGCTCGACGGGGATGAGATCCTCGGTCGCGGTATTGGCTTGAAAGCCGTTGCGATCGACAATGGCGAGGAGGTTATCCAAGCCCTTGGCCGCCGCTACCAGCGCCGCCTCCCAGACCGAGCCTTCGTTCAGCTCGCCATCGCCGAGCACCACCACCACGCGGCCGGGGCCCCGTCGGAGCTTGATGTCGAGCGCGATGCCGAGTCCCACACTCAGCAGATGACCGAGCGATCCGGAATGGAATTCGATCCCGGGAATGTTGCGGTTCGGGTGCCAGTATATGTCGTCGTCGGGCCGCAAATGGTTGCCCAGCCGCTGCGGCTCGATGAACCCCAGCTCGGCAAAAAGCCCGTAGAGAGCCGGGACATCATGACCCTTGGACAAGAGAAGGTAGTCGCGGTCGGGATCGGCCAGGCGATCGCGGTGCAGGTTGAGCCAATTGCCATAGAGATAGGTGAGGATGTCCACGCAGGAGAGCGAGGCGCCGATGAAGCAGCCGCCGTTGGTGGCCATCTTGATGACATGCCGGCGTACCCGGTGGCTGAGCGCCATGAGTTGCTCGTTTCGCATGCGCGCTATCCGATCACCTTGTCTGGGCTGCGGTGATCGTACGCAGCGCGCCCAGGTGATGGCGGTACCAGTTGACGCCGGCGTAGCGTGCGTTGATGGCCTGGAGATCGGGCGCGCGCTCCAAGAGCCGCAAGATATCTTCGAGCCCGAACGCCGGGATGCGCGCATACAGCGCCGCGTACACCCGGCGGATGAATTCGTAATCCTCGGGATAGTCGAGGGTCCAGCGGTGCGACATCGAATAGTCTCGCACGGGCGCGCCACCAGGGAGCGAGTCCCAAGTGACATTTGCGAGCCGAAACCGCTCGCCATGTTCCCAAAGAAAGGGCGTGGTGTGCTCGCGCTCGAAGCCCTGGGTAGCCTCCCGCCAGGCACTGGCGAGCGCGCTCATCGACATCACCTCGGCATCGTTGCCATCGGGATATGAGGGCGGATGCAGGTTGCTCGCATAGTCGCAATCACCTTGAGCGAAGCGCTCGAATACGGCGTCGATGATCGCCGGATCGATGAGCGGGCAGTCCGAGGGCACCTTGGCCATCACCTCGGCTCCGTAGGCACGCGCCGCTTGGTAATGGCGGTCGAGGAGATCAGTCGGATGGCCCCGGAAGACCTCGAATCCGTGCGCGCAGCAGAGATCGCAGAGGCAATCATCGGCTGCCTCGGTAGTGACGGCGACCACGATCTGCGCCGGTGTCCTGATCCGTTGCACCCGTTCGAGCATGCGTACGATGAGCGGCGCACCGCAGAGGTCCAGCATCACCTTGCCGGGCAAGCGCGTCGAGCCCATCCGGGCCTGAATCACGATCACGTTCATACTAGCCGAAAAGCGCCAGGCATTCGTTCGCGATGTTGGCGGCCGAGCGGCCGCCGTTTTGGAGCGGCAGCAAGCGTTTGACCTCAGCGGCCGGGAGATCGCAATGCAATTCCTTGCCGAGCGCGGCCGCGACGTAAACCACCGAGGAAAAGCGCGTGATCAGCGCCTTGCAGTTGGCGATCATATGATCGGTATTGCCATCGCTGAAGCTGAGCGCGCCGGGTGAATAACGCTCCACTTCCCGGCGGGCACGTCCGGCGTTCTCATTGGGGTGAAACTTGAAAATGATCTGGCGCCCAGCGGCGATCCCGTTGGCCTTGTGGATGAAGCGCTTGCGGTTCTCGTAGTTATACGTCTCGCGGCGATCAGAGGTCGCCACCAGGACATAGTCCCGGTAAGGAAAATCATTGCCGAGAAAGCTCGCGCAATCGTCGAAATTCGGGATCCCGGTGACGCGGATCTTGTCCGGCCGCACGCCCTTGCGGATGAAGAGGTCCCGGTAGCCGTCGGAAGCAACGCAGAAAATGTCGTACATATCAGAAAGTCCGGTGGCCGCGGTCTGCGCGATCCAGCGGGGCAACTTGAGCACTTTGACGAGGTGAAACGCCAGCGTCTCGGGATCCGTCATGCCTTCTTGCACCAACACTAGCTTCGGCCCCACGATGTTGCGCGGGACGATGAGATCGCTGCAGGTGACGACCAGATCGTAGGGGCCGCGCCCTCCTTCGAGATCCAGGGCGAGCCGATGTGTCTGCAGGTATTTTAGCGTTTGCTGCAGGAACTGACCGCCCATGACTGTAAAGTCGAGCAGCCCGGCGCGCCAAACCAGTTTTTTGAAACCATCACAGTAGTAGGGCGTGAAGTAGGCCTCGAATTGCGGCAACTGCCGCGCGACCTGATGAACCATCCGCGTCTGGTTTATGGATCCACAAATGTATAATGCCCGCATCAGCCCGATTGTCTCAGATCAAAGTCAAAAGAGTAAGTACGGAAATCTAATGACGGATGCCAATGCGATCGCGCGGGCGGTGACGATCGCTTTCGCGTCACCGAGTCTCATGCCGATTATCCTCGCTGTTCGGTTGCCCGGCTGACGCGGCTTTGGTTTTCGCGCCCGAGCTGTGCGCAGATATAACGGCCTGCCTCGATCAACTTGTCGAGATCGATCCCGGTCTCGATCCTCATGCCGTGAAGCATGTAGACGACATCTTCGGTAGCGACGTTACCGCTCGCGCCCGGCGCGTAGGGACAGCCGCCGAGCCCGGCCACCGAGGCATCGACCACTTCGGCGCCGAGGTCGAGACAAGCCAGGATGTTGGCGAGCGCTTGGCCACGGGTGTCGTGGAAATGTAGCGCCAGCCGCGCGGCAGGAACTTGGCCGGCGCAGGCGGCGAACACGTCCCGCGCTTGCAAGGGCGTCGCCAGGCCAACGGTGTCACCGAGGGCGATCTCCGCGCAGCCGAGCCGATAAAAATCACCGGCGAGCTTGGCCACGGTTTCCGCGGCAACGGCACCCTCATAGGGACAGCCGAACGCGCAGGAGACATACGCACGAACCGCGAGCCCCCGCTGGCGAGCCTCGGCGATGACCGGGGCCAGGCGTTCCATGGATCCCGCGATGCTACAGCGGCTGTTCTTTTGGCTGAAGGTCTCGGTGGCGGCGGTGAATACGGCAATCGCCCGCGCATCCACGCGGAGCGCCCGTTCCAGTCCTTTGTGGTTCGCCAAGAGCACAGGATACTGTACGGAATGCTTGCGCTCGATGCGGGAAAACACTTCCTCGGCGTCGGCGAGTTGCGGCACCGCCTTGGGATTGACGAAGCTCGCCGCCTCGATGACCGCTAGCCCGGTCGCCGACAGCCGATCGATGAACGCTACTTTGGTTTCGGTAGCGAGCATTGTGGGCTCATTCTGCAAGCCGTCGCGGGGGCCGACTTCCACCAGCTTGACCCGTTTTGGATAGCGGAGAGTCATGGGACTTGCCAGTATGGCTTGCGCTTCTCCACAAAAGCCGCGATCCCTTCGCGCGCCTCCGGCGAGCCGCGCAGCCGCGCAAGGAAGGCCTCAACCGTGTCGAAATCTCCGTGCTCTAGCGGCGAATAGTTCGCGATCATGCGTTTGAATTCGGCGATCCCCGTCGGCGCTGACTTGAGTATGCGCTCGATATGGATGTCCAGAGCGCGATCCAATTCGCTAGGCTTGACGACCTGGTGTAGCAAGCCGATCCGCAGAGCTTCCTCGGCGCCGATGGCTTCGGCGCTGATCGCCAACCGAAGGGTCTCGCGCAGGCCGATGGCCTGAAGAATATAGGGCGCGATCATCGCCGGCAGCAGACCCAGCCTGAGCTCGGGAAGAGCAAAGCGGGCGCTGTCGCTGGCGATGGCGAGATCACAGCAAGCGATGAGACCCATGCCGCCGCCGTAGGCCGGGCCTTGAATGCGCGCGATGCAGGGTTTGCCCAATCCATGGAGGATCTGTAACAGCGGGGCAATATTTTTGATCTCATCATCATGAGATCCCGGTTCCTGACAGGCGAGGGCTGTAAACCAATCCAGATCACCGCCGCTGCAAAACGATTCACCGCTTCCCGTCAGGATCACGACGCGAACCGTGGGATCGCGTTCCAGCGCTTGCAACTGGGACAGCAGGGCACCGATGAGGTCGGCATCGAGGGCGTTGTGCCGTTCCGGGCGCCGGAGCATTAAGGTACACGCGCCGCGCCGGTCGACGGTGACAGATAAAGATTTTGTCGCGGGCATCGTCACATCCGAAAGATACCGAAGCGCGTGGCGCGAATCGGCGCATTCCTCACCGCGGCCAGCCCGAGGCTCAAGACCTCGCGTGTCTTGGCCGGGTCGATGATGCCGTCGTCCCAGAGCCGTGCCGTGGCGTAGTAGGGATGACCTTGCGTCTCGTATTGGCCCCGGATCTGCTCCTTGTAGGCGTGTTCCTCGTCCGCGCTCCAGCGTTCCGCGCGCGCATCCACGCCCTCGCGCTTGACCGCCGCCAGGACAGAGGCGGCGATTTCACCGCCCATCACCGAGATGCGCGCGTTCGGCCACATCCACAAAAACCGCGGCCCATAAGCGCGGCCGCACATGGCGTAGTTACCCGCCCCGAACGAACCGCCGATGATCACCGTCAGTTTCGGCACCGCCGCGCACGCGACCGCCGCGACCATCTTGGCGCCATCCTTGGCGATCCCTTCGTGCTCGTACTTCTTGCCGACCATGAAGCCGGTGATGTTTTGCAAGAACGCCAGCGGGATCTTGCGCTGGCAACAAAGCTCGATGAAGTGCGCTCCCTTGAGCGCCGATGCCGAAAACAAGATACCGTTGTTGGCCAGGATACCGACGCGATAACCCTCGATATGCGCAAAGCCGCAGACCAAGGTCTTGCCGTAGAGGGCCTTGAATTCGTGAAACTCCGAGCCGTCAACGAGGCGCGCGATGACTTCGCGCACGTCATATGTATAGCGCGGATCGCGCGGGATCACGCCGTAGATCGATTCGGCTGCATAGCCGGGCGCGGACACCGGGTCTGGCCTCAAAGCGGATGCAGGCGGCTTCGAATGCGCGAGGACAGCGCGCGCGATGAGGAGGGCATGCGCGTCGCTATCGGCCAGGTGATCGGCGACGCCGGATAGCCGGCAATGCACCTCGCCTCCGCCGAGCGTCTCCGCATCGACGGTCTCCGCGGTCGCCGCTTTGACCAAGGGCGGCCCGCCCAGGAAGATCGTACCTTGGTTCTTCACGATGATGGTCTCGTCCGACATCGCCGGAACATAGGCTCCGCCCGCGACACAGGTGCCCATCACCACGGCGATCTGCGGAATGCCGCGGGCCGAGAGCCGGGCCTGGTAATAGAAAATACGGCCGAAGTGATCGCGGTCGGGGAACACCTGGTCTTGCAGCGGCAGATAAGCGCCGCCTGAATCCACGAGGTACATACAGGGCAGATGGTTTTCCGCGGCGATCTCCTGCGCCCGCAAATGTTTCTTGGCCGTGAGCGGATAATAGGTTCCGCCCTTGACGGTGGCGTCATTGGCGATCACCATCACCTCCCGGCCGTGGACTCGGCCGATCCCGGTAATGATCCCGGCACAGGGAACCTCATCGTCATAGAGCCCCAGGGCGGCCAGGGGCGAAAGCTCAAAGAACGGACTGTTCGGGTCGATCAATGCGGCGATGCGGTCGCGCGCTAATAGCTTGCCGCGTTGCCGGTGCTTCTCGCGCGCGGCCGGCGGACCGCCTTCCCGGACCTTGGCGATCTTGACTCCGAGATCAGCAACGAGGGCGAGCATGTGTTCGGCGTTCTGCTGAAACTCCGGTGTGTTCGGATCGATCTTGGTTTCAAGGACAGGCATAAGATTATTATACGAGCATGTGCTCCGCGTTCTGCTGAAACTCCGGCGTGTTCGGATCGATCTTGGTCTCAAGGGCAGGCATATTAGATTATTATATTAGCTCCACTGCGATCGCCGTGGCTTCACCGCCGCCGATGCAAAGCGCGGCTATTCCGCGGCGTAACCCATGCCGTTTCAGCGCATGCGCGAGCGTCACGATGATGCGTGCACCGCTCGCGCCGATGGGATGCCCCAAGGCGCAGGCCCCGCCATGGACATTGACCTTGGCGTGATCGAGATCGAGCGCCTGTTCCGCCGCCATGGTCACGGCGGCGAACGCCTCGTTGATTTCGTAGAGGTCGACATCGCGGTCTTGCCAGCCGACTTTTTGGTACAGCTTGCGGATAGCGGCGATGGGCGCGGTGGTGAATTCCTCGGGCGCTTGTGCGTGGGAGGCGTGCCCCGTGATGCGCAGGAGGGGCGTGAGCCCGAGCCGCTTCGCGTTCTCCTCGGCGACCAGCAAGAGCGCCGCGGCGCCATCGGAGATCGACGAGGAATTGGCGGCCGTGACCGTTCCCGTCTCCGTTCGAAAGGCCGGCTTAAGCTTAGGGATCTTAACTGGGTCGCACTTGTGCGGCGTTTCGTCTTCATCGATCCTTTGGCCGCCGCAAGTCACCGGTGCGATCTCGGTACGGAAGGCGCCGCTTGCGATGGCCGCCAACGCCCGCCGCACCGACTCCGCCGCGAAGGCATCTTGCGCCGCGCGCGTGAAGCCGTAGCGGTCCACGCATTGTTCGGCGAAGTAGCCCATGAGCTGTCGATCGGCGGGGTTCTCAAGGCCGTCGTAAAACATATGATCGAGCAAGGCTTGGTGGCCGGGCCGCTGCCCTAACAATGGGCGGCGCACGAGATAAGGGGCGTTGCTCATGGATTCCATGCCGCCGGCGACGACGATGGCGGCGCTGCCCGCGGCGATGGCATCGCAACCGAGCATCACCGCCTTCATGCCCGAGCCGCAGACCTTATTCACCGTCGTGCACCCGGCCGCGAGCGGCACCCCGGCCGCGAGCGCCGCCTGCCGCGCGGGCGCCTGGCCGATTCCGGCGGGCAACACACAGCCCATGAAGACTTCATCGATAAGCTTGGGATCGAGGCGGCAGTCCTCCAACAGGGCGCGCATCGTCACGGCGCCGAGATCCGGCGCCGCGAGCACCGCAAGTCTGCCACGGTAGGCGCCGATCGGCGTGCGCTTGGCGCCAACGATGACGATGCTGTTCATCGATCAGGTGTCTCCTCGAACAGCTCCCGGCCGATGAGCATGCGCCGGATCTCGTTGGTCCCGCCGCCGATATCGTAAAGCTTGGCGTCGCGCAACAGCCGGCCGACCGGCGCGTCGTTCATATAGCCGCGCGCGCCCAGGCTCTGTATGGATTCCAAGGCGACGTTGACGGCGGCCTCCGAGGCGAAGAGCAAGCACGCGGCCGCGTCCTTGCGCGATCGCAGGCCGCGGTCACACTGCTCGGCGACGTGATAGGCATACGCCCGCGCCGCCTGCAATTGCGTATACATATCCGCGAGCTTAGCCTGCATCAGCTCGAAGCTGCCGATGGGCCGACCGAATTGTCGGCGCTCGCGCAGATAGGGGAGGACGGTGTCGATGGCCGCCTGCATGATCCCGAGCGGTCCGCCCGCGAGGACCAGCCGCTCCGAGTCCAGACCCTGCATGAGGATGCGCACTCCGCCGTTGACTTCACCGAGCACGTTCTCCGCGGGGATGGCACAGTTCTCGAACACCAACTCACAGGTATTCGAACCCCGCATGCCGAGCTTGTCGGTACGCTCGCCCTTGCGGAAACCGCCCAAGCCCTCCTCGACCAGAAAAGCCGTGATGGAACGCGATCCCGCTTCAGGCGGGGCGGTGCGCATATAAACGATCAGCACGCTAGCCTCGGGACCGTTGGTGATCCATTTCTTGACGCCGTTCGCGATCCACGCGCCGTTCTCGTTCTTAAGCTCGGCGCGGCAACTCATGGCGCCGATGATGTCGGAACCCGCGCCCGGCTCGGACATGGCCAGCGCCCCCACCCATTCGCCGGCGCATAGCCTAGGAAGGTAACGCCGCCGCTGCACTTCCGAACCGTGGCGGGCGAGGTTGTCCACGCAGAGATTGGAATGGGCGGCATAGGAAAGTCCGACGGAAGGCGAGGCGCGCGAAATTTCCTCCATGGCGATGACATGGGCGTAGTAACCGAGCCCCCGCCCGTGATCGTGCGGGCTCGCCGTGATCCCGAGCAGAGCGGCCTCGCCGAGCTTAGGCCAGAGATCGGCGGGAAAGTCGTTGGCATGGTCGATGGCCGCCGCCCGCGGCGCGATCTCGGCCTCGGCAAACGCGCGTACCGACTTTCGCCAAGTCTCCGGGTCGAAACTCATGATCGCTCCTCCTTCTCGGACAGGGTCGAGTTTACCATGGCACAACACCAAGGGGCACCGCTCAACTCGCGCTCCGTTAGACGCTCGGCCAATACAGATCTATGATCACACGATGGCGATCAGCATCCGTTTCTGGCATATCGGCGGCGGCGTAAAAGTAAGCGAGGCAGATGATGAAGCAGAGTAAATTCCCTGCCGGGTGGGACGAAGAACGAGTCCGGCGAGTACTAGCGCACTACGAAGCGCAAACGGAAGAAGAAGCGTTTGCCGAAGATGAAGCTACGTTTGAAGATCGAATCCAAACGGTGATGGAAATTCCCAGCGAATTAGTTCCAGCAGTTCGAGAACTAATTGCCAGGCACGAAGGCCAAAAGAAGGTTCGCGTCTAAGAAGCGCTTCGAGGCGGACGCGGCCTAAAACGCCGCGCCGCTCAACTCGCGCTCCGCCGGGCGACGATAGGAGGTACAACATGGTGACTTCAGATGCATTCCGAGGTGGCTGCCTTTGCGGAGCTACACGATACGTGGTTCGCGGGACACCACAGGTAGTAGCGTTCTGCCATTGTTCGACGTGCAGGCGGTCGGCGGGTGCCCCCCTCACAGCATGGGCAATGTTCGAAGCCCGTAACTTCACGTTCGAGAAAGGCGAGCCGCGGCCGTACGCCTCGTCTCCAGGCGTGGAACGTCGCTTCTGCGGCCACTGCGGAACCCCCTTGACCTACACGGCCGACTTCCTTCCGGGGCTAGTCGACGTGACCGTTGGAAGTCTGGATGATCCGAGCGCTCTGCCGCCTCAGATGCACATCTGGGACAGCCGACGAATCGCATGGGTACAGGTCTCCGACGGCCTGCCTCGCCATCATGAGCTGCCGCCACAGCCTTAGTGCCCGCGATCGCGACGGCGCTAAGCGCGCTCCGTGGGCGGCGTGTGCCCGATCCGTTGAACAAGAAAAGTTGTGATTGACGCTGACAACCTAATCAAGAGCATCAGCGCTGACTTGAAACGCCACGCGGACCCGGACTTTCGCGCTTTAGTTCGCGACCATTTCAACATGAACGTAGACGACTTCTGGGGGGTACGTACGCCGGCCTTCCACAAAGTCGCCCATAAACACTTCCAACAGATCAAACCCCTCGACATAGACGATCGCCTAAAACTGTGCACCCACCTCCTTGAGACCGGCATATACGAGCATAAGATCACCGCATTCCGATGGGGACATTTGTGTCGCAAGGAATATCTGGACAAACATTTCCGCGTCGTGGCCGACTGGCTTCGCAAGTACGTCAACGATTGGAGTGATTGCGACGACCTTAGCATCCATGTTCTCGGCGAATATCTGCTGCGCTACCCCCATCGGGCAAAAGAAGTGATGCCCTGGGTCGCTTCGCGTAACCGTTGGATGCGACGGGGGGCCGCCGTCGCCATCATTCTCCCGGTGCGAAAGGGGCAGCACCTGGACTTGGCTTTCCAGGTGTCCGATCTGCTATTCAACGACCGGGACGATTTGGTTCAGAAAGGTTACGGCTGGTTGCTCAAGGAAGCGAGCAAACTCCACCCCCAGGAAGTGTTCGACTACGCGTGGAAACACAAGGACACGATGCCGCGAACGTCTTTGAGATATGCCATCGAGAAATTGCCTCTTAGTCTTCGCGAGCAAGTTATGCAGAAAGAGACTAGAGCAAGAAACCGCCCAACCCTGCGTGCAGCCGACCCGCACTCCGCGCGGTAGCAACTGGCCGCCTCGGTCTCAAGCGCTCGGGTTAACGGCCGGGTGTTCCGCGGCTGACGCTGACCGTTTAGGCCGCTTGCATCTAAGACGCCGTTCCAATCACTAATGAACTCTCTGGTCTGTCCAACTTGTGGTTGCTCATTGGTTCGACTGGGGATTGCTCCGATTCCGTTGCTCTTTCTTCGTTACCGGGACATCGACCATTTCTTCTGCTGCTCTGGTTGCCGAGACCTATTCATTCGCGAGCCACAGCGCTATCTGCAGGAGACCAGGTCTCTGGAGGTGTGTCCGGTATGTTTGGCAGAAAAACCGGCAGCTCACACCATTCGCGCAGAATACGGCGGCAACGTTCTTTATTTTTGCCGATGCCCGCATTGCTTGGAGGAGTTTCATCGACAACCCGCCTACTACGTCGATCGTCTCACACGCCGAATAGAATATCCCGGTGTCTTCGGTGGCGAATCACCTTGTTGTCCTCCGCCATCCCGTTCATCCTCGGGCGTGTTGCAGTCCATCGTTACATGCCCTAACTGCGGTCAACAGACTCAAGAGACAATGCCGACAGACAACTGCCTATCCTTCTATGAATGTTTGGGCTGTCACAGTACGCTCCGTCCCAAACCCGGTCATTGCTGTGTATTTTGCTCGTACGGCAGTGTTAGCTGCCCCTCAATTCAATCTGACAAGCGGCCTGTATGACGCCACCTGAGCGGTCGGCCCTCGCCACCGCCCCGGTATCGCGGCCTAATGCCTCACGTTTTTTTGTAACGTAAGGTGACAAACCCCGTTGGGCTCACACTAAGTTACGAACAGCACTCGCATACCATATAAACACACCGTGACGATCCGTCGCCCCCTTAAGGTCGTCCTCGCCGATCGAGGAACGCCTCTGGTCTTGAACATCGGTAAGAATCGATGACCAGCCGGACCGTAAGCAGCTTGTGGCGATCGCGATTACTCTCGCTCCTCAGGCTTGCTGTGCCGTATGTCATGTTGGGGGTCATAGGGCCGGCAAGGGCGGGAAATTTCTTTGACCAACTGCGTGTGGCCGATCCCTTCGATACCGAGACCGAGACCGCACCGGCACCAGAGGTCCCCTGGCAGGCCAGCGAGCCGCTTCCGAAGATACCTGAGCCCAGGCATGGCAGTGCCGCGGAGATCTCAGGCCCTCTCTCCCTCGCCCAGATCACCGACCTCGCCCTTATGAATAACCCGCAGACCCGCGAGGCGTGGGCCGTGGCGCGCGCTCAAGCCGCGGAGCTCGGGATCGCGCGCGCGCTATACTGGCCGCAACTCAACGGGCTCGCCAACCTTACACGTAGCAAGTCGCTCTCCAGCGCCGGCGCGTCGGTTCCCGAGCAGACACGCTACGGCCCTTCGGTAAGCCTGGCCTATGTCCTCTTCGACTTCGGCGCCCGCGAAGGAGAGGTGGAGGCCGCTCGCTATCGATTGCTGGCGTCCAATCTCCAACAGAATCGCGTGTTGCAGGATGTGGTGCTGCTGGTCGAGCAGACCTACTATCAGGTGCTGGGCCTGGAGCGGCTGGTATCGGCCAACCAGGAGGCATTGAAGAGCGCGCAAGCCAGCCTGAGTGCGGCAAACATTCGCCGCCAGGCGGGCCTGGCCACCATCGGTGATGTCTACCGCGCCGAGACGGCCGCGGGTCAAGCGCGCCTGACCGTGCAGCGCACCGAAGGGGAGCTTTCCAAGGCAGGGGGCCAGCTCGCAGTCGCGCTGGGGATGCCGGTCAGTAAGCGGGTGAACCTGCTGCCCTGGCCCGTTCAACCGCCGGTTGCAAGAATCGCCGAATCGCTGGATCTCATCCTCGATCAGGCCAAATCGATGAGGCCCGATCTGGTGGCAGCCGAGGCGCAGGTGCGCGCCGCTCGCGCCGGGGTGCAGACAGCAAAGGCGGCGGGACTACCGACGCTCGAGCTCGCCGTCAATGCCGGCCGCACGGGGTTTCTCGAAGATGAGCGGGTGACCTCGAACAGCTACAGCATCGGCGTCAATCTGCGGGTCCCGCTCTTCACCGGCTTTCGCGATACCTATAGCGTGCGCCTCGCGGAGGCTCAAACGCAGCAGGCCGAAGCGGCGCGGGATCGATTGCATCGCCAAAGCTCATTGGAGGTCTGGCAGGCCTACTACGATCTGAATACCGCCATGACCGGAATCGATACTAGCTCCGGCGTATTGAGAAGCGCCAACCAGTCGAGCAAGGTGGCACTGGCGCGCTATCGGTCGGGGGTCGGGACCCTGCTCGATCTGCTCACCGCCCAGTCGGACGAGGCAAACGCGCAAGTTCAGTGGATACAATCCCAGTTCGACTGGTACACCGCCCTCGCGCGTCTGACGCACGCGCGCGGCGCCTTGCTACCGTCATGATGAGGATCCTATTGATAGGGGTGCTGCTCGTCGTCGCTATCGGCCTCTATCTCCGGCTGAGTAACGATAGGACGGTCGGCGCCGTCGCCGATAAGGCCGCCCGCGAGGAAGAAATAGCGGTCAAGACCGTCGCCGCGAAAGTGCAGCCGATGCCGGTCGTCGCCGAGGCGGTAGGGACCGTCGAGCCGGAGCACAGGATCGAGGTGCGCCCCCAGTTGAGCGGGGTGCTCGAGGAGGTATTGTTTCGCGAAGGCGAGGACGTAAGAAAGGGTCAACTGTTGTTTCGTATCGATGACCGAGCCGCGCGGGCTACCCTCGATCAGGCACAGGCCACCCTGGCCCGCGATGAGGCGCAGTTGCTGGAAGCACGGGCGCAGCGGGAACGTCTCAGACCGCTCGCAGAACGTGAATACATCACACGCCAGGAGTACGAGCAAGCGGTCGCCTCTATGGAAGCGTTCGCTGCCACCGCGAAGGCCGATCGCGCCCAGGTGGAGATGGCCCGGGTGCAACTTGGCTACAGCGAAATTCGCGCCCCGATCACCGGCCGAACGGGTAGCCTTGCGGTCAAGGAAGGGAACCTGGTCAATACCGCCGGGGCGACGCCGCTGGTCGTGATCATGGGTATCAAACCGGTGCAGGTCGCCTTCAATATCCCACAGCGCTATCTGGAAGAGGTCCGGCACCAGGCCGAATCGGGTCACATGCGCGTCGCGATCTACCGTGAACAGGGCCGTGTCAGTGTGGCCGAAGGCAAGGTGGTCTTCATCGATAACACGGTGAACCCAGGGACCGGTACCGTGCTCTTGAAAGCACGGGTCCCGAACCGGGACCAGGCATTGTGGCCCGGAGAGTTCATCCTTGCGCAACTCGTCCTGAAAATCGAGCCCGACGCCGTGGTCGTGCCTGCAAGCGCGGTTCGGCCGGGACAAAAAGGCCCTTATGTCTATGTCGTGGACGATGCAAAGGCGAGGCTGCGGCCGGTCCAGGTCTTGCGGCAGGTCGAAGACCTGGCCGTCATCGGAGAGGGATTGAAAGGCGGCGAACTGGTAATCACCGAGCTTCCCTTCAACCTTAGCCCCGGCAAAACGGTCAAACCGATCGGGGAGCCACGCTCATGAACCTGTCCAGGATCTTCATCGAACGTCCGGTAGCGACGGCAGTATTGACCGCAGGCCTGTGCTTGTTCGGCCTATTCGCATTCCGTACGCTGCCGGTCAATGAGTTACCGAGCGTCGATTTCCCCACCCTCCAGGTCTCCGCAAACCTCCCTGGAGCGGATCCTGAAACCATGGCTCGAGTGGTAGCTACGCCTCTGGAGCGGGAGTTTTCCACCATCTCCGGTATCGATTCCATGAGCTCGGTGAGCGGCTCGGCCTCGACCCGTATCGCTTTGCAATTCCGGCTCGAGCGCGATATCGACTCGGCCGCCCAGGACGTGCAGGGCGCGATCGCGAGCGCCATGCGCCGGCTTCCCAACGGGATCGATCCACCTCAGTTGCGCAAAACCAACCCCGCGGACAGCCCGGTCCTGATCCTCGCCTTGACCGCAGAGACCCTGCCCCTCCCGGAGCTGAACGAGTTCGCCGACACCCGTCTGACCCAGCGATTGTCGATGCTTCCAGGGGTCGCTCAGGTGGTGGTCTACGGGGCCCAAAAATACGCAGTACGCTTGTACCTCAATCCCAACGCCTTGGCGCAACGCAATCTCGGAGTCGATCAAATAGTGGAGGCCGTCCAGAAAGCCAACAGTAACCGCCCGGCCGGGATCATGGACGGCGTCGAGCGTGCCTATGCAGTAACGGCCGACGCCGATCTCAAGACAGCCGCGGATTTCAGAGACGTGATCGTGGCCTTCCAGAACGGTATTCCGGTCCGTCTCAAGGACATCGGCCGCGCCGAAGACAGCGTGGAAAACGATAAGACCTTGAGCTGGTTCAACGGCGAGCGCTCGATCATTCTAGCGGTACAGCGGCAGCCCGGTGCCAACACGGTGGAGACCGTGAACGGGATCCGGGAACTGTTTCCCGAGGTACGCGCCGAGCTCCCCGCGGGAGTTGAATTACGCGTGCTGGTCGATCGTTCGGAGTTTATCCGGGCGTCGATCCACGACGTCAATTTCACCCTGGTGCTCGCGATCGTCCTCGTGTCGGGCGTGGTGCTCATGTTCCTGAGCAATCTGTCATCGACCCTCATCACGGTTCTGATCCTTCCCACGTCGGTGCTCGGGAGCTTCGCCGTGATGCATCTCCTGGGCTACAGTCTGAACAACCTGTCGCTGATGGCGTTGACCTTGGCGGTGGGTTTCGTGGTGGATGACGCCATCGTGGTGCTGGAAAACATCAGCCGGCACATGCAAATGGGCAAGGACCGTTTGACCGCGGCCCTCGATGGCACGCGCGAGATCGGCTTCACCGTCTTGTCCATGACGATATCACTGGCTGCCGTATTTATCCCGATCCTGTTCATGGCCGGGATCCTCGGTCGCCTGTTCGCCGAGTTCGCGGTCACCGTAGGCGTGGCCGTGCTGATCTCCGGGCTCATTTCCCTGAGCCTCACCCCCATGCTGTGCGGCTTGTTCCTCAAGTCCACCAGGGGACACGGTCCTGTATACCGCGCCTTTGATGCGCTGTTCGAGCGTTGCAGGGCCTTTTACGGCAAGAGCCTCCAAGTCGCCATGAATCATCGCGGCTCGATGCTGATGGTATCGGCAGCGATTCTGGTTGCGACCGGCTGGCTCTTCACCGCGGTCCCGAAAGGCTTCATCCCGAATCAGGACACCGGGACCATTAACGGCAGTACCCGCGCGTCCGAGGGAACTCCATTTCCGGAGCTGGTCAAGAGGCAGCTGGCGCTCACCGAAGTGGTGCGCGCCAACCGCAACGTCGAATCGCTGATGTCCACCGCGGGGCAGGGGTTCGGAGGGGTGAGCGGGGGCAACGTCGGGCGCATCATCGTCCGATTGAAACCTGCGGCCGATCGGGAAGCCAGTGCCGACGAAGTCATTCAGGAGCTGCGGCTAGCCGCGCGCGCTATCGAGGGTATGGAGCTCGTGCTGCAAAATCCGCCGGCGATCCGCCTCGGCTCGATCACGGGTGCAGGGGAGTTCCAAGTAGTGCTGCGGGGCTCCGATCTGACGTCCCTTTACCCGGCCGCCCAAGCGATCGAGGCGCGACTCGAGGCATTGCCGATGATCCAGGGTGTGAGCACCAGCCTGGAGCTCGCCAACCCCGAGGTCCGGGTGCACATTCTGCGCGAGCGCGCCGCTTCCCTCGGCGTCAGCCCACAGGACATCGAAACTGTGCTCGGCTCGGCCTTTGGAGGGAGCGAGATCAGCACGATTTATGGCGCCAATGACCAGTATCCCGTCTTTATTCAGCTCGATCCGGCCTTCCAGCGCAACGTCAATGCGCTCGACGCCCTCTACGTGCAGAGCCGAGGGGGCCGCCTGGTACCGCTCGCCAGCATCGCGGACATAAGGCAAGGGGTCGGGCCGATCTCGATCGAGCATTTCGGACAACTTCCCTCGGTCACGCTGTCGTTCAACCTGGCGCCGGAGCAATCAATCGGGACGGCGCTTTCGGCTATCCGGGAGGTAATGCGGGAGGCGCTCCCGACCGGTATCAGCAGCGTCCTGAGCGGCAGCGCCAAGAGTTTCGAGGAATCGACACGCGATCTGCCGATCCTCCTGGCTATCACCGTCCTGGTGGTGTACATGATCCTCGCTATCCTGTACGAACATTTCGGTCATCCACTCACCATCCTCACGGCGCTGCCCTTGGCCGGGTTTGGGGCACTGGTCATGCTTTTGCTCTTCGGCCAGGAGCTCAATATGTTCAGCTTCGTGGGGATCATTCTCCTCGTGGGCCTGGTCAAGAAGAATGGGATCATGATGGTGGATTTCTCACTCACCCTCCAGCGTGAAAACAATCTGCCGGCAGAGCAGGCCATCGTCGAGGCCTGCCTGGTTCGCTTCCGACCTATCATGATGACCACGATGGCGGCGATCCTCGCGACCCTGCCCATTGCGCTTGGTTACGGCGCAGGTGGCGAAGCACGCCAACCCCTCGGGATCGCGGTCGCGGGCGGGCTCTTGTTCTCGCAGTTTCTGACGCTTTACATCACCCCGACCTTTTACGTGAGCCTGGAGCGGTTCGTCCAACGGCTTGCGCATGCACGCCTCCGGTACGTGGGGCGAGAAACGGGGCTCTAATGCGGGAAAAAAGAGGGCATGCTTGAGTCCAAAGATCCCGCTTTATTCGGGGGCGCCGATCGGGGCGGCGAGTGTTTCGAGGTAGGCTTGGTGGATCGCTGCACCGAAACAGGAAAAGTAGACCTTGCGTACAGCATCGGAGCAGCCTAAGAAGTTCCTGACCTCGCGTACCGCGATCGCCGCGGCCTCACGGATCGGGTACCCGTAGACCCCGCAGCTGATCGCTGGAAACGCGATCGTGGCGAGGCCGTGCTGGGCGGCGAGATCGAGGCTCTGCCGGTAGCAGGAGGCCAATAACTCCGCCTCGCCGTGACGACCGCCTCGCCAGACCGGACCGACGGTGTGAATAACGAAACGCGCCGGCAAGCGGTAAGCGCGGGTGATCTTGGCGGAGCCTGTTGCGCATCCCCCGAGGGTACGGCACTCCGCGAGCAACTCGGGTCCCGCCGCCCGGTGAATCGCCCCATCGACACCGCCGCCGCCGAGGAGCGAGGTGTTGGCGGCGTTGACGATGACATCCACGTCCAGCGTGGTGATGTCGGCGGTAACGGGCTCCATGGCGGTCATCGTAGCAGCCTGTGCGCAAAGCCCTGGGCCGGTGCCTGCCTCTCGTTGCCGCGACCATGCGCGGGCGTTGGCTCCAAGCGGGCGACATGAAACAGCGCCTCGCCTTCGTTGACGAGCGGTAATTTAGTGCACCCTACGATGATACCAACGGCGGGTGTTTTAACCGCGGCTTCGCGTTCGCCGAAGGGATCGACCACGATCCCGAGAAGCTGATTCTTTTTGACGCGCGCGCCGAGACAGGCCACGGTACGCAGGATACCGCTCTGGGGCGCGCGCACCCAGACGCTTGATCCGGCCGTGTACCGCTTTGGCCGATGGCCGCTTTGGCGCCGCCCGGATAACATACCGAGGGCCCGCATCACGGCAAGCACGCCTTCAAATCCTGTTTGGATCGCGGTCTCGTCGAAGCGCAAGGCTTCGCCTGCTTCGTACACGATGACCGGGATCCCGCGCTCTGCCAGCGCCTTACGCATGGAACCTTCGACCAGCGCGGTATTGACGATGACCTTCGATCCAAAGGCGCGCGCCATCCGCAAGGTTTCAGGTTCGCCGATACAGGCACGAATTTGCGGGAGGTTGTCGCGGTGAATGGCCCCGGTGTGGAGATCGATACCGTGGGTGCACAGCGCGGCGATTTCGCGGAAAAAGACATCGGCGAGCCGCGCCGCCAAGGATCCCTGCTCCGAACCCGGAAAACAACGGTTGAGATCTCGCCGATCCGGCAGGTAGCGCGATTGATTGATGAACCCATAGATGTTCACGACGGGCACCGCCAGCAGGGTTCCTTTCAAGCGCATCAGGTCTGGAGCGTCCAGGACCCGCCGGATGATCTCCACGCCGTTGATCTCGTCCCCATGGATCGCCGCGCACACAAAGAGCCTGGGACCGCTTTGCCGGCCGTGGATGACTCGGACCGGAATCGTCAGCGCGGTATGGGTATAGAGACGCGGGATCGGCAGGTCGATGATCTGGCGCTGACCGGCGGCCACGTCGATTCCGCCGCAACGGATGGGCGCTTGCGGCATGACCTACCCGCTGCCTCGGGTGCGGGTCTTTCCGCTGCGGGCGTTTTTCTCGATGAACTCGATGATCGCGCCCGCGATGTCCTTGCCGGTCGCGACTTCAATGCCTTCGAGTCCGGGAGAGGAGTTCACTTCGAGCACCAGCGGACCATGACTAGAGCGCAGGATATCCACCCCCGCGACGTTCAATCCCATTGTTTGCGCGGCGCGAACGGCCGTGGACCGTTCCTCGGGTGTGATTTTGATCAGGCTGGCCGCACCGCCCCGGTGCAGGTTGGAGCGGAAGTCGCCGCCGCGGCTTTGGCGTTTCATTGCCGCGACCACCTTGTCGCCTATCACCATACAGCGTAGATCGCTGCCCCCGGCTTCCTTTATGTACTCCTGTACCAAAACACTTACTTTCAATCCTAAAAACGACTCGATCACGCTCTTCGCGGCATTATGCGTTTCCGCGAGCACGACGCCCATACCTTGCGTGCCTTCGAGGAGCTTGATGACGAGCGGCGGGCCGCCGACCATCTGGATCAGATCCTCGATATCGTCGGGTTTGTGCGCAAATCCCGTGACCGGCAGGCCGATACCCTTGCGCGAGAGCAACTGCAAGGCGCGCAGTTTATCCCGAGAGCGGCTGATGGCGACCGATTCGTTGAGGGGGTAAACACCCATCATTTCAAACTGCCGCAGCACCGCCGTGCCGTAGGAGGTTACCGACGCGCCGATGCGGGGGATCACGGCATCGAACTCTTCATGGTGCTGTCCCTTGTAGTGGATGCTCGGGCGATGGGAGGTGATATTCATGTAGCAGCGGAGCACATCGAGGGTCCGCACTTCATGGCGCCGCCGTTTAGCGGCCTCCATCAAGCGGCGGGTCGAATAGAGTTTCGGATTACGCGACAGAATGGCAATCTTCATGGAGGCGGCCCGACAACCGGTAAGCCTTGGCTCGATTGGAGATAAACACGGCGTAAGGCGCGGCCGCCGATGAAGGATTTGCCGGGATCCACGATCAGTCCCCCGGCCGCCATCGCCGTGCGCCCAAGGAGCAGGCGGAATAGCATGTCCTCGCGATTGGTGAGCGTGATTTCTATCGGCCAGGCTCTGTCCATGAAGCGCACAATGGAGCGAATGACATAGCGTTGCTCGCGGTGTCCTCCCGAATCGCACACGGTGCGACTATCCACGACGTCCGCGGTGCACACCCGCGTGATATCGGTCCGGCGTTGCAAGGGATGCAGCCAGAATTTAATCTTGAGGTGTCCAGCGGTTTCATAGGTGTGCAGTTTGAACGTATGCAACGCCGAGGTGCGCGCGCCGCTGTCCATCTTGGCCTTGATGGCGGGGAGGCGGAGATCAGGAAACGCGACCCACTCCCGCCACCCGACTTGGATCGGTGGATCGGCCGAACCGGGATACGGGTCGGCGAGGACGTTGGATTTCTTTGCCATGGGGCGTGCTGCAAACGCGGCTTGCGGGTGGAGTCTATTCTTGCATGGTTTTTTTAATCTTCCCGGTCTCTTCCCCGCGGCGTGGGTGCATCTCGATGGCCGCGGCATGCGACCTGAACTGGAGCCGGTGCAGCCGGGCATAGGTTCCGTGGCGCCGGAGGAGCTCGTCGTGGGTGCCGATCTCTTCGATCTTTCCATGCTTCAGCACTATGATGCGATCCGCGTTTTCTATCGTCGACAAACGGTGCGCGATGATGATGCACGTGCGTCCCCGGCGCAGGGTATCCAGTGCCGCCTGGATGTGCTGCTCGGAGATGGAATCCAACGAGGACGTCGCTTCATCCAGGATCAAGAGGGGGGCATCTTTGAGGATGGCGCGCGCGATGGCAAGCCGCTGACGCTGGCCGCCGGAGAGCCGGACGCCATTTTCGCCGATCAAGGTGTCCAGCCCCTCCGGCATCGTCGCAACGAAGTCGCTGACATGCGCCGCCTCGACCGCTCTCAGGATCGCCGCCGCGCTTGCCTCGCGCATAGCGCCGTAGGCGATGTTGTTGCGGACCGTGTCGTTGAATAACAGCACCTCTTGCGTCACGAGGGCGATATTCTTTCTAAGAGCGTGCAAGCTCAGATCGGCAATGTCCACGCCATCGAGCAGGATGCGTCCCCGGCTCGGGTGATAAAACCTCGCCAGCAGATTGGCGAAGCTCGATTTCCCGCTGCCCGAGGGCCCCACCAACGCTATGGTTTCGCCCGCTTCGATCTTGACCGAGATCGCGCGCAGCGCGGGACTGAGGCGCGGCTCGTAGACGAGGCTGACGTTTTCATATTCGATGTCCCCGTGTGCCCGTTCGCGATCCCTCGCTCCGCTGTCTGGTTCCGGTGCTTCATCAATCAGGCTGAACACGCTTTGCGCCGCCGCCAAACCGCGTTGCAGGTGCTCGTTGATCCCGGTGATGCGCTTAATAGGCGGCAGCAGCAAAGTCATCGCGGTAAAAAAAGCGACGAAATCACCGATGGTCAGTTCGCCGGCTACCGATAGGGTGGCCGCCAGGTAGGTGACCGCGGCTAAGACCACCGCCATCAGCGCTTGGATGATCGGGACATTGGCGGCGGAGACTGTCGCGATCTTCATCGTGAACTTTCGATTTTCATCCGCCACCCGGTGGAAGCGTCCCGTCTCGTGATCTCGCCCGTCATAGATCTTGACCGCCTTATGGCAATCAATCGCTTCCTGGGCTACTTCGGTGATGGCGCCCATGGAGTGTTGCACTTTCTGACTCATCACGCGTAAACGCCGGCTCGCGCCTAAGATCACTAAACCGACCACAGGCGCAACGATGAGCACCGTCAACGACAACATCCAGTTCAGGTACAGCATGTAGCAGAACAAGCCGAGCACCGCGAGTGAATCTTTGACCAGCACGGTCACGCCGCGCGTTGCGGCTTGCGCCACCTGCGCCACGTCGAAGCTGAGCTTAGAGATCAAGACGCTGGAATTGGTGGTGTCGAAATAAGCCGAGGGCAGCATCAACAGGTTGCGAAACATCTGCTGGCGAAGATCGAGCACGACTTTCTGAGCGACCCAGTTCACGGACACGTCGCTGGCATAGGTGATCCCCCCGCGAAATAGGAAGAGTAAGACGAGGAGACCGGGTACCGTCAGCCGTGCGCCGGCGTCCTGCTCGATGAAGCTGCCGTCGAGCAAGGGCTTGAGCAAGGCCGGCAAGATGGGTTCGGTGCATGCCAGCAGAACCATGCTGAGGAGGGAGACAGCGAACGTCCGCCGGTAGGGATGGACATATCGCAGAAGACGAAGGTAGAGCGTTCGGCTATCGATCACAGCGGCATCCGCCATAGGGGTCCTGTCGAGGATTCGCTGCCCGAGCGTGAACCGCTCCCTGGCCCGCATTCTCCGCTCGCATTCCCTGCACCCCGAATCGACTCTAGAAAGAAACTTCGCAAGCCCGCAGTATAATACGTTCCAAGTTCGGAATTAGGCAATGTTTACGTGTCGATAAAACATCCGATCGTCGCCGTGACCGGTTCATCGGGCGCCGGGACGACCTATATGCGGCGTGCCTTTTTGCATCTGTTTCGCCGCGAGCAACTGCAGCCCGCCATCATCGAAGGGGATTGTTTTCATCGATACGATCGTTCCGAGATGCAAACCGCGGCGGAACAGGCGGAGCGGGAAGGCCGCCATTTAACCCATTTCGGCCCGGAGGGTAACTTTTTCGACGAGCTCGAATGGCTCTTTAAGCGCTACGCGGACACCGGCTGTGGGCGGCGCCGCTATTATGTCCATAACGAAGAGCAGGCGGCTCACCACCATCAACCGCCGGGAACCTTCACGGCGTGGGAAGAGTTGCCGCCAGACACCGATTTGCTGTTCTATGAAGGACTCCACGGGGCGTTAATAGCCGATTCGGTGAATGTTCTCCGCTACATTGATTTATGTATCGGCGTCGTACCGATTATTAATCTTGAATGGATCCAAAAAATCCACAGGGACCGTGTCGTGAGGGGCTACACGACCGCGTCTGCAACTCGCATGATCCTCAATCGCATGCACGATTATGTCTACTATATTACCCCGCAATTTTCGCGCACGGATATCAACTTTCAACGCGTGCCGACCGTGGATACCTCGAACCCCTTCGCCGCCGAGGAAATCCCCGGCGATGAAGAGAGCTTTGTCATTATCCATGTTCGAAATGTCAAGAAGCTGCAAGTCGATTTCCGCTATTTAATCGAGGTGTTGGATGGCGCCTTCATGTCGCGGCATGACACGATTGTGGTGCCGGCAGGAAAAAAAATTCTAGCTATCGAATTCATCATTACACCCGTCCTCGAGCGCTTGATGAAACGGCGCTCGCAAGCCGAATAAGCGAAACGCTAACGAGGCTTTTTCCAGGATTCACCAAGGCGAAACGCATGAGCAAGTGTAAATGCGAATCGACATCGTTATCATGTATGATACACTACATACGATACCCAAAACGGTGATGAACGTATGAACCTTGGAAACCTTGTCGCCGGCGAGGTTGCGATCGTGGTGAAGGTCCGGTCTCGGTCCGCGGCGCTAGTCGACCTACTCGCGGCTCGTGGAATACAACCTGGGGCGCAGATCTCGGTTTTGCGCCATGGGGACCCCATCGCAGTCGCCTTGGAGGAAACGCGGTGGGCAATGAGCAAAGAGCATGCGGATCATATCGAGGTGTCCGTGATCGAGGCGCCTTGTCTCACCTAAGCAATCGGAAGTCCCAGCCCGCGCCGGCGCAGGAACGCACGCTTGCTGACCTCAAGTCCGGCCAGCGGGCAAGAGTGGTCGGGTTCGCGGAGTCGAATCCCTTGGCGCAGCGCATTATGCAGCTTGGGCTCGTCGCCGGCACGATGTTGACCTTCGTGCGCGCGGCCCCTGCCGGAGATCCAATAGAAATCAATGTGTTCGGATATTCGCTGTCCCTGCGCAAGAGCGAGGCCCGCATGATTTTAGTCGAAGACGTCGCATAGTTGCCCCGTTTGCCCCGAGAAATGGCGTGGACCCGTTGTCTTCGAACCGGGCTGAGCGAAAACGACCGGCGATCGCGGTTGTTGGAAACCCGAACGTCGGTAAGAGCACGGTTTTCAATGCTCTCACGGGTTTACGCCAAAAAGTAGCCAATTATCCCGGTGTAACGGTAGAACGCCGTCTCGGGATCCTGAGTTTTGACCGCGGAGAGGTCCGTCTGGTCGATCTTCCCGGGATGTATTCCTTGTCCGCGCAGTCGCCGGATGAGATGGTCGCCTTGGACGTTTTACTGGGCCGGATCTCGGATCTGGGAACTCCCGATGCGGTATTACTAGTCGCCGATGCGTCTAATCTCAGGCGTAATCTTTTCTTAGCCAGCCAGATCCTGGAGCTTGGGTTGCCGGTCCTCGTCGCGCTAAATATGATGGACGTCGCGCGATCGAGAGGGATCGCTCTAAACGTCAACGCCTTAGAGCATGAGCTTCAGTGCACTGTGATTCCTGTGGTTGCGTCTCGATCGGAGGGCATCGGGGCGTTGCGGTCGGCTTTGGGGCGGACCCTGCGCCACCCTCGCGCCCCTCGCCCGATGCTGATGCCCGCCATCAAGGAGGCCGCCGACAAGCTCGCGGATGAATTCCGTCCACTTGGGCGTGCCATCGTCCCGTATGACATTGAGCGTGCCTTGGTTGACGAGGGCGGGTTGGTGCTTGAGCGGCTGCGCGCGGCGGCGGGCGGCTCGCAAGTGGCGGAACGCTTGAGCGAGGCGCGCGCGGCACTCGGGTTTGCGGCCGAATCGCTGGCCGCCGCCGATGCGCGTTGTCGCTACGAATGGATCAACCGCATCCTCGCTCAGGCCGAGACGCGGTCTGATAGGCTTCGGGGTTGGTCCGATCGCATTGATCGGTTGGTGAGCCATCCCCTGCTCGGGACGGCGGTGTTTTTAGGCGTCATGGCGCTTGTGTTTCAGGCCGTATTTTCTTGGGCGACGCCGATGGTGGACGGGATCGACGCGCTGACGCGTCATCTCGGAGAATTCGTTTCGCGACAGCTTCCCGAGGGGGCGCTAGCGAGTCTCATCGTCGATGGCATGATCGCGGGTGTCGGGAGTGTCGTCGTGTTTCTTCCCCAGATCCTAATCCTGTCGGTGTTCATCATCTTACTGGAAGATACGGGCTACATGGCGCGGGCCGCGTTTCTCATGGACCGCTTGATGCGCTTTTGCGGTTTGTCGGGCCAATCTTTTATCCCGATGTTATCGAGCTTCGCCTGTGCGGTGCCGGGGATTATGGCGACGCGTGTGATCGCCGATCCGCGCGATCGTTTAGCGACGATTCTCGCCGCGCCGTTTATGACCTGCTCGGCAAGACTGCCGGTTTATACGCTTTTGATCTCGGCGTTCGTGCCGGATAAATCGTTGGCGTATGGCCTGCTGAGCCTCCAAGGACTGGTATTGCTCGGTCTCTATCTGATCGGGATCTTGGGCGGCGTGGGTACCGCGTTGCTCCTCAAGCGCACGGTTCTGAGGGGGCCGACGCCGGCCTTCCTGATGGAGTTGCCGCCCTACCGTTGGCCCCGATTGCGCTCAGTCGTGCTGCGCCTTGTGGATCGCATGCGGGTATTTTTGGTGCGCGCCGGCGGCATCATTTTCACGGTGGCCGTAATCGTCTGGGCGCTTGCGTACTTCCCGCATCCAAGCACCATCCATCACAGCCACGAACTCCAGCGCCTGGATGCCGCCGCCAACCTCGACGGCGATGCGCTCACAAGAGAGCGCCAGGAGATCGATAACCACGAAGCCGCGGCGTTTCTTGAGCAAAGTGCGCTCGGCCGCATCGGCAAGACCGTGGAACCGCTTTTCAGCCCCCTCGGTTGGGACTGGAAGGTCGCGGCGGCGGTGATCGCTTCTTTTCCCGCGCGCGAGGTCGTGATCGCGGTCCTTGGGACGATTTATGCCGTGGGTTCGGACGTCGACCCCGCCGACAACAGTTTAAGTAACCGGTTGCAGAACGCCTCTTGGCCGGACGGGCGCAAGGTTTTTTCTTTTTCCATGGCCTTGGGGCTGATGCTGTTCTATGCCTTCTGCCTGCAATGCACGGCGACGGTGGCTATAATCAAACGCGAGACCAACTCGTGGCGCTGGGCGGGCTTTGCGTGGGTCTACATGACCACAATCGGTTACCTGAGCGCGTTCATGTGTTTTCAGTTCGGGACGAGTGTAGCCTGACGAGCCTAGCGATGAACGCGGAACTGCAAGAGCTTTTAGCGTTGGCTTTGGTCGCCATCGTGGGTTTGCTTAGCATGCGCCGTTTTCGCCGCGGGCGCCGGGCCAAGGCGGGGAGGGGGGGCGGGTGCTGCGGCGCCTCGGCAACTCCTGCCGAATACGAAATCGACATCACCGCGATCGCGAGAGGCCGGCAAGCTTCCAAGAACGCCGGGCCTGCAGCGCATTAGCTCGGCATTTCTGCTGGCGAAAAAATCCGCTGGCTGCGTGTGTGCGGCCATTACTATAATATCGCCAATAATAACTAGCGAGGGGCAGTATGCGCTCGATACTCGTGATGAATCCGAAGGGAGGGTGCGGCAAGTCCACGATCGCGACAAATCTCGCCGGGTATTACGCCGAGCGGAAGAAAAACGTCGTCTTGGTGGACTATGATCCGCAGGCATCGACCATGGACTGGCTCGCCGCGCGCCCCGAAGACCGCCCTAAGATTCACGGCATCGCCGCTTGGAAGGACGCCGTGCGCGTCCCGAAGGATGCGGAAGTTACGATCGCGGATTCGCCCGCGGGGCTGCGCGATCCTCAGGCGCTGAGCGAGTTCTTGCGCCGCGCCCAATCGGTCATTGTTCCCTTGTTGCCCTCTCCGATGGATATCCGCGCGGCCTCGCGTTTCTTAAGCGAATTGATGGCCTTGCGCCGGGTGGTCAACCAAGAGGTAAGAATCGCAACGGTCGCCAATCGTATGCGGGACCATACGCTCGCGGCCCTGAGCCTCTCCGAGTACCTTGAGACCTTGCGGCTTCCCGACGGACACAAGCTACCCTGCCTGGCGGTCATGCGAGCGAGCCAAAACTACGTTCGCGCGGCCGACCGGGGGCTGAGTATCTTCGAGTTCGCGCGCTCCGCAACCTTGCAAGATCGCGAGCAGTGGGCGCCGCTGTTGCGTTGGTTAAATAGCAGCAGGAGCCAACCTTAGAGCTTGTGAATAAATCTACTGCGCTCGAGATCTCGCGTTCCGGCGGTGCTCGGAATCCTCATGTATTTCAATATACACTCCGGTTGCTCGTCCCATCCGTGGGACTCGCCCCTTCGGGGGCTTGCGCGCCGTTTCGCTCCCGGCGAAACGGTCCTGCGCTCCGGCGGAACGCGAGCTTCCTTCGCTCGCGACGATTTCTTCACAATCTCTTAGACGATCAATTTTCGCTTGCTACCGGTAGCGGCGTTCCGGCCTCGCGGGTCGCCATTTCCAAACCGAGGCGTCTATGCTCGGTCGCACGGTCGGGATCCCCGATATGGTCCAGCGTTTCCGCCAGGAGCCAATACGCTTCAGGTGCCGGGTTGTGTTTGATGCATGCCTCGAGGTAATAACAGGCCTTGCCCCAAAGCTCGCTCTTAAAGCAGAGCCTGCCTAAGCTGAGCAACAGCGCTGCATCGTCGCCATGGCTGCCCAGCCATTTTTCGGCCGCGTTGATCTGCGCAGCTAAGTCCTCGCTCGCCATGAGCCCGTAACGTTTTACCAGCGCCGGGTCCCAATCGCTCTTAAGAGCTTTTTGGATCAGGGGGATGGCCTTGGATCCTTGGCCGAAGACCTGTGCGCGAGCGGCGTAGGCTTCGATGATCGCGGGGTGGCGGCGCAGAGTGTTCGGGATCCGGGACCAGACGGTCTCGAGCGCGGCCGCGTCCTGGGCATTGGCCAGCAGTCCCGCATGGGCATCGGTTTGGCGCGCTAAGATTTCCTCCGCGCTACAGACCTTACGCTGTTTGAGTGCAGGCAATAAATCCAATAGCTGCCGCCAATCCTGCATCTGCGTAAGGAGCCGAAGCGAAAGTTTCAGTACCCGAGGATGCGAAGAATTGATCGCGCGCAGCCGCAGCAGAGTCGCTTTCGCTTGCTCCCATTGGCCTTGTTGCAGTTGCAGCTCGACTTCGGTAAGCCCAACGGCGAGCTGTGTTTGGGGGCCGGTTTCCTGCGCGAGGCGAAGATATTGGTCGCGGCGTGTCCAGGCGCGCTGAGCATGCGCGGCCTGCGCGGCCGCCAAATAGTGAACCAGTGGATACTCGCTGGTCGCGGCATTGCGGCTGAACGTTCCCTCGGCGCGTTCCCAGTCGCCCTCGGCAAGCGCCATTACGCCGTTCACCAGGGCTTTCTGCGCCTTGCCGCTGCGCTGAGTGTGGCTCCAGTCGAACAGACGCCGGGGCGCGGACCGGAGCTTCGCGAGCACGCGCAGCAATAAATAAAGCGTGACGGCCAATAATCCGATCAGGAACACAAAAAAGTTGACGCTGGTTCTCAGCAAACGGCCGTGGTAGCCAATCACCACGTAGCCCGGGTCCTCGCTCGAGACTTGCGCGACGATCACCGCCGCAAGCAGCACCAGCAAGCAGAGGAACAGCGATCTCATTGCCGTGGCTGCTCGGCCTCGATCGCCTGTTCCGCCCCTTGACCTTTAGCCTCGGCCGGCGAGGCGCTAGCCTCCCCCGGTGGGGCCGGCATTTGGGGTGAGGAAGCGGCCGGATGAGAGCTGTCCGCCGGCACCGGAAGACCTTGTTTCTGGGCCACGATATAGTCGCGGATCGCTCTCATGGACCCCGAGATGTCAGGCAATGGTGATTTCAGTTCCAATGCGTGAAATTCGTTGAGTTTAGCGAGCAAGCTGGACACCGTTTCGGCATCGGTGTCGTAATAGCGGGTAAGCACTTCGGATAAACTCTCGATTGCGGCGCGTAGGTTTTTCGTGTCGCGGTGCAGAACGTCGAGCCGCGCATTAAAAAGGTCCAGCCGTAAATGCTGTTGCACTAAGCGGCGAAAGGCGGCGTCGAACAAGAACGGATCGCGGGTGTCCATTTCTTTTATCGATACCAGGTTCGCTAGATCGTTCCAGATAGCGCTGGCCAGGTCCGTCCAAGTATCGATTTCGGGGGACTTCACCGGCTGCGCCGCCGGCGCCGGCGCCGCGAGCTCGGCCTTGAAGGGGAGATCGTCGCTGCGGCCGATGATGTCCCCTAAATAGAGCGCGATACCGGAAACGTCGATCATCGGGACCGCGCGCAGCGAATTCATGTCCTTGACCAACTGCTCGCGGACGTTCTTTAAGTCCGGTCTGTCCAGCCGGTGCAAGCGCCCGTCGGCGGTTTCTAGCGCAGTGAGCGCCATGGGAACATCGTGCGCCAGATCCAGGCGGTGTTGTGCGGTTGCGATTAGGAATTCCACCTCGGCCAATGCCAGGCCCTCGACGCTATTGGGCTTTTGCAGCGAGAGATTACCGAGCGTGCGCGCGAGCGATTTCTGCTCGCGCTGAAGGCCCTCGATCAAGGTGGCGCTCTCCGTGTTTTTCCCGCCGACGGCCCCGATGTCAGCGCGCAGCGCGTCGATGCGCGCGTTCAAGTCTTGCAGTTGATTGTCGTAGTGCCGGATGGCCGGCGTGTAATCGTAACGCCACCACTTGAACGTGGCGGCGGCGGCCACCGCGAAGAGCACGACCAGGATGCGTGTAGGCCAGGGTCCTTGCGGTTTCGGTTCGGGACGGGTCTCGACGGTGGGCTCGTCGGTTTGCGGCTCGTCCGGAGGGAGGAGCGGCGCGAGGGGTTCGTCTTTTTCCATTATCCGTTCTCGTTAGGCTGCGCCTTCGATTCTGTCGTCCGGCCCTTTGTCGCTTTCAATCCAGTGCGCCACGCCACGAGCGCAGCGAGCAGACCGGCATCGCTCGCGTCCGCAGCCACGATCGAGTGCGTACAGCCCAGTTCTCGTGCATAAACCGCCATGCGTTCGTTCATCACCGCGATCGCGCACCCGAGCAGCAGATCTTGCCGTTCGCCCATGATATCAAAAAGATTACGCAAGCCCTCGCTGCTGGTAGTAATGACGACATCTATTTGACCTTGTTCCCAGCGCTCAATCAAGGCTTTCGCACCCAGGCGGGATCGGG